>CAYNBQ010000009.1:0-61004 GCA_964395275.1 uncultured Verrucomicrobiota bacterium
GGTCTGGCCCGATTCCAGGCAGACGTAGCCTTCCGCCCGATGTTCCCCGGTGTCCACGTCGTAGGCATGGATCCGGGGGGAGTACCCCCCGCGGGTCCACCGGTAGGACGGGTTCGTCATGCAGGCGAAGTTGTACGGATCCAGTTTGCCCCAGAAATACCCCAGGCTGCCCTCCCAGTCGTCGAGTCCCCCGGGCATGCCCAGGGCTTCCATGCGTCCACCGGGGCGCCAGTCGAAGGCCGTCACGCAGTAGGGATTCGGTTTCGCCGCAATCGACAGGGCGGACATGATCAGGGTTCCAAGGATGACCATCCCGCGTTTCATCCGGGATCCGCTCCTTTCCTCGCGTTCTCCGGGTGGATCTGCGAACGGCGGATTCCCAGCGAAAGCGGGCGGCGGGCGCGAGCCTTTCCCGCCGCATCGGCCGGCGGATGCGCTCGGTCAACGACGGCGGCGTCCGCCGGAACGGCGACGCGGAACCCGCCGGGCCGGGGAAGCGGAGGCCGTCCGTTCCTCCGCCCCGGGAGGCAGCGGCGGCATCTCCAGCCATTCGTCGTCGGGACGGGTGCATTTCAGGGGTTCGTCGAGCAACTCCTCGATCTCGGGGATCGCGAAGGAATCCGCTTCGCACGCGAAACTGATCGAGGTGCCGACCGCCCCCGCCCGTCCCGTGCGTCCGACGCGGTGCACGTATTCCTCCGGTTCGTACGGAATCGTGTAGTTGATGACGTGCGAAATGCCTTCGACATGCAACCCCCGGCCGGCGACGTCCGTGGCCACCAGGACGTTGATCCTGCCCTCCCGGAAGTCCTCGAGGGTGCGGAGCCGCTTCTTCTGGGGAACCTCCCCGGAGAGCAAGGCGCAGCGGATTCCGTAGCGCCGGAGCTTCTCCTCCAGGCGCCGGGTCTGATCCCGCCGGTTGGCGAAGACGATCGCCCTCTCGGGTTTCTCCCGCAGAAGGATGTTCAGCAGCAGGGCCAGTTTCTGCCGGACGGTCACGACGTAGACGATCTGGCGGACCGCGTCCGGGGTCACCTTCTCGACGTCCACGGCGACGGAGACGGGGTCGGTCATCCATCGCGACGCGAGCCGTTCGATGTCGCCGGTGATCGTCGCTCCGAAAAGAAGGGTCTGCCGTTTCTCCTTGCGCGGCGTCTGCTGGATGATCCGGCGCACGTCCGGGATGAACCCCATGTCCAGCATCCTGTCGGCCTCGTCCAGCACGAGGACCTCCACCTCTCCCAGGTTCAGAACCCCGCGGCGGGCGTAGTCCAGCAGGCGACCCGGCGTCGCCGCCACCAGGTCCACGGGGCCCGCCAGCTCTCTCTGCTGCCGGTCGTAGTGCATGCCGCCGTAGACCGCGACGCTCTTGAACGGACAGTACTTGCCGAGATCGACGGCGTCCTTGTGGATCTGGATCACCAGTTCCCGCGTGGGGGCGACGATCAGCGTCCGCGGCGTCCCGTGCCGTCTCGGTTCGCGCGGCGGATTGCGGAGCATCCGCGCCAGGGCGGTGATCAGGAAGGCCGCGGTCTTGCCGGTGCCCGTCTGGGCCTTTCCCGCGGCGTCGCGCCCCTTCAGCGTCAGCGGAAGGAGTTCCGCCTGGATCGGCGTACAGTATTCGAACCCGAGATCCTGAACCGCGCGCAGGATTTCGTCGGGCAGATGGATATCCTGGAACCGGACGAACCCCTCTTTCGGGACGACGCGGAAGGACGACGAATCCCACTCCGTCTCGGGGGTCGCCGCACGGTGAACGGCGGCGTCGTCGGCGGGGGTTCCCCCGTTTCTTTTCCTGGGACGACGGGATCGGGACCGTCCCCGGATCCCGGAGGATTTCACGGGGACGGATTCTGCACGGTCGGAAGCTTTCTCATTCATATATGGAAGTCAATATACACCAGATTCCCTTCCTGATCAGGGGTCGCCCCCCTTTTTCGGGAAGGATCCGGTCCCTCGGGGGCCTCCGTGGTAGCATGAGAAACGCCATGACTCTCGAACCTTTCGACGACAGGACCCTGGACCGGCTCGAGTTTCCGAAGGTCCTGGAGATGCTCGCCGGATACGCCGCGGCCGATCCGACGCGGGATCGGATCCGGGCGATCCGTCCGACGGCCGACCGGGAGGAGATCGCGAAACGCCGGGATCTCCTGGCCGAGGCGTTGCGGCTGGAAAACGCCGACGTCCTTTTCCGCGTGGAAGCCTTTCCGGAGGTCGGAAAGATTCTGCGGCGGCTGGCGCCCGAAGACGCGGTGATCACGGGAGAGGAGTTCCGCGAGCTGCAGCTCGTGCTGCAATCGGCCCGCCGGGTTCGATCGGCGATCGACGCGGTGGAAACCGAAATCTCCCGGATCCGCAAGCTCGCCGGGGGGCTCCGGCCGCCCGGGGAACTGTTGCTCGAACTGGACCGTTGCATCGGGGAAACCGGCGAGATCCTCGACCGCGCCTCCGCCGAGCTGTCCGCGGTGCGACGGTCGATCCGGCGCACCGAGGAAGAACTGCAGGATCGGTTGCGAAAGATCATCAACGCTCCGCACGCCTCGGATTTCCTCCAGGACCGGTTCGTGACGACGCGCAACGGCCGGTACGTCATTCCGGTCCGCGCGGAAGCCGCCCGCCAGGTCCGGGGGGTGATCCACGATCGTTCCGACACCGGGCGCACGGTCTTTCTCGAACCCATGGAAACGCTCCCGCTGGGCAACCGGCTCAACGACCTGGCCTCCCAGGAACGGGTGGAGATCCGGCGCGTCCTGCAGCGGCTCTCGAGGCTCGCGCGGGACCGGATCGCGGAGCTGCGCGACACGTTCGAGGCGCTCGTCCGCTGCGACCGGCTCCAGGCGCTCGCGCGTTTCGCCGCCGCCCACGAAATGACTCCTCCCGTGATGAACCGGGATCCCGCCTTTCTCCGGCTTCGAGGCGCCCGGCATCTCGTGCTCGAACGGACCCTGGCCGTCGAAGGACGTCCCGGCGACCTCGTCCCGCTGGACCTCGAAATCGGGGGACCGCGCCGGGTGCTTCTCGTCAGCGGATCGAACACCGGCGGCAAGACGGTCGCCCTCAAGACGGCCGGCCTGCTCGTGGCCATGGCCCAGGCGGGTCTGCCCGTGCCGGCCTCCGAGGAATCCCGCTTCGGGATCTTCCGGGGGATCTACGTGGAGATCGGCGACGAACAGAGCATCGAGCAGAGCCTGAGCACCTTCTCGGCCCACGTCGCCCAGATCGTCTCCATCCTCGAGGCGGCCGGGCCGGATTCCCTCGTGATCCTGGACGAACTCGGCGCGGGAACCGATCCCGCCGAGGGAGGCGCGCTGGCCTGCGCGATCCTGGCCGGATTGAAGGAACGGGGCGCGGTGACGATCGCCAGCACCCATCTCGGCCAGCCCAAGGGATTCGTCCATCGCACCGACGGGATGGAAAACGCCGCGGTGACCTTCGATCCCGAGAGCCTTCAACCGACCTATCGTCTGGAGATCGGAAGGCCCGGCAGCAGCCACGCCCTCGCCGTCAGTGCGCGCCTGGGGGTTCCCGGGGACGTGATGCGGACCGCCCGCCGTTTCCTGGAAAGCGACGAGGCCCGCCTGGAAACCCTGCTGGCCGATCTGAATGCGGAACGCGAACGGCTTCTCGCCCAGCTGCGCGAGGCGGAATCGGCGCGCCGGGAAGCCGCGGGCGAGCGGGAAGCCGTCCAGCGGGAAATGCGGGAGCTCCGCAAGCGGCGCAAGGAAATCCTGCGAAAGGCCTATCGCGAGGCGGGGGCCATCGTGGAACGGACGCGGCGCCAGATGGACGAGGCGATTCGGGAAGCCCGGCGCGCGGCCGGAACGACGCCGGAAGGGGTCCGCCGGGCGCGGCGGAGGGTGGAACGCAAGCGCGAGGGGATGGCCAGGGCCCGGGAACAGGTCCGGGAACGCCCCGCCCGCCCCCTTCCCTGGGAGGAGATCCGGGAAGGTCGCGAGATCTGGGTCGCGAGCCTTCGTTCCGTCGGAACGGTCGAGTCGCTCGATCCCAGGCGGCGCCGCGTCCGGGTCGCTCTCGGCAACCTGCGCGTCGATGTTCCCGCCGACGAAATCCAGGCTTCCCCCGAAACCCCGGCGGGCCCGCCGTCCCCCGGAACCGCGCCGGGATACTCGGTACGGGCGGCGACACCGGTTCCGATGGAACTCGTGCTGATCGGACGGCGGGTGGAACCGGCCCTTTCGGAACTGGACCGCTACCTGAACGAGGCCGTCGTCGCACGTCTTCCCGAGGTGCGGATCGTCCACGGACTGGGCACGGGTGCGTTGCGATCGGCCGTGCACGAGGAACTGCGGACCCATCCCCTGGTCGAGGATTTCCGTCTCTGCCCGCCCGAGCAGGGCGGCTTCGGCGCCACCGTGGTCCGCCTGCGCCTCTGAAGAGGATCGCCGGGGATTATTCGGGGGCCGTCGATCCCCCGGCCGCCCTGCAATCGCGATGAATCGACACCGCGTCGATCTCCAGTGCGACGGAACCCTCCGTGTAGACGCGGAATTCCATGCGTTTCGACGTTCTTTCCAGCGCGAAGGCCACGTCGAACGGCCGGAAGAAGGCCGGATCGAGGATCCGGGCGGGGATCTCGCGCAATCCCAGTTCTTCCCGACCGCCGGACCGCGCCACGTCGAGGATGATCCTTCCCTCCCGTCCGGAGTCCCCGCGCAGCCGGAAGCGGGCGCGATACCGTCCCGGGGGCAATTCGGCATACTGTCCCCAGAGGGCGGGACGACGCCCGGATGTCTCCCGCTCGATGCGGACGGCCAGGCCGTCCGACGCCGCCGGATCCTCGATCCGTTCCGCTTCCGGGGCCATGATCGAGCCTTCCGCCTCGTAGAAGATCCCCTGGGCGCGAACGATGGTGTACGGATCGTATCCGCGAACGGGCGTGGCCAGCATGACGCCCCGGTCGCCGTCGGCGGCGCGTTTCCGCCAGAGATCCTCCAGGGGACCGCGGCGGGCGACCGATTTCTCCGGGAAAAGAAGTTCCGCGATCAGGGCCGTCAATACCAGGGCGCCCCAGACGGTCTTGTACGTCCGGGCCCCCTGCTCCCCCGGCGGGGTTTCCGGCCTGCGCCTGCGCACGTAGAGGAGAAGGCCGGCGGCCAGAAGGATCCACCATGCCGCAAGCACGTAGGATCGGACCTCGGTTCCGTGGCGGAGAAGATCCGGAAAGAGGCGGTGCGAATCCAGGAACGCGAAGGTGCGCGCGAGCATGTGACGGTGAAGATACAGCTCGGCGGGATGCCGATGTGCGAAGACCGCCAGGGCCGCTCCGCCCGCCGCCAGGAGCGTTCCCAGGTACGGCGCGGCCTCCATCGCAAGGGCCAGCGCCGGGACGACCAGCGGGACCAGGACCACCATGTACCGGCCGACCGGGCAAAAACCTCCCCACCAGATCGGGAAGGCAGCGATCAGGGCGAAATACGCCGCCGCAGGGGCCGACAGAACGAGGCAGGATCCCCTGGATCGACGCGCCAGCAGGACGTACCCGAGTCCGAGCATCAGGAGCCACGGGTTCGCGGGAACGAGTCCCTCCCCGGCATCCAGCAGGATGCCGACGGCGCCGAAGCCGGCGCGGATCCCGGGATCGGGGAGCGATTCGGACAGGCTCGGCGCCGGCGCCCCGTAAAGACGGAACATGTAAAGCAACAGGAGCAGGGCCGAAAACGCAAGGACCGCCCCCGCGAAGGGCAACACCCGCCTCCGGCGGCGGAACGTCCAGGCCGACAGGCCGACGAGAACGATCACCAGCGGCAGGTATCGTTCGTGAAGCCACGGGAGGAACCCGATCAAGCCCGCGGCCGCCACGATCCTCCAGCCGGCCGCCCCTGGATCCAGCAGAATTCCCACGACGATCGCCGTGATCAGCGCCGCGGCCATCTCCGGATACGCCTCGGAGGCGTAGGCGACGAAGGGAAACGTCGCCGCCGCCGGGATCGCCGCCGCCAGGGCCGGGAGATCCCGGCCCGTGACGCGTTTCGCCAGCAGGAACATGAACGTCGTCGCCAGGGCGGCAAGAAGGTTCATCATCAGGGTGACCGCCCCCCGCGGTCCCATTGCGGTCTTCAACCCGATCCAGTACGGGATCGCCATCAGGAACGGCATGCCGGGCCGGTGATGGGAAAAGCGTCCTCCGTACGGGGAAGAGGCGGAATGTCCGCCCGTGGGGTTTCCCCCGAAACATTCCCAGTCGGCGTTCTCGATGTTGTCCGCCAGATCCAGATCGCCGTCGGTCACCAGCGAATGCGTCATGATGTAGTAGGAGGGTTCGTCGCCCGTCAGGTAGGCGCCGGCCTCCTCGGGATCCGGCACGAGGGGGATCGGGGGGATCCGGAGGAGAAGAACGACGGCCAGCGAGATCAGGAACACCCCGGCCGCGGGCATCCGGAACCGGCGCGACCGGAGCCGCACGGCCCACGCGGGAGCCGGGTCGAGCAGCAGGGAACCGACCGAGAAAACCCCCACCGCAGCCAGCGCGACCAGCCAGGGTCTCCACAGATCCACGGCGATCCCCACGAGCAGCCGGGAGGGGGCGATCAACGCCGCCGGCAGGAGCACGGCCGGCAGCGCCGCCAGGGCCAGGGGGGAAAGAGCGCCGGCCGCCCGGCGAAAGGCCTCCGAACGATCTCCCCCGCGGAGGGATCGATACAGCACGGCAAGCAACCATCCCGCCGCCGGGAGCCCGAGGATCGATCCGAGGAAGACCGCGGCCATGCGGCCCGGTCCGGGCAGAGAAACGACGGCCGCATTCTTTTCCGCCGCCGAACCGACGACGATGCCGCAGAACGGGATCAGCAGGAACGCCCCGAGAACCGCGCCGACGCCGGCGAGTCGGAACCCGTCGATCCACAGGGAATGATTTTTCTTCACGATTCGGTCCTCGAAAGGTCCACCGCCCGGATTCCGCCGGGGTTCCCCGGACGCGCTACGAATAGTGCGCGGCGTACCGTTCCATGGCGTCCATGACGGCCCTGACATTCTCCGGGGGCACTCCCGGGTAGAGGCCGTAAGTCATCATCAGGCCCCCTTCGCGGGAACCCAGCCTTTCCACTTCCTCCCGGATCAGGGCGTCGACGGCCTCCGGCGTGCCGCGGGGCGTGATCTCCTGGCGGTCGATATCGATGTCGATGCAGATCCTGCCCGCAAACCGTTCCGCGATCCAGTCGATGCCGTTGACGAGATCCTGGACGTTGATCACCTCCACGCCTCCCTCGACGAGATCGTCGGCCAGCTCCCGGATGTCCCCGTCCGAATGCATGTGGATGACGGCGCCCGCCTCCCGCGCCGGCGCCATCAGCCGTTCATAGCTCGGCCGGATGTACCGGCGGAAATGTTCCGGCGAAAGCATCGGTCCCCGCTGCATGCCGAGATCCTCCGGGTATCCGATCCATTCCGCCCCGCATTTCAGGAACCGTTCCACCGTCTCCAGGTTGAACGCCTCGATCCGCTCGATGAGGCGGCCCAGGCGCGGATCGCCGTCGGCCATGTCGAAGATCAGGTTTTCGTAGCCGCGCAGATCGCACAGCAACAGGAAGGTGTGCCCGTGCCGCAGGCTTCCCCGGGGCAGACGTCCTTCGGCCCGGTCGCGGTCGAATCCGGCCCGGATCTCCTCCCAGTCGACCGGTCCGAAGCCCGACCGGACGGCCGGGTCCGGCGGAGTCCATTCGTCCCACGCGTCCCACGACTCCAGGGGATGTCCCGTCACCGTCCCCGTGATCCCGTCGACGGCGGTTTCCCAGACGCACCCCCAGTCGTCGACGTACGGACGATCGGCGCGCTGGTTCGGGGCGTAGGCGGGAACGGCGGCCCCGGCGGCGGACTGGAAATCGGGAAAAAGCAGGGGATGATCCGCGATCCATTCCCGCAGCATCTCCCGCGGGTAATGGTTCCAGCAGGCTTCGTTCACGTAGAAGAAGGTGGGAATCCGTTCGGGCCTCTCGAACCGGACCGCTCGCAGCAGGTTCTCGCGCGGGGTCATCGTCCTTCCGCCTCCGGAACCCTCATTTGAGCGGGCCGAGTCCGTGACGGGATCGAATGCGCGCCGCCTCCGCCCATGCCGCCGGCTCCCTTCTCAGGAACCGCAGGAGTTGCGAGGTGCTCACCCCGAGGGTTTCCGCCGCCTCCCCGATCCGGCCCCGGCTCGAATCGATCCGCGAGAGAACCCGCGCCACCGCGTCGGGGAACCGTGCGTCTTTCGGGGAAATCGCGATCCTTCCGGTCCGATCCTTCCAGTCTTCGGGAAGGGGTGAGGTCCCGTCGTCGCCGATTTCGTTCCGCAGGGCCAGCGCCAACGCCAGGCGAAGACGCCGCAGGGCCCTTCGCCGGTTTTCGATCTGGGACCGGCTCTCCGTCCCCACGACCTGGATCCCCGAGGCGCGGTGGCGCAACCGCACCGCCGAATCCGTCCTGTTCCGCTTCTGCCCCCCCGGACCGCCGGCCCGGTAGGTGTGGCAATCGCACTGGGTCAACAACTGCGAATCGTCCAGACGCCAGGGAGGAATCGACGCGGTCTTTCCCATGGGCAACCCGTTCCGGCGACGTTCCGCCGCCGCCTTGTCTTCCGCGGATCATGGGGGACAATGTCCCCCGTCCGTCAACCATAGACCGGAAGGATCTTCCATGGGACCGTCCGCACCCCGGTCGAACCCCCGATGGCAGCGCATCGACTGGTTCGACATCCCCCGCTACTACGACATGGTCTACCTGCCCGGGACGACCCGCGAGACGGATTTCATCCTCCAGCTCGCGCGAACCCGGGCGCGGGGATGGAAGGACTGGCTCGAACCGGCCTGCGGAACCGGGCGGATCCTCGCCGAACTTGCGCGGCGCGGCGCGCGCCCGACCGGCTACGACATCAACGGGAATACCCTGGCCTACGCGCGGCGCCGCATGCGCCGCAACGGGCTCCGGGCCGAACTTCTCCAAGCGGACATGGCTTCGTTCCGGCGCCCGGCCGCCTTCGACGCCGCCTATTGCGCCGTCAACAGTCTCCGTTATCTTCCGGAGGAACCGGCGGTCCTCCGCCACCTCCGGCATACGGCCGAAAGCCTCCGGCCGGGCGGGATCTACATCGTCGGACTGCACCTGGCCGACTACCGGCGGCGATCCCCCGAGACCGAACGCTGGACCGCCCGCCGGGGGAAGACCCGGGTGACGACGGTCACCACCTCCTGGCCGCCGGATCCCGTAACGAGGAAGGAAAAACTCCGCAACCGTCTCTACGTCCAGACCCCCTCGAACCGGTTTCATTACGAAACCGTCTGGACATATCGGACCTACGATCTCGCCCAGTGGAAGGAACTCGTCGCACGGACGCCCTTTGAAATCGTCGCCGTCTACGATTTCAACTACGTTCCCGAGATGGAGCAACCGATCGACGAGGCGACGGACGACGCCCTGTTCGTCCTGCGGCGCCCCTGAGCCCGGTCGAGCCCCCGGGCGGAATCCCTTCGCGATGTCCACGACGAACTCCCCCGGAGACCGCGGTTCGGGCGGCGGGATTCTCCTGGCCGCCGCCGCCACGGCGCTCTTCTCCACCAGCCCGGTGCTGATCCGCTGGGCCGCCCCCCTTTCCCCGGAAGAAATCACCGCCGGCCGTCTCGCCGTCGCCGCCGCGGCCCTGTGGTTCCTGCGGAGGGGAACCGTCCCGCGCTTCCGGATCCCCGCGAAGGACCGCGTCCGCTTCCTGCTGTTCGGCCTGATCGCCTCTCTGCATTTCCTCTTCTACATCGCATCGCTTTCCCTGACGACGATCGCGCAGTCCCTCACCCTGGTCTACACGGCGCCGATCTTCGTCGCCCTCTTTTCGGCGTGGTTCCTGCACGAACCCCTGGCGCGGCGGAAGTGGATCGGCATTGCCGCGGCCGTCGCCGGGATCGCCGTGATGGCGGGATTCGAACCGCGCATGAACCGCCGAATGCTCTGCGGCGACCTGCTGGCGCTCGGCTCCGCCGTCATGTTCGGGTTCTACTCGATCGCCGGGAGAAGCCAGCGCGACCGTTACCCGCTTCTGACCTATGCGGGGGCGGTCTACGCCGCGGCGGCGTTCTGGGCCTTGCCGGCGGCCGCCTGGCGGTTCGACCCCGCGGCATGGACGCCGGGAACGGCCGCGGCCGTGGCGGCCCTGGGGCTGATCCCCCTGGGGGCGGGTCACACGCTGTACAACGCCGCGTTGCGCCGGACCCATGCGGCCGTCGTCAACCTGATCGCCTCCCAGGAGGTCACCGGCGGCGTGATCCTCGGAATCCTGTTTCTCCGGGAGATCCCGACCCTCCACGAGATTCTCGGCGCGGCGCTGGCCCTCGCGGGGGTCGCGGTGGTAATCCTGTCGCGGAACGACGCCGAGCCGGGACGCGCCTCGAAGGATCGGCGCCCCGCCCCGGGGGAGGAAGGCATGACGGACGGCGGATTCTCCCGATCGATCGGGGATCTCGAAACCGAATTCCGAACCGACGACCACGGCCGGATCCGGATCGCGGCGGTGCTGTGGGACGGACGTCTGCTCGACATCGAACTGGCGGCGGCCGTCGGCGAGGCCGCGGAGCCGGATGCCGCTCCCGTCGCGGTGGTTCTTGCGGACGGTCCCGACGCCGCTCCGTTGAACCGCGCCGAGCAGGCCGAACTGGCCGGCGCGCTGCGGGCGGTCGACCGGGTCGTCGCCCCCGCGGACCCCGCCCGATTGCGTCCCCTTTTCTGGACGGTTCCCCACGGCGTCGCCGGCGCGAACCCGGACCGGATCCGGTCGATCGCCGACGGCGGCGCCCCGATCCGCCTCTCGCCCCCCTTCCCGGGGCGCGATGCGACCGCAGTTCTCGAACGCGCCGCGGCCGGCCGGGCCACGCCGATGCCGGGGACCCCGCCCCCGCCCGCGATCGCGGGGCGGAACCGCGTGCTGGATGGCGAATCCCTGGCCGCGTGGGTCGAGCGACAGCGGGCGGAACGGCGGCGGATCGTCACGGTCAACGGCTGTTTCGACCTCCTCCACCCCGGACACGTCCGCTTCCTCGCGGCGGCGGCGCAGGCGGGAGATCGCCTGCTCGTCCTGTTGAACGACGACGCGTCCGTCGCGCGCTACAAGGGACCGGCCCGCCCCTTCATCGACCAGGGCGCCCGGGCGGTTCTGCTGGCGTCCCTGAGGATGGTCGACGCCGTCCACGTCTTCCCGGAAGACGATCCCCTTCGCGCCCTCGAAACGATCCGCCCGGACGTCCACTGCAAGGGGGGAACCTACGTGCCCGAACGCGCCCGCGCGGAAAGGGACCTCGTGGAACGCCACGGCGGCGAACTCCGCTTCCTGCCGATGGAAGGGGATTTCAGTTCCACCGCGCTCTCCGACCGGATCCGAACCCGCCGGCGGAGTTCCCCGTGACCCGACGTCCGCCGGCGGCCCTTTTCATTCGCCGCTTGCGGACGCCGCTTCGGGATCGACGGGCGCCGACGGAAGGATCGGTGTATCCGGATCCCGCGCCTGGAATCGACCGAGGATTCCCGGCGTGCCCGTCGCCGAGGGACGGCCGTCGCCGCCCCTGAGGACGAACAACGCCTCGATGCGGTGCGCCTTCGCCGCGCGGAGGCCTTTCTCCGGGCCCATCACGTACAACGCCGTCGCCCAGGCGTCGGCCTTCCACCCGGTCGGCGCCATGACGGTCACGCTCAACGGCGTATCCGCGGTCGGGATCCCGGTCCGCGGATCGACGATATGACCGTAGCGCCGTCCGGCGATCTCGAACCCCCGTTCGTAGTTCCCGGAGGTGACCACCGAGCCTCCCTCGAACCGGATCACGCCGAAGAGCCGGTCGCCCTGCAGCGGATCCCGGATCCCGATGCGGAAGAGCCGGTCGTCCAGCTCGTTGTAGGCGGACAGGTCGCCCCCGATTTCCACCAGCGCCTTGCGCACCCCGTTTCGCTTCAGCAGCTTCAGAATCTCGTCGGCCATGAACCCCTTGGCGATTCCCCCGGGATCGATCGATCCGCCCGCCCCCGTCAATCGCGCCACGTCCAGCCCGTCTTCGCCGAGCAGACGGTACCCGACCCGGCTCAGGGTCTCGCGGATTTCCCCGGGCCCCGGCGGCCGACCGGCCTTCCGCGCGGCCTTCCAGAGATCCACCAGCGGCGCCACGGTGATGTCGAAGGCGCCCTCCGTCTCCAGGGAAACTTCGTGCGCATGGCGGAGAAGTCGGCGCAGGTCCGGATCTTCCGCGCAGGAGAGATCCCCGAAACGGAGCCGGTTGACCAGGCTCTCCGGCCGGTACCTCGAGAGCTTCGCCTCGAGTTCGTCAAGGCGTCGTTCGACGGGTCCCCGGAGTTCCTCGGCGCGATCCGGGGAGACGCCCCACAGCGAAACGTTCACCGGTATGCCGCCCATCTTGAAGAACGCCAGCCGGGAAGGCGACTCCCCCGACGCCGATGCCGACGCCGCGGCCGACAGCACGATCAAGCACAACAGGACCCGCCTCATGATTCCGTTCCCCCGTCGTTCCCCTCCGCGGACCGCTCCCCGGCCGGGTGGCTTTCGCGCGCCGCCCGCTCCGATTCCCACGATTCCACCGACGAATCGAAATAGGTCAATCGAACCTTCTTGAACTCGCGGGTGCTGTACAGAACCTCCCGATCCGACACGCCCGTTTCCCGACTCATCCGTTCGAGCACCTCTTCGCATTCCGGCCGGGTGCGGCCGTGCACCATCGTGAAGAGATTGTACGGCCAGTCGGGAAAGGACGGCCGCCGATAGCAGTGGGTCACCTCGGGAAACGCCGCCATGCGCCGCCCGACTTCGTCGATCCCGCCCTCGTCGACCCGCCACACGCCCATGGCGTTCGCCCGGAAACCGGCCCGCCGGTGGTTCAGCACCGCAGCAAAGCGCCGGAGCCTGCCCTCCTCGCGCAGCCTCTCCATCTCGGAGCGCAACCTCTCCATCGACATGCCCAGTTCGCGCAGCGCGGGAGCGAAGGGCTCGGGCTCCAGCGGCAGGTCCCGCTGCATCGCCCGCACCAGGGCTACGTCAAGCTCGTCCGGAGGCCGAAGGGGAACGCGCCTCCGCCCTTTGCGTCGGCCGTCCCCGGATCCCGCCGCCCTCGGTCCTCCCGAGAGGTCGAAACGAACCCCGATCTTGTACACGCGCAGGCTCGGCAGAAGCCGGAAGGCCTCGGCGTCCGCCTCGCGGCACAGGACCGCCGCCGTCCGTTCCAATCCCAGCCGGGAAGTCGGCGGCAGCGCCAGCGTGAACCACAGGTTCCAGTCGTGATTCCGCGCGTAGTTGTGACTCACCCCCGGATGCCGGTTGACGCACTCCGCGGCCTCTTCGAGCCGTTCCGGATCGACGCGCATCGCCACCAGGGTGGAACGATACCCCAACGCCTTCGTGTCGAAGACGGCGCTGATCCGACGCACGACGCCCCCGCGCTTCAGGCGGCGGAGATCCTCGAGAACCTCCCGTTCCGTCCTGCCGAGCCTTTCCGCGATCGCCGCAAAAGGGCGTTCCACCATCGGAAACCCGCCCTGGATCGCGTCCAACAGTTCCCGGTCCGCCCGGGAGAGATCGTTCGCATCGTCTTCCATGGATCCTCCGCCGAAACGCCCGCGACCCCCGTCTTCCCCCGGCAACTTGCCACCGGAACCGCTCCCCGATCAACCCCGCTCCGCCGCCGTTTCCCGGCGGTTGACATCGCCCCCTTCAGTGTCGACCCTTGGAAGCACTTCCGGGCACCGCCCGCGGGAGGCGCGAGATCCATGAGAAAGACACGATCCGACCTGATGCTGACGGGGACCCTCCTTCTTCTGTGCGGAACCCTTCTTCCGCCGGCCTGCGCGTCCACGCCGAAGGCGCTCCTTCTGGCCCCCGGCGATCCGGAAGTCCGCGACGTCGCCGTGATGTACCACGTCAAGACCGGCCTTCCCCTCATCGTCGTCGAGGGTCCGCGACGTCTCGTCCGGGGAACCGCCCTGGACACGACGCGCCGGATGACCATCACCCTTTACAGGGAGAAACGCCGGTACCCGACCCGTTGGACGTCCGTCGCGGCCGCCGTCGGCGAGCTGAGGCCGACTCAGCTCATCATCTTCGGCGACGAGATGTATTTTGCGCCGAACTGGATGACCGGCATCCCCGTGCGATACCCCCGCGTCCGTCTGATCGGATCCGACGATGCCAAGGCCTTTTTTCACTACATCTACCGCAGGGAAAAGGCGGCGCGCGCGCGCGGCCGCATTCTGAAAGCGGCCCGTCCGCCGGCCCAGCCCACCACAAGCGTGATCCCGACGCCGAAACGACGCGAACCGGCCGAACTCTTCGCGATGCCGCCCGTCTTCGTCCCGCACGGAACGAAACCGGCGCCCCCGGCCGTTCCCGAGGAACCCGCCGAACAACCGGTTCTCGCGAAACCTGCGGCCCCTCCTGCGACCGCGGCGGTCGAACCCGAAACGCCGGCCGAGGAGAAGGCGACGACCGGGCCGTCCCCCGAGATCACCGAAAGACCGCCGGCCGCCCGCGAAACCGCGGAACCGCCCGCGAAACCGGACCAACCCGCGGAGCGCGAGGCGGAAATCCGTCCCGGGCCGCCCGCCCCGGAAAAGGCGCCCGACGTGGAGGCGCCGGTCTCCGAAGAGAAGGTTCCGCCCCCGGTTCTCATCCGGCCGCCGGCTTCGAAAGCCGCGCAACCCGAATCCGCCCCGCCGGCGCCGGCGCCCGCCGAACCTTCGCCTCCGGTCCCGGCCGCCACGGAGACCGCCGAAGGGACCGGGGATCGCGCGCCCGTCACGCCCGGGGAACTGCGCGCCGACTACGCGGCGGCCCTGGAAATCCTCCGCCTGGAAACCGGCAACCCCGCCCAGGCGGAACTCCGTCGCCAGATCGAACGGGCCATGGACTGGGCCGGACAGGTCGAGCTGGCCCGGGAAAGTCGCCGCCCGGGAAGCGCCCAATCCAGCCTCCGGCAGATGGAACGGGAAGTCGACCGGTTGCGCGAGGTGCTGGCGACCTATCGCGAACGATCCTCCGAGGTCTCGGCCCGGCTCGCCGAACTCCGGGCGGAAAAGATGGATTTCGAACCCGCGACCGCCCCCGCGGATCCCGACGCCCGTTCCCGGGCCTGCAAGGCGCTCGCGGCCTTCCGGCAGGGGACGATCGGCATCGAAAAGGCCCGCGAGAACCCGGCCGTCTACGAGGCCCTCAACCAGGGGCTCGCCCTCGAAGAAGAGATCGACCGGACGGTTTCCCGGTTCGAAACCACCGCCCGGGCCTTCCTGCGCTGAAGCAAGAGGGACGGGGCCCCTTTATTTTTCTTCCCTGCGGATCCGGCAGGGGGCCATCACGGCGTCGCGCATGCCGTGCAGAATCTTCTTGTCGTCCGGACAGAGCGTCGCCAGCACGCCTCCCAGCGTCGCCCTCTCGTCGGCGCCGACGAAGAAGTACGGGCAGAAACGCGCCCGGGCCCGCATCCGGCGGATCGAGCCGTCGACCGGGTCGAAATACCGCGCGTACATCCCCCGGGCCGGCTGGTATTCCTGCAGGATCGAGGGATCCCGGTCGAAAGCCGCCAGGGCGTTCTCGATCGTCCGGATCCATTCCTCCCGGGAGAGATCCTCCCCGAAGTGGACCCCCCGGCTCCCCCAGGCCAGCTCGGAAAATCCCGAGACCTTGATGATGAAGGCCCGTTCCTTCTGCGTGCACTGCCCCAGTTCCCGCCAGTCCCGCACCGGGCGTCCCCGCAGCCGCAACCCGGGAATGACGGCATGGGGCGGCAGCGGCCGGGGATCGAGCATCCACGTGCGCGGGAAGACCGTTCGCAGGTGTTCGAAGGTCTCCTCGCCGAGTTCCGCCCGCCACCAGGGTTCCAGGACCGGATGGCCGAACAGCGCGAAAAGGGCCTTCTCCTCGAGATGGTGCTTGAAGGGCGGCGTGACCGCCACCAGCCGTTTCTTCGCCGCGTACATCATCAGCTCGGCCTTGGCGACGTTCTTCAGATCGAAGAGTTCGAAGAACCGGTAGACGACCTCGATTCTCCGGTCCGCGCCGAGGCGTTCGCACCGCAACCCGTCTTCCGAAAAGAGAAGCTCGTGGGGATCCACCACCACCGTCGGGGTCCCCTCGCTCGAACAGCGCGCGGCGATCCATTCCATCTCGGGACGGTAGTCGGAGGCCTCGTCGGACATGACGATCGCCGTCGGCGGATCCGGTCGTCCGGCGGCGGCCTCGAGGATCGATCGAAACCCCCGGACCATGCCGTCGGGTCCGCCGAAGATCTCGTCCCCCTCGGCCGCGTAGGCCTCGGACAGACAACCCAGCAGACCGATGCACCCGGGCACCGAATCCAGTTCGGTCACCGCCATCCCCTCTTTTCCGACGATGACGTCCGGCCGGATCACCCTCGGGATCGCCTGTTTGAACCGGTTCTGCCGGGCGTAATCGGTCAGATGCTCCGGGATCCCCAGGTCGAGCCATCCGGCGATCCACTCGGGCGCCCGCTCCCGCCGGCTCAGGAGGTAGAGGCGGTTGGCGGCGCGCACGAAGGCGAGCAACGGTTCGCCCAGCGCCTGCAGGCGGTCGGCCAAGTCCGGATCGATCCCGAAGGCCTCCGGCGCCAGGCGCCAGGTGATCTTCTCCCCCGGCGCCGGACGTTCCCGTCCCCCGGCGAAGAGCCCCCCCTCGGGAAGGCGATCGAGAATCCGCTCCGCGCGTCTGCCGTCGCCGGACTCCGCGGATGGGTCAGGTGCGGACATGGCCCCGCCCGTGGATCACATACTTGTACGAGGTCAGCTCCTCCAGTCCGACCGGACCCCGGGCGTGGAGTTTGCCGGTGCTGATCCCCATCTCCGCGCCCATGCCGAACTCGCCGCCGTCGGTGAACCGGGTCGAGGCGTTCACGTACACGGCGGCCGAATCCACCTCGCGGAGGAATCGCTCCGCCGCTTCGGCGTCCTCGGTGACGATCGCATCGGAATGTCCGGAGCCGTGCCGGGCGATGAAATCGATCGCATCGCCGACGTCGTTCACCACGGCGACCGCCAGGATCAGATCCAGGAACTCCCGGCCGAAATCGTCCGGCGCGGCCGGTTTCGCCCCGGGAGCCCAGGCACGGGCCGCCTCGTCCGCGCGCAATTCGACGCCTTCCTCGGCGAGACGTTTCGCCAGGCCGGGCAGGAGCGAGGGGGCGATCTCCCGATGAATCAGCAGCGTCTCCATCGCGTTGCAGACGCCGGGCCGCTGGCACTTGGCGTTCACGACGATCCGCTCGGCCATCTCCGGATCGGCCGCCCTGTCGACGTAGACGTGGCACACGCCCGCGTAGTGCTTGAGCACCGGCATGCGGGCCGATTCCGAAACGGCGCGGATCAGGCTCTCCCCGCCGCGGGGGATCACGACGTCGATCCACTCGTCGGCCGCGAGCAGCTCGCGCACGGCGGCCCGGTCCGTCGTGGGGACCACCTGCACCGCCGCCGCCGGCGCCGGGGATTCCGCCAGGGCTTCGCCCAGGGCATCGCCGATCGCCCGGACGGAGGCGAACGCCTCGGATCCGCCGCGCAGGATGACCGCGTTGCCGCTTTTCACGCAGAGGGCCGCCGCGTCCGCCGCCACGTTCGGACGGGATTCGAAGATGATCAGGGCCACCCCGATCGGCACGGAAACCTTGCGGATCCGCAACCCGTCCTCGCGCACCTTCTCGTCCAGCAGGCGGCCGACCGGGTCCGGGAGGGCGGCCACGGTCCGCACGCCCTCGACCATCCCGTCGAACCGTTCCGGCGTCAGCAGGAGCCGGTCGACCATCGCCTTCGGCAGTCCCCGGCGCTTCCCCTCCTCGACGTCGCGGGCGTTGGCCTCCAGGATCCGAACCCGCGAGGATTCCAGACGATCCGCCATGGCGAGCAACGCCGCGGTGCGGGCCTCTCCGTCGAGCGCCGCCAGGACCCGGGCGGCCTCCTTCGCCCCGGACGCCAGCCGCCGTGCCATCGTCCGGATTTCATCGGTCGGCTCGTTCATGCTTCTCTTTCCCTCCCCCTTCTCGCCGGATGCGGGCGCGTCCCCGTCCGGCTTCCGATCACAACAGGACAAGATTGTCCCGATGGACCGCCTCTTCAAACACCGCGCGGCCGAGCAACTTGCGCAACTCGCCGCTGCGCATGCCGCGCAGCTGTTCCAGGACGTCGGACTCGTAGTTCGTCAATCCCCGCGCGAAAACCTCCCCGCGCCGGTCGGCGATCTCGACCACGTCCCCCACCGAGAAGCGCCCTTCCACCGCGTTGACCCCCGAGGGCAGAAGACTGCCGCCCCGCTCTTCCAGCGCGCGACGCGCGCCGTCGTCGACGACGATCCGGCCGCGGGGGCGGTGGAAATAGGCGATCCAGCGCTGCCGTCCGCCCATCCGCCGGTCGGCCGGACGACGCGGGAGGAAGAGGGTGCCGATCTCCTCGCCCGCGAGAATCCGCGGCAGAACCCGCGGCTCGCGCCCGGAGGCGATGATCACGGGTTCGCCGGCGCGCGTCACCATGTCGGCGGCCTCGATCTTCGACAACATGCCGCCGACCGACCGGTCGCTGCCGGGACCGCCGGCCAGCGCGCGGATCGAGTCGTCGATCCGGTCGACCCGCGGGACCACCTCGGACCGCCCCCCGGGCCCGCCCCGCAGCAGCCCGGGAACGACCGAAAGGATGATCAGCGCGTCGGCCCTCAGGAGATGCGTGGTCAGGGCCGCCAGGGTGTCGTTGTCGCCGAACCGGATTTCGTCGACCGACACCGTGTCGTTCTCGTTGACGATCGGGACGACGTCCCGTTCCAGGAGGCAACGCAACGTGTTGCGGGCGTTGAGATGTCGTTCGCGGTCCCGCAGATCGTCGTGCGTCAGGAGCACCTGCGCCACCCGAATCCCGCGCCGGTGAAACGCCGCGCTGTAGGCGGACATCAACCGGCTCTGGCCGGCCGCGGCGGAGGCCTGCAGATCCGGCAGGCTCCGGGGACGCCGTTCGAATCCGAGTTCCTCCATCCCCGCCGAGATCGCCCCGGAAGAAACGAGCGCGACGGAGACACCGGCGTTCCGCACGGCGGCCACGGAAGCGGCGATCTGGCCGACGCGCCGGGCGTCCAGGTAGCCGCGGGGAGTGGACAGAACGCCGCTGCCGATCTTGACGACGATGCGATGCACCTCGCCCAGCAGATCGAGTCGTGTCGGCGACGTGGAATCGCGGATCATCTGCGCAGGGCTCCCCCGGGTTGCAGGACCGCCCGCCGGTTCTCCGGGGCGGGCGAACGACGGCCGCCTATGGTACGCGAGCCCGCCGGTCCCGGCAACGGGCAATCAAAAGATCGAGGAACGGAAACCCGCGAAAGGCCGGGAGGAGATGCAATCGTTCTTTACGGCGGCCGGGCTGCGGGTATGATCGGGGGTCCCCAATCCCCGGAAGGCGCGAATCCTTGAAAACCTTCGGCGGTCCATTCGGCAGATCCCCCTTCGGCCCCCTGCGGGAGCACATGACGAAGGCCACGAGCTGCGCCAACGCCCTCGGCGGCGCCATGGAAGCCTTTCTTTCGGGGAACGAAGACGCCATGGCGAGGGAAGCGGAACGGATCCGGGAACTCGAACGGGCGGCCGACGGGATCAAGGTCGGGATCCGGGATGCGCTCGCCCGCAGCCGCCTGAAGACCGCCGTCCGGGACGCGGTCCTGGAACTTCTGGCGGAACAGGACGAGATCTGCGACCAGACGGAGACGGTCGCCGACATGATGGAACTGCGCTGCGCGCCGTTGCCGGACGACTTGGCCGGTACGCTCCAGGCGCTGACCTCGGCCGTGCAGGAGACGGTGCGGGATCTCGACGCCGTCAGCCGGGCCCTGACCGATTTCGACGGCGACAAACGAAGGGAAGTCCGGACCTCGATGCTCCGTCTCCTCGAGCGGGTCCGGGAGGGGAAGGAAACGGTTTCGGTGCGGGAACGGGAGTTCAACCGGGCCCTCTTTCGAAAAGAACCTGAACTCGGACCCCTGTCTCTCGTATTTCTATGGCGGGTCAGCCGCCACCTGGCATTGATCGCCGATCACGCGGAGAACACATCCGAGACGGTTCGGCGGGTGATCCTGAGATAGCCGGCGTCCCCGCGGACAAGGGGAACCCGTCCATACGAACCGTTGGATTCCGGCGGGGAATTCGGCCCCGCGTTTCCATTTTTCCAAACGGCGAAGGAGATCGACGAACGTCATGACGACCAAGGCTGCGAAGAAGGCGAAACCGGCGGCGACGCGCAAACGCGCCCAGAAATACGTCTACCTCTTCGGAGGAGGGAAGGCGGACGGCGGCGCCGACATGAAGAACCTGCTCGGGGGCAAGGGCGCGAACCTGGCCGAAATGGCCAGCCTCGGGCTGCCGGTCCCTCCGGGCTTCACGATCACCACCGAGGTCTGCACCCTCTACTACGAGAACAAGGGGCGGTACCCGCAGGGTCTCCGGGAACAGGTCGAACGGGGGGTCCGCCACGTCGAGAAGACGATGGGCAGTCGTTTCGGCGATCCGAAACGGCCGCTGCTGGTCTCGGTCCGGTCGGGCGCGCGGCAGTCGATGCCCGGCATGATGGAGACGGTGCTCAACGTCGGACTGACCACCAGGACGATCGAGGGAATGATCGCCTGGACGAAAAACCCGCGCTTCGTCTGGGACGCCTATCGGCGGCTCATCACGATGTATTCCGACGTGGTGATGGAAAAGGCCGCCGGGATCGAACCGGCCGACGGACAGGGGATCCGCGTGCAGCTCGAGCGCGAGATGCAGGCGATGAAGAAGAAGCGTGGCGCAACGCTCGACACGGACCTGACGGCCGAGGATCTCGAGGAACTCTGCGGGATCTACCGCAAGAAGGTGAAGCAGGTCCTGAAGAAGGATTTCCCGGACGATCCGATGGAGCAGCTCTGGGGAGCGATCGGAGCGGTCTTCCAGTCATGGAACGGCAAGCGGGCGATCGCCTACCGGCGGATCGAGGGGATCCCCGACGAATGGGGAACGGCCGTCAACGTCCAGGCGATGGTCTTCGGCAACACCGGACCGAACTCCGGCACCGGCGTCGCGTTCACCCGCAACCCCGCCACCGGGGAACCGCGCTTCTACGGCGAATGGCTGCCCAATGCCCAGGGAGAAGACGTCGTCGCCGGCATCCGGACGCCGCATCCGATCAACCACCGGCCGGGCGAGAAAATTGATCCGAAGAATCCGCCCCTGGACGTCGCGTTCCCGAAGATCTACCGCGAACTCGACCGGATCCAGAAAAAGCTCGAGAAGCATTACCGCGACATGCAGGACCTGGAGTTCACGATCCAGGACGGAAAACTCTGGATGCTCCAGACCCGCGTCGGCAAACGGAACGGGCCGGCGGCCGTCCGCATGGCCGTGGACATGGTCCGCAGCCGCCTGATCCGCCCCGAGGAGGCCGTGATGCGCGTCACGCCCTCCCAGCTCGACGAACTGCTCCACCCGATCCTCGACCCCGAGGCCGAAAAGAAGGCCGACGTCCTGGCCAAGGGACTGCCGGCCGGACCCGGCGGGGCCACCGGACAGATCGTCTTCACCTCGTCCGAGGCCGTGGAATGGGCGAAGAAGGGCAGGCAGATCGTCCTGGTGCGCGAGGAGACGAATCCCGAAGACGTCGAGGGGATGCGCGCCGCGGGCGGCATCCTGACCGCCCACGGCGGGATGACCAGCCACGCGGCCCTCGTCGCGCGCGGCTGGGGCAAGTGCTGCATCGTCGGATGCAGCGCCCTGAAGATCGACGCCGCCGGGAAGACCCTGCGGGTCGGCGACACCGTTCTGAAGGAGGGCGACTGGATCAGCCTCAACGGCAGCAAGGGGATCGTCTACCGCGGCCGGCTCGACATGGTCGTCGGCACCGAGGAAAACCCCTATTTCCAGGCCTTCATGAAGATCTGCGACAGGATCCGCGATCTCGGCGTGCGGACCAACGCCGACACGCCGGAAGACGCCGCCCGCGGACGCGGTTTCGGCGCGGAAGGCATCGGGTTGTTCCGGACCGAGCACATGTTCTACGGCAAGGGCGCCGAGGAACCCCTCTTCCACCTGCGCCGGATGATCCTTTCGCAGACCGAGAAGGAACGGCGCGACGCCCTGAAGAAGCTCTTCACGTACGTCAAGAAGGATGTCAAGGGCACCCTCCTGGCGATGGAAGGCCTGCCGGTGACGATCCGGCTGCTCGATCCTCCTCTGCACGAGTTCGTTCCGCACAGCGACGCGGGCATCGCGGAACTGGCCCGGCGCATGAAGATCCCGCCCGCGGAGGTCCGCCGCCGCGGCGAGGCCCTCAGCGAGAGCAACCCGATGATGGGACACCGGGGCGTGCGGCTCGGGGTGACCTACCCCGAGATCTCCGAGATGCAGTTGCGCGCGATCTTCGAGGCCGCCGCCGAATGCCGCAAGAAGGGGCGCAAGGTCTTCCCCGAGATCATGATTCCTGTCGTCTGCGACGTGGCCGAACTCGATCACCAGGTCGAGATCGCCCGGCGCGTCTACGACGAGGTCCGCAGGAAACACGGCCTGCGGAACATCCCGCACGCGCTCGGAACCATGATCGAGATCCCGCGCGCCGCCCTCCTGGCGGACCGCATCGCGCAGACGGCCGAGTTCTTCTCGTTCGGAACCAACGACTTGACGCAGATGACCTTCGGGTTCAGTCGCGACGACGTCAACGGATTCGTTCCGGAATACATCGAGAAGTCGATTCTCAAGGCCGATCCGTTCCAGACGCTCGACGTCGACGGGGTCGGACAGCTCGTGCGGATCGGCATCGAACGCGGCCGGGCCGCGAAACCGGAACTGAAGGTCGGCATCTGCGGCGAACACGGCGGCGATCCCGATTCGGTCGACTTCTGCCACCGGATCGGCATGAACTACGTGAGCTGCTCGCCGTTCCGCGTCCCGATCGCGCGGCTGGCGGCGGCCCAGGCCGCGGTCCGCAATCCGCGCTCGAAGGCCTCGAAACCCGCCGCCGCCGGGCGGAAGCCGGTCCGCCGGAAGAAGAAGTAACCCGTCGGATCGGAGTTGCCCGGGCCGGGCGCGTCGCGCGGCGCGTCCGGCCCGATTCTCCGTCGGCGGAACTTTCGGCTTAATCTTCTTGGAGGATAGGCTTAAACAATAGGGTCCGGCACGCGGGGGACAGATCGTTCGTCGGTCCCGGCCTCGGAAGTCGGCGGAGCGCGGGGCGACCGGCGAAAGGGTGAATCGTTGCGATGAGCGAACGCGAAAACGGGATCAAGATCTACCTGCGCGAGATCGGTTCGACCCCTTTGCTGACGCCCGCCGAAGAAGTGGAACTGGCCGCCCGGATCAAGAAGGGCGACGAAGAGGCCCGCGCACAGATGATCCGGGCCAATCTCCGGCTGGTCGTCAAGATCGCTCACGATTACTCCAACCTCGGCCTTCCCCTGCTCGACCTCATCTCCGAGGGGAACATCGGCCTGATCAAGGCCGTCGAACGGTTCGATCCGGCCAAGGGCGGCAAGCTCAGCACCTACGCCGCCTGGTGGATCAAGCAGTCGATCAAGCGGGCCCTGGCCAACCAGGGCAAGACGATCCGCCTGCCCGTCCACATGGTCGACAAGATCTCCAAGATGCGCCGCACCGCCATGCACCTGACCGAGAAACTCGGTCGGGATCCCACCGACGAGGAACTCGCCCGCGAACTCGGAATCCCCCCGCAGAAGGTCGGCCAGCTCAAGCGGGCGGCCATCCGGCCCACCTCGCTCGATGCGCCGATCGGCGACGACGATTCCACCCAGTTCATCGAGATGGTTGGAGACGAAAACCAGAAGACCCCCTTCGAAGAACTGCGCGACGCCCTGCTCAAACAGGACATCGACAAGATGCTCGGGACGCTCGACAAGCGGGAGGCCACGATCCTGTCGCTTCGATTCGGCCTGGACGGCTCCCGGCCGCGCACCCTGGAAGAGGTCGGCCGGAAGTTCAACATCACCCGGGAACGGGTCCGGCAACTGCAGAACCTCGCCCTCGCCAAGCTGCGCCGCGCCATCGAAGAACGCAACGCCGGCACCATGGAGGAAAGCCACGAGGGCTCGCACCCGTAGAACCGGTTCCGATCCCTCCCCTCCGCAGGCGATGCGGCGCCCCGCCGAGTCCGCGGCGCGAACCCCCCTGGAAAGGAGATCTCCCCGCAAGATGAGAATCGAAGAACTCCGCAAGGCGGTCCGGAACATCCCGGATTTCCCCAAGCCCGGGATCGTTTTCAAGGACATCACCCCGATCGTGGGCGACGCCCGGTATTTCAACATCGCGATCAACGCCATCGCCGACCGTCATATCGGCCGGGGGATCGACGCCGTCGTCGGGATCGACGCCCGGGGCTTCATCTTCGGCGCGGCCGTCGCCTACCGCCTCGGAGCGGCCTTCGTCCCCGTGCGCAAGAAGGGCAAGCTTCCCTTCCACACCGAGCAGCAGACCTACAAGCTCGAGTACGGCGAGGACACCGTCGAGATCCATGCGGACGCCTTCGAACCGGGCGCGCGCGTCGTCCTGGTCGACGATCTCCTGGCCACCGGCGGCACCGCGGCGGCCACCGCCGAGCTGATCCGGAAACTCCAGGGGGAAATCGTCGAACTGGATTTCCTGATCGAACTCGCCTTCCTGGAGGGCCGCAGCCGGATCAGCGGATACGACATCTACTCGGTGATCCGTTACGAGGAACCCTGAACCGCGCCTCCCGCCCCGCGGGGATCGCGCGGGCCGGCGGGATCATTCCGTCTGCACGTCCCGTTTCGGAACCACCAGCGGCGGTTCGAGGGGTTCCGTTTCGCGGAATTCGACGTCGTCGAAGACGTTCAGGTTCCACATCAACCCGTGCACCTGGCGCTGTTCGAGAAAGATCGTCATCCGATCGTCCAGGGCCATCGCGCGGATCGCGATCCTCGACCAGGCCCGATGACTCGGCCGGAAGGGCGTCCAGATCACGTAGGGACCCCGGGGATCGGTTTCCCCCGTCGGATCGACGCCGATCCGATTGGCGACGTCGCCGGTGACGCCCTCCTCGCTCTGGTAGGTGTAGATCCACACCGAGGCCTCGTACGTGCGTCCCGGCGTCACCTCCAGCGTCTGGTAGATGCCGCCGTTCTTGACGTTCGACCCCGCAATGCTCCCCGCGAACCCCCTGCCGGTTCGCGCCTGCACGCCTTCGGGATGTTCCGGAAGCTCCCGGTGCCATCCGTTCGTGGCCACCCCGTCGAATTCGCCCCAGCGTTTCCACCCGACCAGGGCCGCCACCTCCAGGCCCGGTCCTTCGAACCCCGCGTTGACCACCTCGCGGGAGGCGGGCCATTTCTCCACCTCGATATCCTGCTCGAGAGGCGTTTCCGCGGAGATCTCCACGTCCCGCACCACCGCGCTCTTCCAGTCCGGATGAAAGCTCCAGAGGTCGTACCGGCCCGCGGGGACCCCGTCGATCTCGAACGTTCCGTCGCTGCGCGTCATCCGCCAGTACGCCCCCGGATTCAGACAGACCACCGCGTCGGCGATCCGGACCTCGCGGGGACCCTCGACGATGCCGCGAACCGAACCGGTCGGGGCGTCCGCGGGCGTCTCCCCCCGCGAGGGCACCGCGTAGTCCGCGACGTAGCAGTAGGGCTCGTCGACCCAGATCGATCCTTCGGCCGCATCGAACTCCACGCGCACGACGAGCCGCCGCGCCAGCGGCACCGGGCGAACCACGACCGAGACCGGCCGCCAGTCGAAATCGCCCTCCAGGGGCAGGGTCACCTTCGCCGTGGAGAGTTCGCCCGCAAAACTGTCGGTCGCCGCCAGGGTGAGCGTGATTCCCTTTCCGTCGCCGAGGCGCACGCCGGATCCTTTCACCCAGACCTCGGCCGCGTAGGTCTTGTCGGGCAGGCATGTCGCATACCCCGTGCATTTCCAGATGCCGACGGGATCTCCCGGACGCGCGGTCAGTCGTTGGCTCGACCGTCCCCGGTGCGCCACCCCGGGATCCATGGAGTAGTACTCGGGGGAAACGTCCATCGTGGCGTCGGTCGGCCCCCATCCGTCGGCCAGGCGTCCCGTCCCCTCCAGATTCCTGGCCAGCAGGCCGATCCGCCGCAATTGCAGCGACGCCTCGTGGCGGCCGCCGGAGGGAAGATCGATCGGGCCGATCGGGGCGGCCCCGGCGAAGCCGTCCCGGAACCAGTGCAGCCTGTACGAGCCTTCGGGAATCCCCTCGATCCGGAACCCGCCGTCCGCGCCCGTTTCGGCCGCATACGCGCCCGGCAGGACGTACACGAAAACGCGTTCCAGCGGATCGCCCGTGTCCGCGTCCGTCACCTCTCCTTCGACGACCGCATCGCCCCGGGGCATCCAGTCCGAGCCCTGCGGCTTGGGCACCGCCGCCAGGGCCTGATAGGTCTTCGTCTTCGTTCCGTCCGGCAGGACGAGGATCCAGCCGTTCCAGCCGACGTAGTTCACGTCCTGCAGCATGAAGATCATCTGGGCCGTGACCCTCGGATCCGCCGCCCAGATCGTCTCGTAGGCCTCCACGAGATACCGGGCGCGAAGTTCGTCCGTGATCCGCGGGAAACGATGATCCCGCCGGTTCCCGATCTCATATCCGCTTTCGGTCATCACGAACCGCGGGTTCGTAATCCCGTGCCGCGCAAGGGCCTCGGCCGTCCAGAGATGGCCCCGCAGACAGTACCCGTCCAGGTCGTAGGAGGGCGGATGGTTCGCACCGTAGGGATGCAGCCCCCAGCAATCGACGTGTTGCGCCATCTCCGGATAGGCGTCCAGGCAGTCCGAAAGGAAATCGGCGCCGTTGCCGGCCAGTCCCGCCGAGACGAACTGCAACTGCGGGATGGCGCTCTTCAGACGCCGGCTGATCGCCGAAGCATACCGCGCGTAGGCTTCCGGTTCCCATTTCCCGTTGATCTCGTTGCCCAGCTCGTAGTAGGGCACCACCACGCCCGCGCGGGCGACCGCGTCGATCCACGCCCCGTACCGTTCGACGGCCTTCGGATAGCCGTCCGTGCGCACGTAGGGCGCATTGTCCGCCCCGCCGGGGATCCGGTATTCCTCCGGCACGTAGAGCCCCGTCATCACGGGGATCAGGCGGTTCGCCCGGCACATGACGATCGTCCGCACCGTGATCCCGGCATCGTTCTCGTGGACGCCGCTGCCCACCCGGACGTAGCCCCATTCCCCGACGAGTTCCCGCGCCAGCTTGAAATGGCGCGAACACCAGTCGCTGAAGTCCGCCCCGCTGAGCGAGAGCATCACCCCGTAGGGATTGTTCGGACGATCCCCGGCCGATTGCGCGGAGACCGCCGGGTCGAGAACCAGACTGGCGACGAACAACCAGAGAACGATCGAACCTCTCATGAAGAGAACCTCCCGGGCCGGTGAACCCGGCGCGGATTATTCCCGAGGGACCGGCCGGTCCGCAAACCAAACCCGCGTTTCCCCGCGGGGCTCCGTGGGCTATCCTCGGGCATTCGATGCAACCATCCCACAGCAGGAGAATCTTCGTGAGAGTTCAGGATTCCGCCATCATCCCCGCGGCGGCCCTCGCCGCCGTCTCCGGTTCCCCGTCGGGAGAAACCGTCCCCTGGTCCCCCGGCCGGGCTGCGTTGACCACCCGGTGGGCCGAAGGGGTTTCCCCGGACAACGTCCACCCGGAATACCCGAGGCCGCAGCTCGTTCGCAGCCCCTGGCTGAACCTGAACGGATTGTGGCAGTTCGCCCCGGCCGGCGAACACGAGGACCCCCCGTTCGGAAAGGATCCGGGCCGACGGATCCTGGTCCCCTTCCCCATGGAATCCGCCCTGTCGGGGATCACCGAGCACCACGAGAGATCCTGGTACCGCCGTCTCTTCGAGATTCCCGGCCCGTGGCGGGGGCGCCGGATCCTTCTCCATTTCGGCGCGGTCGACTGGGAATGCCGCGTCTTCGTCAACGGCCGGCTCCTGCGGACGCATCGCGGCGGTTACGATCCGTTCACGGTCGATATCACCGACGCCCTCGCGGACGGCGGCGTCCAGGAACTCATCCTGGGGATCTACGATCCGACCGACCGCGGTTCGCAGCCGCGGGGCAAGCAGGTTCTCGAGCCCGGCAACATCTGGTATACGCCGGTCTCCGGCGTCTGGCAGACGGTCTGGCTCGAACCCGTTGCCGAAACGCATATCGACGCCGTGCATCTCGTCCCCGACGTCGACGCCGAATCGCTCCGGGTCCGCGTGGACGTCGCCCATCCGACGCCGGAGACCACGGTGCGCCTGACCGTCGCCCCCGACGGGGCCTCCCGCGAGTACTGGATTCTTCCGAATGCCGAAAGCGCGGTTCCCGTGCGGAACCCCCGGCTGTGGAGTCCGGCGGACCCCTTTCTCTACGACCTGCGGATCGAGGTGGTTCAGGACGGCCGAACCGTCGACGAGGCGCACAGCTACTTCGGCATGAGGAAGATCGAGGTGCGCCGACGGGACGGCGTCCCCCGCATCCTCCTCAACGGCGAACCCCTCTTCCAGAACGGGCCGCTCGACCAGGGATTCTGGCCGGACGGCCTCTACACGGCGCCGAGCGACGACGCCCTTCGATACGACATCGAGACGACGAAACGATTCGGCTTCAACATGATCCGCAAGCACGTCAAGGTGGAACCGGAACGCTGGTACGCCTGGTGCGACCGCCTGGGGCTGCTCGTCTGGCAGGACATGCCCAACGGCGACAACCGGACCCCCGAATCCAGGGAAGGGTTCGAATCGGAACTGCGCCGGATGATCGAGACCCTGGGCAACCATCCGTCGATCGTGCTCTGGGTGGTCTTCAACGAGGGCTGGGGACAGTACGACACCGAACGAATCACCCGTCGGGTCGCCGGGTGGGACCCCTCCCGCCTGGTGACGAACGCCAGCGGCTGGACGGACCGGCCGGACGCGGGCGACGTCGTCGACATCCACGTCTACCCGGGACCGGCCGCGCCGCCGGTGGAAGAACGGCGGGCGGGCGTCCTCGGCGAATACGGCGGCCTCGGCCTGGCCGTGCCGGGACACACGTGGACCCGGGAAAACTGGGGCTACCAGCAGATCCCCGATCCGGAGTCCCTCACCCGGCGCTACGCGACCCTTCTGCGGCGGGTCTGGGAACTCCAAGCGGAATCCGGCCTCTGCGCGGCGGTCTATACGCAGATCACCGACGTCGAAACGGAATGCAACGGCCTGCTCACCTACGACCGCGCCGTCGTCAAGGTCGATCCCGAGCGCATCGCCCCGATCAACCGCGTCGCGGTTCCCGCCGTGATCCGCATCGCCCCGACCGCGGAAACGGAGCCGGTCGAGTGGCGGTACACCTTCGACGCCCCCGCCGGCGACTGGACGGCGCCCGGATTCGACGATTCCGCCTGGACGACGGGCCGGGCCGGGTTCGGGACGGAGGGGACGCCGGACGCCCGGGTCGGAACGGTCTGGAACACCCCCGACATCTGGATCCGGCGCGGGTTCACCCTGCCGGACCCGGTCCCCGGGGACCTGGTGCTCCGGCTTCACCACGACGAAGACGCCGAGATCTACATCAACGGGGTTCGGGCGGCGGAGATCGGCGGGTTCTCGAAAACCTACGAATACATTCCGATCGCGGCCGAGGCCCTCGCCAGCCTTCGCCCCGGGCGGAATCTCCTGGCGGCCCACGCCCGGCAACGGCGGGGGGGACAGTACCTGGACGTCGGCATCGCCGCCTTCGAGAAGCAGCCCTGATTCCCCGGCCGGACGCGGCGCATGAACTCCCCGGCGTCTTCGATCCTCGTTCGCCCGTATTCCCGGAAGGATCGGGGGGCCGTTCGCCGGATCTCGGTGCAAACGGCGGACGCCGGCGTCCCCTTTCGACGGATCCTCGCCGATCCCGGGATCCTGCCGGAAATGCTCACCCGCTATTACACGGACTACGAATCGGACTGGTTCTGGGTCGCCGAAGAAGGAGGGGCGGTCGTGGGATACGTCTGCGGGTGTCCCGACACCCGCCGATACGAGAGGATCATGCGAAGAAAAATCCTGCCGCGCGTCGTCGCGCGGGCCGCCGCGCGGGGCCTCCTGTTCCGACCCTCCGTGATCCGTTTCCTCTCCGCGAACCTGCCCCTGTGGATCCGGGCCCTTCGGGAACCCGGGATCGATCTGGCCCGGTTCCCGGCGCACTGTCACATCAACATCGCGTCCGGATCCCGCAGAACGGGAACGGGCACCCGGCTTCTGGACATGTTCCTCGACAAGGCGCGGAGGGAGTCCATTCCGGGAGTTCACGTGGGCGTCCGGGCCGACAACGCGGATTCGCTGCGCTTCTTCGAACGTTTCGGTTTCCGCCCCCTCGCCGAACCGATCCCCTTTCTTCGAAGATCCGCGGCGGAACGCCCCCTCGAACGGATTCTCCTCGGTCTCGAAATGGAGAACCGCGGGCCGCCGTGAGTCTTTCCGCCCGGGGCGCCCCGCTTGACCCCGCGCGGCCCCGAGGGGCATGCTCCGGCGCGACCATGCTGCTGATCGATTTCCACGTCCATTTCTACCCCGTCTTCGATCCGAAGGGATTCCTCGACGACGCCGCACGCAATCTCCTGCGGGCCGCCGGCGGGGATCGCCGGGAAACGACGGGGGTACTGGTCCTCCTGGAGAGTTCCGGAACCGCGGATCTGATCCGCGTCCTGGAGAAGGATCCGCCCGGCCGGGGGACCCTGCGTACGACTGCGGAACCGGGGTCGTTCCGATGGGAGACGGCCGAACTGCGCCTCTTCCTGATCCCCGGCCGGCAGGTGAACACCGCCGAACGACTGGAAATGGCCTCGATCGGTTCCCCGGCGCCGATCGAGGAAGGGCTTTCCCTGCGGGAAACCGTCCGATCCATCCGCGCCGCGGGGGGGATCCCGGTTCTGCCCTGGGGAGCGGGCAAATGGTCCGGCGAACGGGGGCGCATCCTCCGCCGGTTCCTCGAACAGGAAGAGGAACCCGTCTTTCCGGGCGACAACGGCGGCCGGCCGATCGGCTGGCCGACCCCTTCGGTTTTCCGCGACGCGCGGCGGAATCGGATTCCCCTGCTGCCCGGCAGCGATCCCCTGCCCCTGCCCGGAGAGGAAAGGCGCGTCGGATCCTTCGGGGGACGGATCTCCGGCCGACTCTCCGATGCGACGCCGGCGGCCGATCTGAAGAATCTCCTCCTGGAACATCCCGCCGCGGGGGTTTTCGGAAGGAGGATCTCCCCCTGGACCTTCCTCAGGCTGCAGATCCGACTTCGAAAATCCCGCCCTTCCTGAGAGGGTCCTCCACGGCTTCTCCATGAACCGCAACATCGACGCCATCCGACGGAACAACGACGCCGACGTAATCGTGATCGGCTGCGGCATCTACGGCGCGGCGCTGGCCTGTCAGCTCACCCGGGCCGGATACCGCGTGGTCGCCGTGGAAAAGGGCGACTTCTGTTCCGCAACCTCGGCCAACAGCCTGAAGATCCTGCACGGCGGCCTCCGGTATCTGCAGCATGTCGACCTTCGCCGCATGCGCGAATCGATCCGATCGCGCCGGGATCTCATGGGATTCTCCCCGCACCTGGTGGAACCGTTGCCCTGCGTGATGCCCACCTCCGGGCACGGCATCCGGGGCCGGGAGGTGCTGACCGCGGCCCTGCTGCTGAACGACCTGATCAGCGCCGACCGGAACCGCGGTCTTCCCGGCGACAAACGTCTCGGCCGCGGGCGGACCTTCGGCCGGAAGACCCTGCGGGAGATCCTTCCGGCGCTCGAAGACCCGTCCCTGACGGGCGGATGCCTCTGGCACGACGGACTGGCGCTGAACACCGAACGGATCGTTCTGGAACATCTCCTGGAAGCCTCGAAGCATGGAGCCGCGGTCCTGAACTACGTGCGGGCCGACCGCATCCGGATCCGGGACGGGAGGGTGACGGGCGTCGAGCTGACGGACCTCGAGAGCGGGGTCTCCTTCGACGTGTCGGCCCGCTGGGTGATCAACGCGGCCGGACCCTGGTTCGGCCGGATCCTGGAATCTTCGGGCATCTCCGCTCCCAGGACCCATTGGGCCAAGGCCGTCAATCTCGTGATCGACCGGAGCGTCCACGACCGCTACGCCGTGGGACTCGAAAGCCGCGAGGAATACGTCGACCAGGACGCGCTGATCCGGCGGGGCAAGCGCCTCTATCTCTTCGTTCCCTGGCGCGGATGCTGCATGGTCGGCACCACCTATCGCCTCTACGAGGAAGATCCCGACCGGCTCGCCGTCGAGCGCTCCGACGTGGACGAAATCCTCGCGGAAGCCAACGCCATCTATCCGGGACTGCAGGCCCGTCCCGGGGACGTGCGGTTTTTCCACTGCGGACTGGTCCCCATCGTGGAACCCCGCAGGGAAAGCGTCAGCGAGGTGCAACTGGCCAAGCACTCGCGGATCATCGACCACCGTCGCCACGACGGCATTCGCGGGCTGATCTCCCTGGTGACCATCAAGTACACGACGGCGCCGGCGACCGCCCGCCAAGTCCTCAGGATGCTCGGCCGGCCGCCCCTCCCCCGGCCCGGGGACTGCTGGGAAAACGCCGCCCTGCGGGTCGCGCGGGATCCGCGCGATCGGCTCCCCCTTTCCGACGGGGAAATCATCGATCATCTCGCAAGCCGATACGGCCGGCGCGCATCCGCGGCGGCGGAGTACCTGGTCCGGACGCCGGACGGCGCGCGCCGGCTCGGCGGGAAGCCGGAGTTGTTCGCGGGGGAAGTCTCCTACTTCGTCCGGGAAGAGATGGCCCGGACCCTCGCCGACGTCGTGTTCCGGCGCACGGGCCTGGGAACCGCCGGCCGCCCGGAACGCGCGGTGCTGGAGGCCGTGGCCGACCGGATGGCGCATGAACTTTCCTGGACGCCGGAACGCCGGTCCCGCGAAATCGACGCGGTGGAATCCGCTTACGTCCCCCGCGGAACCTGAACGGGGACGGCGCGGGGCGATCGGCGCCCCGGATCCGGCTTCCCTCCCTTTGCCTTTGCGCGCCGCGGATTCCGGGTACAATGACGGCGCGCGGCGGCGGATCCCGATGTCGGACGGGCGCCGTGTCGCCGGCCCCGCCGCACGACACCGGGAAGCGAGAGTCCGATGAAGATCCTCAAGGAGCGCACGTTCAACGTCGACATCGTCTCCGTCATCACGGGGCTGCTTCTTCTGACCGTCTTCCTGATCACCAGCTTCGTCTACGTGCGCAATCGCGAGGACGCCTTGAAAATGGCCCGCGAGAGCTTCTCGCGGGAGGCCCGTTCGGTGATTTCGAAGACGACGAACCATCTCCGGGCGGCGCAGGTCCCCGCGGAAATCGCCACCGAACTCCTGAAGGATTCGACGATGCCCCTGGGTCTCGGGACGAAACTCGAGGCCTATTTTCTGAAGGTCGTCGCCGCTTCCGGTCCGATCGACCTCTTCTACTACGGCAACGAACAGGGCGATTTCCTTCAGGCGGCCCAATTCGAGGTGAGCGACTCCACCGTCACCTATACGAAGTATCTGAAACGGACCCCGGAGAAGACCGTAACGACCTTCCACTATCTCGACGCGGATCTGCGGGTGCAGCGCGAAGAAATCGTCGTCGACGAGGGATACGACCCGCGCGTCCGTCCCTGGTACCGCGGGGCCGAGCGGACCCGGACGACGTACTGGACCGATCCCTACATCTTCCACGAGAACGCCAAGCCCGGAATCACGGTCGCCTGCCCGGTCTACGACGACGGGGAGAACCTGCTGGGGGTCGTCGGGGCGGACATGACGCTGGAGGGGCTCTCCAGGTTTCTCAGGGACTTCGAAGACGAGGGGATGGCGGCCTTCATCATCGACGAGGTCGGGCGTCTCGTGGCCTATCCGGACCCGCACAAGATGGTCGCACCGGACGGGGGAACCATGCGGAATCTCCGGCCCGAAGAACTTCGAATCCCGGAGATCACCATGGCCATGCGGCACCGCCAGGACACCGGGCAGACCATGTTCGGCTACCGCGCGGGGGAAGAGCGTTTCCTGGCCTTCTTCAGCTCGTTCCCGACGAACTTCCACAAGGCGTGGACGATCGTCATCGTCGCGCCGGAACGGAAGTTTCTCGGTCCCCTGAAGGACACGCTCCGGGAAACCCTGGTGCGTTCCTCCCTGTTGCTGCTCGTTTCGGTGTTGATCGGTGTTTTCCTCGCCCGGCAGATCTCCCGCCCGATCGAGCTGCTCACGGACGAGGTGCTCGGCGTGAAGGATTTCGATCTCGAGACCCGCCACGAAATCCGCTCCCACATCGTCGAGATCCGCACCATGAACAGCGCCATCAAGGCCATGAAGCAGAGTCTCAAGGCGTTCCGTCTCTACGTCCCGGCGACCCTGGTCCGGCGGTTGATCGCCTCCGGCGAGGAGATCCGGATCGGGGGCAAGGACCGGGAACTGACGATCTTCTTCTCCGACATCGAGGGATTCACCGCCATCGCGGAGAGCCTGCCCCCCAGGGATCTGATGGTCCGTCTCTCGGACTATTTCGACAGGATCAGCGGGGTGATCGATCGCCAACAGGGGACGCTCGACAAGTTCATCGGCGACGCCGTCATGGCCTTCTGGGGCGCGCCGGTCATGAACGACGAACACGCCGTCCTGGCGTGTCGGGCCGCGCTGGAATGCCGTCGGGAGATCGAGGAACTCAACCGGCAGTGGCGCGAGGAAGGCAAACCGCCGTTCGAGACGCGGATCGGCCTGCACACGGGATATGCAACCGTGGGCAACATGGGTTCGCGACAACGGATGAACTATTCGGTCGTCGGCGACAGCGTCAACCTCGCCAGCCGGCTGGAATCGGTCAACAAGATCTACGGAACCCGGATCATCATCAGCAACGGAACCCATCGCTACGCCCAGGGGCGGTTCGTCTGCCGCATCCTCGATCAGATCTCCGTCATGGGAAAAAGCCGGAGCGTCACGATCTACGAACTGCTTGCCGAGGCGGACACGGAAGAGGCGGCGCGGTACCGTCCCCTGGCCGATCGATTCAACGACGCCTACGCCGTTTACCTCGAACGGAAATGGGCGGAGGCGAAGACCATGTTCGAGGGCATCCTCCAGGACTTCCCCGAGGATCGTCCCTGCCGCATCTACATCGAACGCTGCGAGAAATACCTGCTGCAGGAACCGGACGCCGACTGGTCCGGCGTCACCCGCCTCTCACGGAAATAGTCGGCCGGCTTCGAAGGGCCTCCCCCGGATCGTTTTCTCCCGGTCCGCCCGCAACCGTCGTTTTCGGGCTTGTCTCGACGGCCGGCTCCCGATAGAAAATTCGGCGGACGGTCTCTTATCAGGTCGCCGACGGAAGCGGGCCGCGCGCGTCTCCCGAACGGCCACCCGGCATCGGACCGCCGCAAATGGGGGAGGAAAACGTCGTGCCGCACCGTGCCGTGACGTCCGGCGTCCTGATCTTTCTTGCCGCTTTTTCCGCACTCCGGTGCCCGGGATCCGCATTCCGGATCCACGGCGGAGTTCTCACTCTGAACGGCACGCTGAGATGCTCGACGGTCAGCGTGGCGCCGGAGGGCGCGATCGCGGGCCGCGGCGCCGTCGACGGCGACCTGATCCTCGAAGGACGGATCTCGCCGGGAAATCCCTCCGGTTCGGACGCGGCCGAGTTCACGGTCTCCGGGGCCGTTGAATTCCGGAAACCTTCGCGCTTCGAATGCACCGTGGAATCCTCGACCCGGGTGGACCGCATCGGGGCCGGGGGACCGATCACGGGCGTCGGCGAAATCCGGCCCCGGCGGCAGCCCGCCGCGGTCCCCGTGGAGCAATCCGTCCTCGCCGGGTCTTCGGAGAGCGAGTACCGGAGCCTTTTCGTCGGAGGCGCGGATGCCGGAGACTGGTCCCTGGAACGGGACGCCCCATCGGGATCCCTGCTCCTGACGTATCTCGTCGGGGATACCGACGGCGACCGGCTGCCGGACTGGTGGGAACTCAAGTGGTTCGGCGACCGCACCGCCGCCGTCTTCGATGAAGACAGCGACGGCGACGGGGCCGTCAATCTCCAGGAGAAGATCGCGGGCACCAGCCCGGTCGACCGCTCCGACGTGCTTGCCCTGCGAATCGCGCCGGCCGCCCCGGGATGGATCTGGTTGATGTGGCCGAGCGTCTCCGGCCGCGTCTACGCGGTCGAACAGGATCTCGACGCCGGCTTTGCGTCCCCCGCGATCCTCGAAGACGGCCTTTCCGCCGCGCCGCCGACGAATTTCCTTCTCAACGCAACGGGCGGCAGCCCGGAAGGTTTCTATCGGGTGGGCGTCCGCGAAGAGTAACCCGCCCGGTTCGATCGGAGGTACGCCATGAAACATTCCATCGGCATTGCCGGAGCGGGCTTCGTGATCGCCCTGACCGGTCCGTCGGGCCTGGCGGGAGACGTCGAGGTGCAACTCGATCCCCCCAAGGCGGACACGCCTTCGTTCCGGGTGATCTCCTCCGCCGGGGAGGAACGCCTCCGCGTGCAGTACGACGGAAGGGTCTCGATCAACGGCCCCCTCTCCGTCGGCACGACGGCCCGTCCCCGCTCCGATCTCCACGTCGTGGGCGGCACGCTCAAGGGCACGGTCCTGGTCGGTCCGGACGCGGCGGGCAACGGATCCTCCTCCCTCTACCTGGCGGAAGACGACGACGGATCCTTCGGGATGGAACTGCTCTACGACGGCGCGACCGATGATTTCCGGCTGCTCCATCACACGAGCATGGGGGACATCGATCGGATCGTCGTCGACGCCCTGGGCCGCGTGGGAATCGGCACCGCGAGTCCCGCCGCGCAGGTGGACGTCAAGGGAACGTTGCGCACCAGCGGACCGGCGGGCATCGGGGCCTCCCCGTCTTCCGCATACCGGTTGAACGTTCTGGGCGACGGATCGGCGGCCGCCTATTTCCGGAACACGGCTCCGAACGGAATCGCCGTGATCACGGAAACGGATTCCTCCGATGTGAACGCCCTCCTGAAACAATACGGGGAAGGCGATTTCCTCTACTGCGACGGCTGGACCTTCGACGGCACCAACGACGTCTGGCAGCGCCTCATCAAGCTGGAGAAGGACGGCGACGTCGTCTGCCGCGGCGTCAACGCCTCCGGGCAGGAGGCCGGGGTCTCCGGCGCCACCGCCGTCATCGCCAACACTCACGAGAACGGCATCGCCCTGGTCACCGACGTCGATTCCTCCGACGTCAACACCCTCCTGAAACAGTACGGAGAAGGCGATTTCCTCTACTGCGACGGCTGGACCTTCGACGGCACCAACGACGTCTGGCAGCGCCTCATCAAGCTGGAGAAGGACGGCGACGTCGTCTGCCGCGGCGTCAACGCCTCCGGGCAGGAGGCCGGGGTCTCCGGCGCCACCGCCGTCATCGCCAACACTCACGAGAACGGCATCGCCCTGGTCACCGACGTCGATTCCTCCGACGTCAACACCCTCCTGAAACAGTACGGAGAAGGCGATTTCCTCTACTGCGACGGCTGGTACGACGAAGGCGGGAGCATCGTCTGGCGCCGTCCGATCCGCCTCCAGAAGGACGGGACGATCACCTGCAGCGTGCTCAACATCACCGGGGGAAGCGATCTGGCGGAACCCTTCGATGTCTCGGATCCGGGAACCCTTCCGCCGGGAACGGTGATGTCCATCGATCCCGACAACCCGGGCAAGCTCAAGGTCGCGGAGAAGGCCTACGACACCTGCGTCGCCGGCGTGGTCAGCGGAGCGGGCGGAATCAACCCCGGGGTGATCCTGCGGCAGGCCGACGGGGTGAACGCCGGGAACGCCTCGCCCGTGGCGCTGACGGGACGGGTCTACTGCCGGGTGGACGCATCCTACGGCGCCGTTCGCCCCGGCGACCTTCTGACGACCTCGGACACGGCGGGGCATGCGATGAAGGCTTCGGACGCCTCGCGGTCCCAGGGGGCGATTCTCGGCAAGGCCATGACGTCCCTGGAAGAGGGCAGGGGAATGGTCCTGGTCCTCGTCGCCCTGCAGTAGCGGCCGCCGCCGGACGAGGCTCCATGATGAAGATGCGAACACATGCGGCAGCGGGACGCCGGCGGGCGATCCTCGCCACGGCGGCGGGATGCCTTCTGCTGACGTGCCGGGGCGCGGCGGCGCAAACCCTGGAAGAATTCGGATACGGGAACATGGCGACCCCGCCGACGTGGTCCTGCCTGGCGGTTCTCGTGGACTTTTCGGACACGACGCCCCTGCCGGAGACTCCCTCGTACTGGGACGACTACGTCTTCGATCCCGGGAATCAGCCCGAAGGCGTCAATGCATTCTTCTACGAGATGTCGTCCGGGAACTTCCAGTTGATCCACGGCGGGATCATCGAAATCGACGTGCCGGCGTCGAACCGGATCGCGAACGTGGTGGCGCGGATGGGCGAGACCGCCGCAACCCGGTGGTATTACTCCAACCTCGTCCACCAGGCCATGGCCTCGGGACTCTTCGATTTCCAGGCCTACGACACGAAATCGCCCTTCGGAACCGTGACGGAAGACGAGCTGCTTCTCATCTTTCTTGCCGAGGGGGAAGGAGGAGCCGTGCGATACCCGGGACGGGTCCAGCCGCCGGGTTCCCCGGTGGCGTTCGACGGTTCCGTGGCTTCCTCGACGCTGGACGGCGGCTTCGGTTCCATGGCGACGATGACCCACGAGCTTTCCCACCTCCTCGGCGCCATCGACCTGTACGGCGTCTGGGGAACCGACCAGGACACGAACATCGGTCTCAGCCTGATGAGCGGCGCCGTCCACCACGATCCCTGGCACAAGCTCCAGTTCGGGTGGATCCAGCCCCGGATCCGCTCGATGCGCGACGGCGGGGTCGAGATCCTGCCGGCCGCCCAGCTGGGATGGATGAACGGACCGGTCATTCTCTACGACCCGGCCCGCGGAACACGGGAATTCTTCATCCTCGAGTACCGCACGCCGGATTGTTCGGTCCCCAGCGTCTACGAGGACAACCTGCCGGACGACGGGGTCGTCATCTGGCACATCTACCACGGGGACGACCTCAAACACCGGCAGTTCGCCGACATCGTCCACCCGGCGGCGAGCAGGAGGTGGTTCGAATGCGTCTGCGGAGCCATGGTCCTGGAGGAATACCTGGGCGTCGGGGCCTGTCCCAGGAACGGGACCCACGCTCCCGTCTTCGGCACCGTCGAGGCCCCCCGGGACGCTCACGCCGTCGAATACGGTTATTCGTCGGAGCCCGCCGAGAGGTTCCAGCTCTGCTCGAAATGCGGCTGTCTCTTCGCGATGGAAAACCAGGCCGAGAGCGTCTGCCCCGCCGACGGCGGTACGCACGACGGCTCCCAGTCCTCCGTCTACCTGGTCCCCCTCACCGATGACCAGGTCGTGGGACACAACAACTGGCGCCGCTGCATCAAGTGCGAGTCGCTCGTATACGGGCATCCGTGGCGCCGCGACGAAGGCGTCTGTCCCGCGGACGGCGCCCCCCATTCCCTCACCGTCATCGATACCTACATCACGATCGCCCTCTGGTCGCACCCGACGGTCATGACCCGGTCCTACCCGGACCTGGATTTCGCAAAGAACCAGCTCTGGCCCGGGGACCGGAACACCCCCTGCCTGACCTGGTACGACGGCACCTACGCCCCGGTTTATCTCCACATCCGCCCCTTCAGCCGCGGAGACGACACCGTCACGGTGGAATGGAGTTTCCCGGGAGACACCTGGGTGAAGTTCGACCACACGGGAACCGAGAACGGGACCTTCGAATACCCGTACAACACCATGGCCGAAGGCCTCGACGCCGTCCCGCACGGCGGCACCCTTCACATCTTCAGCGGATCCACGCCCGAAACCCCCGTCGTCACGAAGCGGATGCGCATCGAGGCCTACGGCGGCCCGGTCACGATCGGGCGCTGATCCCCCCGGAAGGAAACGCCCCTGGTTTTCCGCGTCGGCGACCCGCACGGCGCCGCACGAAACATGCGCCCGCCGGGCGTATCGATCTCTCGGCTTACCGGCCGGATCGATCCCCCCGGGACCCGCCCCGAAAAGGTGTCCGGCTCGCGCTCACCGCCGCGCTCGCCGGACGTATCGATTTTTCGGCTTACCGGTGTGCCCCCGGCAGGACTCGAACCTGCGACCCACGGTTTAGGAAACCGTTGCTCTATCCTGCTGAGCTACGAGGGCATCGACACCGCGACCTTCTCTAGGTCAGCCGATCGACGATGTCAAGAGACCCCGGATGGAGGGCTTCCCGGGGTCTCTCGACCCGTCTTCGCGGAGAGATGCGAACGCGGTCACATCTGCGGCGGATCGCCCGGATCCTCTTCCAGTCGTCCGATCCGGTAGACCCGGCGCGGCGTCTGCCCCGGATCGATCCACGCGCCGTCGCCGCCGTCGTCGAACCATTCCACCTCGAACTGGCCGTGGACGGCCGTCACCGGTTCGCCGACCGGCACCCAGACGTCGCCGGGCCCTTCCCGGACCTCGACCTGGTAGGTCCACCCGGGGGTCACCGTGTGCACCAGGCGCACCGGATCCCACGTCCGCCCGGTCATCTCCACCGCGCGGAAGGCCGGAACCCCGGGAATCGGGACCGGTTCCTTCAGGGCTCGTCCGACGTTGATCCGACCCGCGCCGAAGGCGCCTTCCAGACCGGGATTCGCCTCGTCGATGTCGTCCGCCGACGCCAGCAACCGGTAGATGAGTTCCTGGGCGTCGGCTTCCGGATACTTCGACGCGATCAGGGCCACCGCCCCGGCCACGATCCCGCAGGAGAGGCTTGTCCCCTCGTCGGTGACGTAGTCCTCGTTTTCTGAAGGCCCCAGCGGAAGATCGCCCATGTCCCAGCCGATGAAATTCGCGCCCGGTTCCAGGGGCGACACCGGATAGGCGCACAGGATGTCCTCGGCCGGCGCCGCCACATCGATCCAGTCGCCGCAGTGCGACCAGGACCAGTAGTACCAGGAATACTCGAAATACGCCCTCTCGTCCTCGTGCCCGACGCCGGCGACGGCGATCACCTTCGGATAGGCGGCGGGGTAGTACTCGGGATTCGTCTCCTCCGGGTCGGTGGCGTCGTTTCCGGCGCCGGCGCAGAGGACCAGCCCCGAACGCGCCGCCCAGGCCACGGCGTCGGCCTGAATCTGGCTGTAGCTCGAGGATCCGAAGGCCAGGGTCGCGACGCGCGCCCCGTGGTTCACCGCGTACACGAGGGCGTCGATCTGGCAACTCAGGATGATCCATGCCGTTCCGTCTTCGGAGGCGTCGCGGTATCCGACCCGGAGACACATGATCCTGCCGTTCCACGCCACGCCGGCCATGCCCAGGCCGTTGTTGCCGGCGGCAAGCGCCGTGGAAGCAACGAGGGTGCCGTGGCCCGCCCAGTCCATCGGGTTGTTGTCCTCGTCGTAGGCGTCCTCCGCGCCGTCGGCGATCGGGTATCCCTCCTCCCCGGTGAGATCCACGAAATCCCAGCCGACCAGATCGTCCACGTACCCGTTGCCGTCATCGTCGATGCCGTTGAAATCGGCGTCGGTCAGGGTCCCGCTGCCGTCGATATCCTCGCCGGGATTGATCCAGAGGTTCGGTGCGATGTCGGGATGACGCCAGTCGACTCCCGTATCGAGAACAGCGATCGTCACGGGATTCTCCGCACCGGTAGCCACGTCCCAGGCCTCCGGGGCGCCGATGGCCGGCTCGTACCACTGATCCGGGTAGCGGGGGTCGTTCGGCGTCGTGCCGGTCGTTCGGGAGACGAGGTCGTATTCCACCGCCGCGACGTCCGGATGCTGCCGGAGAAGAGAGGCCAGGAACTCCGCTTGCCGGGAATCGCCGGTTTCCACGGCGATCCAGCTTCGGAATTCCCCGGCTTCGGGTCCCCTGTCGACCTGGAACGAGAAGAGACGTCTCGGGAGCCGACGCAGATTCGTTTGAACGAGCCGATCGATCTCGTCCAACCTGTCCGTACGAACCTTGACGAACAGGCGCGTCGGGATCCTGATCGACGGGTTCCCATCGGGGGAATCCGCCCGGGGAAAGAGCGGGCGGGACGCGACCGGGTAGGGTGTCCGACGGCTCCCGACGCGGGCGGGGGCCGCGGGTTGCCCGTACCAATCGACCGAGGTCCAGACGGAATCGTCCAGGCGTCCGTCGAGCGTCATGGCCCGGCGCGTAACTTCGTTGACGGGGTTCGCCCCGGCCGTTCCGCCCAGACAAAGAAGAATCATCCAACAGAACGTCGCCGCGCACCATCCGCCGGAAAGAGGACGGGAAACGGATGGGGAGCCGTGAAATTCTCGGGCTGCTTTCGTTTTCATGGGATCAGTTGTTCTCCGTCATGAGAGGTTGCATCCAGGTTTCCGTCAGTCTCCGCAAGGCATCGGATCCGGCGGACAACCATGGACGAATTCATAAAAGTGGACGTACCAGTCCCGGAGCCCGGCGAAGTCGTCGGACGGGGGCGCGTTGAAGACCCATTCCGCGATTCGCACGAGGGTTTCATCGGCCTGCAGCGACTCGACGTGCCCGTCGACGTGAAGCACGGAATAGGTCCCCAGGTGCGGACCGGGCGGCCGATGGTTTCCCGGCACCCGGGGCGGGGTGTCGAACGCCACGGGAAGCGTGCTGGGATTCCGGACGTACTGCAGCGGGAGCGGAATCCGGAGAGAGGGAAGCTCGTAAGTGTATCCGGGAACGGAACGACGGGGCCGGGCCGGGCAGACGAAAACGTCGAAGGTCGTGTACTCGGGAACGAGCACCGAGGGCAAGGCGTAGAGCGAGGTCCAATCATTTTCGGGAGAGCCCGGCGGGCTTTCGGTCCGATACCGGGCGATCCTGCGCGCCGGTGGGGGAAGCGCCTCTCCGTGATCCGCGGCGTAGACCGCCAACGCGGTTCCGATCTGCCGGAGATTCCCGATGCAGGCGACTCTCTTGGCCGTCTGACGGGCTCCGGCGATGCCCGGCACCAGCAGAGACGCGAGCACGCCGATCACCAGAACGGTCACCAGCAGCTCGACGAGGGTGAACCCGCGCCCTTTCCCCTTCCCCGGCCGCGAAGGGCGACGCAGAGAGGGACGATTCATGATGTGACTCTCCTTTCGATTTGGGCAGGGCCGTTTGAGCGGAACATCCCTTCACTTGTTAAAAGCGCCGAAAGGGTCGGATGAGACATCGCAAACGAAAAAAAGTCATCGAACCGTCTCATTTCGAGCGGGCGCGGGGTTGTCGAGGACGTCCCGGCCCCTCGAAAGAGTCCTTTCCCGACCGAGCGTGGTTCGGAAGGAGAGACTACCGTTCCCAGGGAGGAAGAAGCTGACCTGCACAGGGCGTGTCGGCGAGATACCGTCTCCAGGAGGCGGCATACCGCCGGCCGTCACGGAGATTCCCTGTCTCCGTGTGCCCGTCGGCAAAGAGTGCGCAGCTACGGTCGCCATGACGCTCGGCCGGGAAAGGATGATCGTGCAGCAGGGGCAGCAGAGCGGGTTCCCGGACCCGACTCAAACGCAGGGGACAGTTCACCAGCGCCGGCTGGTAGAAGTACCCCGGAAGATCCTGCAGGAGAGGCTCGTAAGCGGGTGTGGCAGGGCAAAGGAAGGATCCGTAAGGAACGTAATCCGGGACGAGGACCGAAGGGAGAACGAAGAGGAGATCCGCCGGCAACCCGTGGACGTTTCGATGGCTCAGGCCTTCCGGCACGTTCTTCGCAACCCACCGGGTGACATCGTCCCTGGCGCCGCCGGGAAGTCGCGTTTCGTGGTCTTCACAATACAGCAGAACGCCGAAACTGAGCTGATGGAGGTTGCTGCGGCAGGCGGTCAACGTGGCCATTCGCCGCGCGTGCTGAACGGCCGGAAGGAGAAGCCCGGCGAGCACGCCGATGATCGCCGTCACCACGAGCAACTCCACAAGGGTGAATCCCCCTTCCCGCCCTCGGAGGAACGAAAGCCGCGATCGAAGAATCACCGGGTTTCCTCCTCTCTCAGGTACCGTTGAGCGAGAACCGCTTCCGGCGCGTGCGGAAAGCGTTCCGCGATTTCGCGGAAAACGGAATGGGCCGCGTCGGGTCGATGGAGCGTATCGGCCAACAGCAGGCCGCGGGCGGCCATGGCCACCGGTTCGAGGGGCGTTCCACGCACCTTCGAAACGGCCGCATTGAGGGTGGCCAGCGCCTCCTGGTTTCGATGGGCTTCCCGGCTCTGCAGGAAAGCGGCGTAGAGCAGGAGGGCGCCGTCCCGGGTCAGCGACGGCGACGCTTCGACCGTCTCCTGGAGCACGGATGCGGCCTCGAGATACAGTTCCGCACGCTCGGCCGGATCCGAACAGATCGAGGCCTGCATCTCGAGTGCGGCGGCACGGTCGAGCGCCCGGGTCACCGATCGCGGTTGGGAGGCGCCGCGGACGAGCCGCAACGGGAGTCGCCGATCCCGGTTGATGTCGCATTGCACGATCCGCGCGGCGCGATCCGGATCCCATCCGAGGGCGAGTCCCACCTCGGGTTCCATGCTCTCGGAGGGCATGAAATAGTCGGCCAGCCCGACGATCATCGACGGCGCCCGCATGACCGCAAGCCCCGCCCGGAAGGCCGAGGCCAGGACGGCGTCCACCGGTTCCACCTGGAAACCGTCCCGATCGGCGACCAGGAACTCTCCCACGTGAATCATCCGGGCGTCTCCGCTGCGCAGGTGGGACACGAAAACCTTCCCGTCAAGGACGTCCAGGCGCGCCTGGTCGGAATCGAGGGTCCGAAGGAGAAACGCCGTCCCGGTGATTTCGACGCGCAATTCCCGGGCCTCGGCCATCAGCCGGTTGCCTTCGAACCCGGCGAGGGTACGGACCCAGAGTTCTCCCTCTTCCAGGGAGAAGGCGAACGACCCCGTCCGTCCCCGGGGAGCCGTTCCCGCCAGGAAGACCTTTCCGGAACCGATTCTCACCTGGAAGACCCCCCTGCGATCCCTCAGATCGACGAACCCGGCGTCCGCCACCCGAATGCGGGTTCCGGCGGCCAGTTCCGCGCCGCAGTCCACCGAACCGGTCTCGCCGTTCAGGAGCTGGTATTCGGCCTCGCCGACGATCCGGCTGACCACCAGGGGGGCCGGGGCGGTCATCCACCAGACCCCGAAGAACGCCATCAGAACGACCGCGCACGCGGCCGCCAGAATCATCGCGGGCCGGGGCACGAATCGCGTCCGGATGGAACAGCGCACCGGAATTCTGGCGTATTCCCGACGGATCTGTGCCCAGACCCGTTCATCGGCGTCGGGATCCAGGCGAGGCGACGCCAGCGCACGGCAAGCCGCGCGAAGGCGCGCCTGCGTCCATCGGCCCGAAGAGGATCTTGCGGAAGGCTTCATCGATTCACATCGCCCCGTTCACCTAATAAAAGCGCCGAAGGGGCCGAATGAGACATCGAAATCGAAAAAAGTGGCCGCCTTTTTTTCGTGCCGACGCCTTGAAACGACGGGCGGCCGTCCGTTTCGGAAGCCGTCCGGCCGGAATCGAAGCCGCCGGAAGACGTCCCCGCAGAGCGGTCATGCCCCGGCTCGTCCTTCCCGATCCGGATCTTCCCGGGCGTTGAGAACGGCGATCAGAGCGGCACGCGCCCGCGCGGCGGCCCGCCGCACGGCCGAAGGGCGCATTCCCAGGACGACGGCGGCGTCCTCGTACGAGAGACCGGAAAGATCCACCAGTTCGAAGACGGACCGGAGACGAGGCGACAACGCCCCCGCGGCGGCCAGCAGCCGCCTGCGATCCTCGGCGTCGGCGGCCTGCTGCGCCGGATCGGGCGAAGCGGCCGCCCCGATCGCCTCCGCCTCGCCGTAGGCCGGATCGGCCCGCAGCACCGTCCGGCCCTGCTCCCGCTGCCAGCGCCGGGCCAACCGTTTCGCGGTCCGGAAAAGCAGGGCTCGCGGGTCGGAGGTGTCCCGATAGCGGTGCATCGCCCGGATAAACCGGTAGAAGGTATCGACGAGAAGGTCCTCGGCCTCGTGTTCGTCCCGCGTCATCTGCACCAGGTACGCGTACAGAGAGCCCTTGCAGCGGTCGTAGATCGTTTCCAGCGCCTCCAGATCGCCCTGTTTCGCCCGACGAAAACATTCCTGATCGTCCGAAAGATGCACAAGCCCATGGTAGTCGCGCAGATGCGATCCGATCAATCGGCCCCTGAGAAGATTTCCGCACTTTTTTTCGGGTTCGGATGTCCCATTCGGACCTCTCCGCGCTTTTATAAGGGTGGAGGGAGCCATAGATGACGCGGGGCGCGAACTGGGACGGCAGCCTGGGCACCGAACCTACGGGGCGGGAGATCCCGGATCGAGCGGGACGTGTCCTCGTCCCCGCCCTCCTCCTGGTCGTTTTCCCCCTGCCGGTCACCGTTGCCGGTCTGTTGCTCAGCCGGGGGATGACCCCCGGCTGGCGGATCGTTTTCATGATCGTCCTCGCCGGCGCCGCGGTGGGCGTGACGCTTCGAATCCGCCGGGCGGTCCTCGAAATGCGGCAACTGCGCCGGGAAAACCGGGAGTTGCGGGACAACCTGCAGCGTGCGCAAGACCATATCGCCCGGATGGAACGACTCGCGACCCTTGGGGAAACGCTCGCCGCGGTGGCCCACGACATCAACAACCCCCTGACGGCGATCCTCGGGTTCTGCGAACTGGCCATGGAATCGCGTTCCCTCGATTCGGCCACCCGCAAACACCTCGAGGTCGTCCATTCGCAGGCCGAACGATGCCGTCGGCTCCTCGTCGCCCTGCTTCCCTTCTCGAGAAAACCCTCCGAAGGCCGGAGTTGGACCCGGCTCAACGAACTCGTCGACTCGGTTCTGCACCTGCGCGAATTCGGATTCCGAGCCGAGGGAATCACGGTGGAAAAGGATCTGGTCTCCCCCTCTCCGGTCATCAAGGTGCCCCCCGCCGAGGTCCAACTCGCGATCCTCAATCTCGTGGTCAATGCCGAGCAGGCCCTCACCGAGGTGGAGGGGGGGAGGACCCTCCAGGTGCGAACCCTCGTCGAGAACGGACAGGCCGTCGTCGTCGTCGAGGACAACGGGCCGGGCGTACCGGAGGAAAACCGGGAGAAGATCTTCGAGAGTTTCTTCACCACGAAACCCGAAGGGGTCGGCAGCGGAATCGGGCTCGTCACCGCCCGAAGAGCCGCCGTGAGGTGGGGTGGACATCTCCATTTCGAACCCTCGGAATCGGGCGGCGCACGGTTCGTCCTCTCATGGCCCTGTTCGAGCGGGGAAATCCCCGCCGAAGAGACGGAACCCATGCCCGAGGTGGGGAACCTTCGCGTGATCGCCGTGGACGACGAGGTTTTCGTCCGTGACTTCTATCGGGAAACCCTCGAGCCGCGCGGTTGCCGGATCCGGACGTTCCCCCGCACCGAGGACGCCTTCGACGAACTCAGCAGGGAGCTTCCCGACGTGCTGCTTGTGGACTGCATCCGCCCGGGAGAGGTCAACGCCATCAGTCTGGAACGCCTCTTTCACAGGTTCCCAAGACTTCGAAACCGCACCATCCTCGTTACGGGGGAACCGGCGACCTTTACCGGAACGGAAGAGCTCCTGACCTTGCTTCCCAAGCCCTTCGACCAGCGCGACTTGCTCGCGGCGATCCGGCGGGTGGCGACCAGAAACGCGAATGCCGGGCCCTCTCGCGCACCGCTCCTTCTCCCCCGAGCCGCATCGGTTTTCGTCGATCGAGCCTTGGACGCCGCCCACTGATCCCGGGATCCCGTCCTTCCGACTTTTCGACATCCGTTCGATTTTCCTGCTGGCGCCTCGCCCCGTTTTCCGTAGGCTCGGCTCCCGCCATCACGGCCGCAAAGGAACGTCATGAACCCCGAATCTCCCGATCCCGAAATCTGGATCCGCCGCCTCGAGGAATCCGGCGACTTCTCCCCCTACGAACGGTCGGCACGCGTTCTCCCCGGAGGCGACGTCCTTTTCGCCGGACGGCGGGCCGGCTCCCGCTGGATGGCGTTCGTCCGCCGGCGGCGGAGCGACATCGCTCCGCCCGACCGCGCCGAGCGGCAGGACGGCGCCGGTTCGGCTTCGGAAGAACTCTACTTGACTCCATGGTCGCCGGAAACGGCCGCCTGGATCCGGCGCAACGATCCGGGAACCTCGCCCGGACTCTTCGACGGACGCCCGTCCTTCGGATTCGGCGACCGTCTCGCCAGAGCGACCCCCGGCCACGTGCGCGCCCTGGGCGACGCCGGCTGGTTCCCCGTCTTCGCACAACAGTCGATCCGCGAAATGACCCGCACGGGCCGCACCCCGCAGGAGGTCATGGACGACGCTCTCTGGGGATGCATGGTCGAAGGATTCCGCGGCGCCTTCGGCGCCGATGCCGACCATCTGAAAACCGAAGAAGACGTCCGGCGGTGCGTCGATGCGGGATTCCGCATGTTCACGATCGACCCGGGGGACCACGTGGACGACCGCGGCGCGACCGCCTCCGGAACGGAACTCGAGGAGGCGTTCCGATCGCTGCCGTGGGAAATCCTTGCCGACCGCCCCGAGGACTGCCTCGCCCGGTACGTGAATCGTTCCTATCCCGGCGAAGGGCCGGTTCGCAACGGCGAGGTCCTGATGCGGGCCGCGGTGAAATACGGCCGGGCCGTCGCGCATACGGCGGCCCTGGCGCGTCGGCTCGATTCCCGGCTGGGGCGGGATCGATACGACCTCGAGATGTCGGTCGATGAAACCGATTCGCCCACGTCGGCGCTCGAACACTACTACATCGCCTCGGAACTCCTGCGCCTCGGAATCCGTCCGGCCAGTCTGGCTCCTCGATTCGTCGGGCGGTTCGAGAAGGGCATCGACTACATCGGCAATCCCTCGGCATTCGAGGAATCGCTGCGATGGCACGCCGCCGTCGCCCGGGAATTCGGCGCGTACCGGATCTCCTTCCATTCGGGGTCGGACAAGTTTTCCGTGTATCCGATCGCCCGCCGGATTCTCGGCGACGCCCTGCACGTCAAGACGGCCGGGACCAGCTATCTGGAAGCGGTGCGCGCCCTTTCCAGGACCGCGCCCGACCTCTTCCGGTCGATCCTGGAGATCGCCCGCGCCCGATACGACATCGACAAGGCCACCTATCACGTTTCCGCGGCCGTCGAACGCCTGCCCCGCGACGCGGACCTGGCCGACGAGGACCTGCCCGCACTTCTCGACGACGACAACGCGCGACAGATCCTCCATGTAACCTATGGATCGATCGTGGGCGCGAATCCCGTCGATCCCGCCGTCCGCGAGAGGTTCTTCGACGCCCTCGACGAACACGAAGACGAACACTGGTCCTGTCTCGAAACCCATCTGCGGCGACATCTGCAGGCGCTGTCGCCGAGGGAGGCCAACCGATGACGTCCCCGCTGGAAACCGATCCGCGGAATCTCTACGACCTGACCGGACGAACCGCCGTCGTCACCGGCGGAGGCGGCGTTCTCTGCGGCGCCATGGCGCGCGCCCTCGCCGCGGCCGGGGCCGCCGTCGCGGTCCTCGACCTGCGCGAGGAAGAAGCGCGGACCGTCGCCGACGACATCGCGGGCCGCAGCGGAAACGCTGTGGCCATGGCGTGCGACGCCCTGGACCGATCCTCGCTGGAAGAGTGCCGCGATCGCATCGCCGCCGGCCTGGGGCCGGCGGAAATCCTGGTCTGCGGGGTCGGCGGCAACCATCCCGACGCCACCACGTCTTCCGAGAAGACCTTCGACGAACTGCCCGAAGACGCCGTGCGGAGGGTGTTCGACCTCAACTTCATGAGCACCTTCCTCACCTGCCAGGTCTTCGGACGGCAGATGGCGGAAGCGGGACGCGGCGCAATCATCAACGTCAGTTCCATGAACGCCTACCGGCCGCTGACGCGGATCCCCGCCTACAGCGCGGCAAAGGCCGCGGTGAGCAATTTCACCGCGTGGCTTGCCACGCACATGGCCCTGGAATACTCGCCGCGGATCCGGGTCAACGCCGTCGCCCCGGGCTTCTTTCTCACCCTGCAGAACCGTTTCCTCCTGCAGGACGAAAAGACCGGCGAATGGACGCCGCGGGGCAGGACGATCCTGGAACACACCCCCGCGGGCCGTTTCGGCGAGCCGGCCGATCTGGTCGGTACGACCCTCTGGCTGGCCGGGGACGCCTCGGCGTTCGTCACCGGCATCGTCGTTCCGGTCGACGGCGGGTTTTCCGGCTTCAGCGGCGTCTGACCCGGAACGACCGGGGCAGGACGCCGTCGCCGGCCGCCCCGGCTTCCCCCCGGGGAGGCGGGGGCCCGGCGGAACAGGACAAGAAGAAAGGATTCGAACACGATGAACGAGGATCCCCAGGCCCCGCTGCGGGCGCTGCAGCCCGAACACGATTTCTTCATCGGAATCGATTCCGACGGTTGCGCCTTCGACACGATGGAGATCAAGCAGAAGGAGTGCTTCATTCCCAACATCATTCTGCACTGGAACCTCCAGGCGGTGTCGAAATACGCGAGGGAAGCCGCGGAGTTCGTCAACCTCTACAGCGCGTGGCGGGGGACGAACCGGTTCCCGGCGCTCGTGAAGACGTTCGACCTGCTCGAACGCAGGCCGGAGGTCCGCCGGCGCGGGGTGGCCGTTCCGAAGGTGCGGCCGTTGCGGGAATGGATCGAGCGGGAGAACCGGCTCGGCAATCCGGCCCTGATCGAGGCCGTCGAGCGGACGGGCGATCCCGTGCTGCGTCGCGCCCTGGAATGGTCGGAGGAGGTCAACCGGACCGTGGCGCGGATCGTCCGGGGCGTGCCGCCCTTCCCCTTCGTCCGGGAATCGCTCGAACGGATGCAGCCTCACGCCGACGTCGTGGTGGTCTCCGCCACCCCCGCCGAGGCCCTCCTGCGCGAATGGGAAGAACATGATCTCGGCCGCTATACGAGGCTGATCGCCGGACAGGAGATGGGAAAGAAAAGCGAGCATCTCCAGCTGGCCGCCGGCGGCAAGTACGCCGAAAACCATGTCCTGATGGTCGGAGACGCGCCCGGCGACCTCAGGGCGGCCCGCGCGAACGAGGCCCTCTTCTACCCGATCGAACCGGGACACGAGGAGGAATCCTGGGAACGGTTCTACGAGGAAGCCCTCGATCGCTTCCTTTCGGGGACCTACGCGGGCGAGTACGAAGCCGAACGGATCGCCTCGTTCCAGCGCCTGCTGCCCGAGACCCCGCCGTGGGAAACGACCGGCTGAAACGAATCCCCCCGCCGGGGTCCGCGCGGATACCGGGTTAGGATCCCCGGTGGGCCTGGGGAACGTACTCGGGAAGTTTCTTCTCGGCCAGGATCCGGCGCAACCGCGCGAACCGCATGCGCCCGTCGATCAGCGGAACGCTCACCCAGTCCTCCCCGATCAGCGGTCGCGCATACCGGACGAAGTCGTCGGCGACGTCCGTTCGGTCGGCGCTGATCCACGCCTCCGGGAAATTCCGCTCGGAATTGGCGACGTCGGTCAGCGGAACCTCCGCGTATTCGACGCCGTAGATCGGCCCGGGCCGGCGGAGGATCGTCGCCATCACGCCCGTGCGCCCCTCCGCCGCGAGGAGCACGGCCTTCCGCCCCACCTGGTAGGCTTCCTCGAGATCCACCGGCGAGGCCCGGAGGATGCACGAACGCTGGTCCGTGCCGGGCGTCTGCCCCCGGGCCTTGCCCCGAACCGGCAGGCCCGCCTCGTTCAGCCGGTTCACGACAACCTGCTGAACCGTCAGACGGCTCGAACTGAACTGGACGTGACCGAAGCTGTCCCGGGCTTCGCCCAGGTCGCCGACGTCGAATCCCTCGCTGACCACCACCAGGGCCCGGCCGCGTTCCGCCGTGAGGGCGCGCACCCTTTCGACGAGCTCCTCCAGGGAAAGCCCCGATTCGGGCAGGAAAATCAGCAGCGGCATCTCCCGCCCCGGATCCGCGAGCCGGGCCGCCGCCGGGATGAACCCGATTCTCCTTCCCATCGCCTGGAGGACGAGGACCGGGTCGGCCGGAGACGAACCGGCGTTTTCTTCGTTGGCTTCCTGGACCACGCCCATCCAGTACCGCGCGACGCTTCCGTATCCGGGGGTGTGATCGATCAACCGGAATTCCGAATCGCCCACGTCGTTGTCGATCGTCTTGGGCACGCCCAGCGCCTGCAGATCCAGCCCCCGTTCCGCCGCCAGCCGGCCGACCTTCGCGGCGGTGTCCATCGAGTCGTTCCCCCCGATGTAGAAGAACGTCGCCACGTCATGCGCCCGAAAGACGTCGATCAGCCGTTCGAAATCCTCCGCCTGGTCGTCGCGCAACTTGTAACGGCAGGTGCCGATCGCGCCGGCGGCCGGCGTCGTCCGCAACAGGGCGATCTCCAGAGGATCCTGCGCGCTCAGGTCGAGCAACTCTTCCCGGAGCAGACCTTCCACGCCGTGGAGGGCCGCATAGACCCGCCCGAATTTCCCGGGAAACGCGCGGGCCGTCTCGACGATGCCGCGAAGGGAATTGTTGATGACGGGCGAAGGCCCGCCGGACTGGGCGACGACGATGTTCCTGCCTGCCATGGGATCCCCGCTCCAACACGTCCGGACACGGCAATCATGATCCGATCGAGCGCGGTATCGTGTCCTTCGCCGCGGAGAAAGGTCAACGCCGAATCCTCCGGCCCTCGACCTTTCCCGGGTCCCCGGTCTATGGTCCGCCCCGGGAGGGATGCCGATGAAGATCCTTGGTACGGGAACCGCCGACCGGCCGATGGGCGAAGACGACGCCCGGCGGATCGTGGCCGACCTGGCCGGAAAAATCGCCTCCGCGAAATCGAACCTCCTGGTGTTGATCCCCGACGACACCCGATCGGGGCCTATGGCGATGATCTTCCGGCTGTTGCAGGAGGAACTTCGTCCCCGGTGCCGCAGGGTCGATTACATGATCGCCCTGGGAACGCATCCTCCCATGTCCCGGGAAGCGATCGATCGGCACCTCGGAATCGACGACGGGAACCGGTCCCGGCTGTTGCAAGGTTCGCGGATCCTGCAGCACGCCTGGGACGATCCCTCCGCCCTGCGCACCTTCGGCGAACTCGATCCCGACCTGGTCGATCGTCTCAGCGGAGGCCGCCTGCGGGAGTCCGTGCCCGTGAGCGTCAACGCCGCGGTCCTCGATTGCGATGCGATCCTGATCTGCGGACCGACGTTTCCCCACGAGGTCGTCGGATTCTCGGGGGGTAACAAGTACATCTTTCCCGGAATCGCCGGGGAAAAGATCATCGGTTTCTTTCACTGGCTGGGGGCGCTGATCACCACCATGGAGATCATCGGGACGCGCGACACCCCCGTGCGCGACGTCATCGACGAGGCCTCCCGCCGTCTCCCGGTGCCCCGCTACGCCCTGGCGTGGGTGGTCCGGGAAACGGATCTCTACGGACTCTATGCGGGAAGTTCCGAGGCGGCTTACACGGCGGCGGCGGACCTGTCGGCCGTCGTCAATATCCGGTACCTGGACTCTCCGCGGCGCCGCGTTCTTTCCATGCCTTCGCCGATGTACACGGAGCTCTGGACGGCGGCCAAGGCCATGTACAAGCTCGAACCGATCGTCGCCGACGGCGGAGAACTGGTGATCTACGCGCCGAACCTCTCCGAGATCTCGGTGACCCACGGGGAACAGATACGGCGCGTCGGATATCACGTGCGGGACTATTTCGTCGAGCAGATGGACCGCTTCGAGGGCATATCGCGCTGCGTGCTGGCGCATTCCACGCACGTGAAGGGCGCCGGCACCTTCCGAAACGGCGTGGAACGCCCTCGAATCCAGGTCACGCTGGCCAGCGCGATCCCGGAAGACGTCTGCCGCGCCGTCAATCTCGGGTATCGGGATCCGGCCGGAATCGACCCGGAATCCTGGGAGGAATCGGCGGATCCGGATTCGCTTGTGGTCCGGCACGCCGGCGAGGTCCTCTTCCGCCTGGCGGCCGGCCGCGGTTGAACGGGCGACAGATCGGTTCCCGGTTCAGCCCAGCGGGATCCGGCGGCGCTGCCGGATCGAGCGGGAAACCGTCTCCGCCATCTTCACGGCGAAAACGGCGTCGTCGTTCGGAACCGCCGTCGGCTTTTCCCCCCGCCGGAGGCTGTCGATGAAATGGCGCAGTTCCCCAACGTATCCGTCGGGTCCCCTGAGCACCGGCGCCTTCGGGCCGGCGCGTCCGGAGGGAAACACCTCCAGCGACGGGCTCCGGGAGGAATCGGCGCTCACGACCGCCTTTTCGAAGATCGCCGTGAACCCGGATCGAAACCCGTACGACGAACTCATCAGCCAGCTCGCCTCGCAGGTGACCAGGGGCCCTTTTCCGGGATACTCCAGCCGGGTCACGGCATGGACCACGCCCGGTCCCTCGCGGACGATGCCGTGCGACTGCAGCGCCGCCGGCCGGCCGAAAAGCCATTGCGCAACGTCGAGATCGTGAATCTGGAGATCGAGGGGAACGCCCCCGCTCTGTTCTTCCCGTTCCATCCAGCCGCGGGACGACCAGCCCGGCATCGACCCGAATCTCCACAGCGAGACGCGCAGGGCGTCGCCGTACCGGCCCGATCGAACGACCCGTTCCAGGAAGCGGTATTCCGGGGCGAATCGAAGGCAGTGCGCCGCCATCAGGGCGCGGTCCGCCCGTTCGGCCGCGCGGACGACGCGGGCGCCCTCCCGGGAGTTCCGGGCCAGGGGTTTCTCGACCAGGACATGCTTGCCGCCGCGCAGGCAGGCGATCGCCGCGGGGGCATGGCCCGGGGTCGGCATGCAGATGTCGATCACGTCGATCCCGGGATCCTTCGCCATCGTTTCCACGTCGGGGAACCGCCGTACGTCGGCCAGATCGACCGCGTTCCCCCGCGCGTCCCGCAGGTTGCCGCCCACTTCTTCCCATCCGGCGAGCCGTTCCCGATCCGGATCGGCCACCGCCACGACCCGTGCCCCGGGAACCTTCGCGTACGCCCGGAAATGAAACCGTCCCATCATTCCCATCCCGGCGATTCCAACGCGGATCATCTTCGCGAACCTCCCTGCGACCGGTCGTTCCGTCCTGCGAACCCCGCCGTTCTCCGGCGGGCCCGGTGCGCGATCCCGCGCGACCGGGGCTCGCGGCCGTCCCGAACGGTCGGTCGCGCCAGTGTGCCAGCCTCTCCCGCTCCGGGAAAGACCGGGATCCTCCGGCATTGACCCCGGGCGACCCGCCTCCCAGAATCCGCGGCCGACCCGTGCTTCGGAGTCCGCGCCGACACCGACGCCGAAGATCACGAAGCAGGAGGAACATCATGGATCGAGTGCGTTTCGGAGTCGTCGGAACCGGGGGAATGGGACGTCACCACTGCAAACTCCTCCGGGAGATCGAGGAAATCGAGCTCACCGCCGTCTGCGACGCCGACCCCGAGACGGCCGAAAGGGTCGGCGCCGAACTCGGGGTGCGATCCTTTTCTTCCCACGAAGAACTCCTCGACGCCGGCGTCGTCGACGCCGTGGTCATCGCCACCCCGCACTGGCAGCATCCCGACATCGCGGTCGCCGCATTCGAACGCGGCGTGCACGTGATGTGCGAGAAGCCCCTCGCGGTGACCGCGTCCGGGGCGGACCGGATGATCGAGGCGCAGAGGCGGTCCGGATGCCGATTCGGCGTGATGTTCCAGTGGCGTACCGACCCCGTCTACCGGCGGGCCCGGCAGCTGGTGCGCAGCGGCGCCATCGGCGAACTCTACCGGACCTTGACGATCAGCAGTCATTTCCGCAGCCAGGCCTACTACGATTCGGGATCCTGGCGCGCGACCTGGGAAGGCGAAGGCGGAGGGGTTCTCCTGAACCAGGCACCCCACAACCTGGACATCTTCACCTGGATCGGCGGAATGCCCTCGTCGGTGTCGGCCCGTTGCGAAACCCGGATGCACCGGATCGAGGTCGAAGACGTCGCCTCGGCGATGTTGCGGTATCCGAACGGCGCGCACGGGTACATCCACACGAGCACCGTCGAGCATCCCGGCACCGATCTGATGGAATTCTGCGGCGACCTGGGGAAGATCACCATCTCGGGCGGCCGGCTGCGCCTGGCCCGGATTCCCGGCGGGATTCGATCCTTCTCGGATACGACCGACAGGATGTTCGGCGGCATCCGGAGCGAATGGGAAGAGGTCGCCTGCGATCCCCGTCCCACCGGCCACCGGGAGATCCACCGGAACTTCGCGGCGGCCATTCTTCACGGGGAACCGCTCTATGCGCCGGGACACGATTCGGCCGGCTCGGTGGAACTGGCCAACGCGATGATCCTCTCGTCGGCCAGGAACCGGGAAATCCCCCTGCCGCTCCCGCGGCGCGAGTACGACCGCTTCATCCAGGACCGGATCGAAGAGGCCCGGTCCCGACGCGGCTGACCGGCGCGAACGCGGAGGCGGCCGCCCGTTCCGCCCCCGCGTTCCTGCGCATCCGCGCCGGGTTCTGCGTCAGTCCCGCCGGGCGGGACCGCGGGGCGGGGCCGCCGGCCGGGCGCCGGCCCGGGCTCCGGGTCGCTTCATCCCCGCGCCGGGACCCTGCGGTCGACGGAATCCCGGTCCCTCCGGGGGCCCGAAACCCGGAATCCCCGGCCCGCCTCCCCGGCGACCCAGGATCATCTTCGCGAGCCGATCGGCCCGCTCCTTGCCGACCACCTTGCGCACCGCCAGGTATTCGCCCATGGACACCTTCGCCAGGGCCTGTCCGGCCGCCGTGACCTTGTCGAACAGCTCCATGACGCGTTCGGGATCGATCTTCTCCTTGTCGAGTTCCCGCCGGAGATCGAGTCGCGCCCGGGCGAGTTCCGCGCGCAGCTCGATGCGCTTCGATTCCGAACGATAGTGAATCGACTGCAGTTTCTCCCTCTGCCCGGGGGTCAATCCCTCCCCCGTCCTCCGTCGAACGGGCTGCTCGGCGGCGGGACGCCCCCGTTTCCGCGGAGAGGGCTTCTCGGCGTCCCCCCGCGCGGGAGGCTCCGCCGTCGCGATCACCGCCGCGGAGATGCACGAAACCAGGATCCACAAGGCTGCGCGTCCCGTTCTCTTCATGATTCCTTCTCCTTTCCGGTTCGGTTGTCGGATTCGAAAGGGGTTTCTTGCCCCGTCGTCCCGCATAACGCGTCCGGAGCGGATCTATTGTCCGCGATCGCTGCGAAAGATCGGTGCTTGCGGATCCTCCGCGGCTTTCTTCATCATCACCCCATGCGAACCGCTGCTCTCGTCGCCCTGGGGACGATCCTTCTCACGACGGCTCCGGCCGGGGGCGCCCCGAATCTTCTGCCCCGGGACACCTCGTTCGAGACGCCCAGTTGCTGGTATGCCCGGATCAGCGAACGGCCCGCTCCGGACGGCGCGGTGATCATGCTCAGCAACCGTCCCGTTCCCGATCTGGTGACGGCCTGGCACGGACGGCGCAGCCTCCGGATGCGCAAGATCGAGGAAAACGACCGCGTGGAGATCCAGTTCCCGCGGGTGGAACTGGATCCGGCCCGGGGCCTGCAACTGGCGGGATGGGCGCGGGCCGAGGCCCCGGACACGCCCCTGGAACTGGAATGGACATCCCCCGACGGAAAGACCGTCCGGGAAAGTTTCCCCATCGGCAGGGACTGGACCCTGGTGACCCTTCCGCTTCCGACGGACGCCGAACCGGGCGCCTACCGCACCTCGTTCCGGCTCGGGCCCACGACGAACGCGCTCTGGCTCGACGCCGTCCAGATTTCGACGGATCCGACCGAGGGCTATGCGCCGGCGGAACCGCTCCTTCTCGGCGGATGGATCCCGCAGGCGGAAAACGGCTTCGCCCTGCACGGAGAATCGATCGTCGGCGATTTCGGGGTCTTCAACGCCTCGGGCCGCCGGGACTGGATCACCATCTACTACGAAATCGTGGACCGGTTCGGCGGATGGCGTGACGACGCCTACAACACCATCGATGTCGAGGCCGGGGAACCGGCGCGCATCGCGCTGCGTTTCGGGCGACTGCCCCGGGGATGGTACGATCTGCGAGTGGCCGCCCGCAGCCGGGGAGGGCTGACCGCCGGATACCGGCTGCAGTTCGCCGTGGTCCAGAACCTGGAGGATCGCCCCGTCGAACTCCGATGCATCTGGTCCGCGCCCGTTCCGATGCCCGATGAAACCCAGCGGCGCCTCGTCCGACAGCTCGGATTCCGGCTGGAGGAATCTTCCGGGGAAGAACCCCCGGACGTCGTGTCGTTCCGCGAAGCGGCCGATGTCGAGGCCGCCGCCGAACGGATCCTCGCCGGCGAGGCGGACGCGGAGCCCGCGGCGGCGCGCCTGCTCTTCCGTTTCGAGGGAAAGAACCTGGCCCCCGAACAATGGGCATCGATCGGTCTCGGCCGGGCCTACCGACTCCTGCGCTCGGCAGCCGAGGAGAGGGCGGTTCCCCTGGTCCTCCGCGACGCCGGAAGCTGGTGGGAGGAGGAACCGGTTTCGCAGGAGGTTTCGCTCGGCCCGGCGATCTGGGCGTGCCGCAAGGGGCTGATCGACGCCGCCTGGGGCGTGGAATCCTGGCGGATCCCTCCGATGTTCCCGCCGGGCTGGCCCGAGATCGACGGGGGACGCGTCGATCGCGTCCTGGAACCGGCCGGCGTCGCCCTCAGTTTCCTCACCGACGTGCTGACCGGCAAGCAGTACGCGGGAAGCCTTCCCTGCCCCGAAAAAACGCGCGCGCTGCTTTTCCGCGGAAAGCGCGCCTGCATGCTCGTCTTCTGGCGGATGGAAGATTCGCCGGAGATGTTTCTCAGGATTCCGCCGTTCGAGGGACCCCGCGAGGTGACGACCTGCGCCGGGGCGCCCCTGCCAAGGTTCTCGCTCGGCGACGAAATCCGGATCCCGGTGTCGCCGGCGCCCCGGTTCCTCTTCGTGCCGGGAGACCTGTGGGAAACCCTGCGCGGGGCCCTGCGCGGGGCCCGTTTCGTGCGCGGGCGACCGGGAAAGACCGAACGTTGAAAGTCCCCGGGCGATTCGATATTCTCACCCGGGTTTGCGATTTCGGGTCTGAGGAGGTGTCATGAAAGATCGATCGACCCCGGCTCTGGTCCTGTCCGTCGTCACGCTGGTTCTTCTCGTCGCGCTCGTGATCGTGGGCGGGTTCGTGGCGCGAGCGAAGTACCTGCGGCTCAATCACCTGATCTACCAGAACCAGCAGGCGTTCCTCCGCCTGGAGACGCTTCGGCAGATCAACCAGCTCGAAACCGGCGTCCTGAACGTCAGCCTCATGCGGGCCGAGGGCATTACCCCCAATCCCAAGGACGTCGCCGCCCTGGCCCAGAGCATCGACGGATTCAATCCTCCCGGAGTGAAACCGGACAGCGAACTGGCCAAACAGATCGCCCAGTGGAAACAGCAGATGCTGATCCGGCTCGAGATCCCGGGTCCGAAGGCCCAGGATCAGCCGCCGCAGACTCCCGCGGAGAAGGCGCCCGCTCCCTGATTCCGCATCCGCGGGAAGGGGATCGGCCTTCGCCCGGGCCGGCGGTTCCGGCCGGAGGCCGGCTCTCCCGTCCGCCGGGCCGTCGATCCGCCGCGCAAGCGGCCGGCTTCCCCCGTCCCGGAGACCCGCACAATGCCCGGCGCCGCCGGAACGGGAAGAACGGCCCGTTCGATTGCCTCTCCGAAGGGGGAATGGTAGGTTTCGTTGATGGAGTCGTTGGAGTATGGAGGTCCGTCGTCGCGACGCGCGGTTCCCGGTGTCCGGCCGACGATCCGATCGAAAGTCAGGAAGAAAGGGTGCCGTAGAATGAAGATTCGCCGCTTGCAGCTGCTCCTGGTCTGCGCGGTCGCGCTGACGGTTGCGTCGACGGGATGCAAGAAGAAGAAAGAGGCCGCCGAATCCCGGATCCAACCCGCGGGACTCCCGGGCTCCGTTCCCTCCGTCGTCTCCTCGATCCCCGATCCGGTGGCGACCGTCAACGGGGTCCCGATCCGGGGCGCCGACCTGGAAGCGGCCATCAGCGCCGCCCTGCGCGACGCCGCGAAGCGCGGGACCGTCCTTACGGAACAACAGCGCGCCCAGATCCCCGGCGTGCTGCTGCGCAACCTCGTCGTCAAGGAACTGACCTACCAGGTGGGCGCAAAGGAAGGACTCACTCCCCCCGACGAGGTCGTTTCGAACGAGGTGGCCAGAATCCAGGCCCGGTTCAAGAGCCCCGAGGATTTCCAGAACGTCCTCCAGCGCTACGGCGTGGACCTGGACGGATTCTCCGAGATCGTGAAGAAGGATCTGACGTCGAAGGCCCTGATCGAAAAGCACATCCGGCTCGAGGAACCGACGACGGACGAAGAGGCCAGGAAGTACTACGACGAACATCCCGAGGAATTCGACGCGCCCGAGCGCGCCAAGGTCTACCAGATCGTGATCCGGTTCCCCGAGGACGCCGATGAGGCGACCATCGAGGCCGCACGCAACCGCATCCTGGACATCAAGAAACGGATCGAGGACGGCGAGGATTTCGAAAAGGTCGCCTCGGAGGTCAGCGAAGATCCCGCCTCCGCCCAGCGCGGCGGACTCGTGGGGATCCTGGGGCGCGGCCGCCTGCCCGAAGAGGTCGACAAGGCCGTCTTCGAAGGACCGCTCAACACCGTCAGCGACCCGGTGCGCCTTCCCCAGGCCTGGGCCATCGTGAAGACCACGGAACGCAAACCCGCCGGACATCTCGCCTACGAGGAGGGCTCCGAACAGATCAAGCAGGCGCTGGACCGCAGGAAACGCGACCAGAAGATGGCCGAGTACATCCAGCAACTGCTCCGGGAGGCCGACATCAAGGTCAATATCCCGGCGGGCGAATCGGCCGTGGCTCCGGAAGGGGCGGCGCCGGCCGACGCCGCCGTTGCCGATCCGTCGCCGATCCCGGTGCCTGCGACGGAGGAACCGGAAACGCCCTGACCGGCCGGCGGTAGCCCGGATCATTCACGAAGCGAGTTTGCTGCGCCGGCCAGGCTTCGGGGCCGAAGGCGTAGACATCTACTCCGAGGCCCCGGTAATCCCGCGG
>CAYNBQ010000010.1:0-30571 GCA_964395275.1 uncultured Verrucomicrobiota bacterium
CTCGACGGACGGCGTCTCGCTCACGTTCGATCTTCCGGCGGAGGAGACCGACGAAATGATCGTTTTCGTGAAAGCCACCGACGACGTAACGAACGCTTTCTACTACTTCGACACGTCCGTCTGCATGACGACGATCCGCCGGCCCGCGTGGATATCCTTCGACATCGATCCCGGCACGGATTCGCCCCGTCTCGTCTGGACCAGTACGCCGGGAAGAACCTACCGGATCGAGGCCGTCGCGCAGATGGGAGACGACTGGTCCGCGCTGGACGAGGTCGTCGCCGCGGGGGATCAGACCTCCTGGGACGATCCCGGCGGGGCGGGCCTCCGGCGTTTCTACCGCATTCAGCCGCTGCCTTGAGACGGGACGCGCGGGCGATCGGAATCCGCGCGGATCCTCTCAGCGCTCCGGATCCCGCTCGGCCAGCAGCAGTCCCGCCGTGGTCAGGAGAAGCCCCGCCAGCAGGATCGTGCCCAGACCCAGGACGGCCTGCCGGATCCAGGGAGGGGAACCGATCGTTCGTCGGACCAGCGCGGAGAGCCCGGCGAGGGCCAGACCGGCCGCGAGAATCCCCTCGGCGAGAACCGCGCCGGAGACGAACCGTCGGGCGCAGGGAATGACGGAAGTTTTCACGGACATGGTTCGATCCTCCCACCCGTCTCCCCGCCGGCGTGCGGGGAAGATCCGAGGGAGTTATACATGCGAATAATTTCGATGTAAACCCCGTCCCCCGCTTTTTTCGCCGGCTTCACCGCGCGGGGATCGGCGAACGCTCCGCATCCGGGGTTGCTTCCGGGGCGGAGGAGAAGACCGGACCGCGCGCACTGCGGGCTCCTGCGGCGTCCCTCCCCGGTTCGAGGCCCGCTTCCGGATCAGCGGCCGCAGGCCAGCACGTAGACCCAGTTCGCGAGCAGAAGAACCGAGAAGAGGATCCAGGCGCCCGTTCTCTCCCCCGGCGTCAGGTCGATCCGCACGGAGCGTCCCGCGCCGATCCGCAGGAGAAGGAGTGCGCCGAGAACCGTTCCTCCGACAAAGACCAGGGGATTCATCCGGAAGGCGCCCGCGGGATCGCCGTGCAACAGGAGAAGCGCCGCACGCGTGGCGCCGCAGGTGGGGCAGGGGATTCCGAAAAGACGTTTCATCGGGCAGACCGCCGGCGCGCATGCCCCCCGGGGGAGGAACATCAGCAGCGCCGTGAGCCCCGCCCAGACGGCGGCCGCGGCGATCACCGGGACCTGCCCGGCGGGAAAACGCGAGGGCGCCTTTTCGACGCGAACGTTCACGGTGCGGTCCCCGCCGATCCCTTCGAACTCAGCCGAAGGATCCGAGGCTTCCGAAGATCCCGCCGAAGACGAAGAAGAAGACCAGCCATGCGATCGTCAGGATGACGCTGATCATCCCGCAGATCCTCCCGGCGTTCGTCATCCCGCGGCCGGAAGGATCCATGCGTCCCTCGTCCATCTCGCGGAGGTCGCTGTTGCCCATCGCCCAGGCGGCGATGCCGAAGGCGCAGCAGAAGACCAGGCCGAGGATGCCCAGCACCAGGATCAGGACGCCCCGATGGGGACGCAGTCCGGCCGGCGGCGGCGGCGGCGGGACCGGGACGGATGCGGGGGGCGCCTCCTCGAAGAGCGGCTGCAGTTCCGGAACCCCGGCGGCCTGGACCCAGTCCGCCATGCCTTCCTTCCACACGAGATCCGTACGCGCTACGCGTCCCTCGCGGATCCATTGCTCGAGATCGGCCCGGGAGATCGGTCCGTATCGCTTCCCCTGGATCGCGCAGTACCATTCTTCGTTCATCGGTTGGCGCCCTCCTCTGCGGACCTCCGCCGTCCGGCGCCACGATAGCAGTTTTTCGAGCGATTTGCCGCCCCGGAACCGCGCGGGATCATCTCCTCGGCGCGGCGCCGTCCGTTTGACCGAATGAACGATGCGTCGGAGGAGTATGTCGGAAGGAAGGAGAGCCCCGGGCGGGGCCGGGAGGAGAGCCGTGTTCAAACGCTGTCCCATGTGCGACGCGCGCTGGGAAACGCGGGACGAGTTTCTCGCGGATCCCGCCGTCGTTCTGGTGGGATACCAGCCCCATTTCCAGGCGCTGGTGACCGGGCTCTTTCTCTTCAATCACGCATGCGGCACCACCCTGAGTCTTCCCGCGCTGCGGTTCCGGGATCTCTACGACGGACCCGTTTTCGAGAAACAGATGCGGGGATCGGAGGAATGTCCCGGGTACTGTCTGGATCCCTCGGAATTCGAACCCTGCCCGGTGGCCTGCGAATGCGCCTTCGTCCGGGAAATCCTCCATATCGTGAAGGAGTGGCCGAAGAACGTGCGCCGCCCGGATCCTGCCGGGGAGACTACCCTCCGAGGATCTCGCTGCAGCGCGACTCGAACTCCTTCGCGGCGTCGAGAAAATCCTGGACGGAATCGTTCGCCCGGCGCCGGATGTTGACCAGGTGGGCGGTGTCGTCCAGTTGCGCCGGCAGATCGGCCAGGGCGCGGCGCATCTCCTTCCAGGCGGCGACCATCTCGTCGAAGGCCGTCTGCAGGTTGCCGATGAACTGCATGTCGCGTTCCTCGATCCGCGCGACGAAGGTTTCCACGAGCCGTTCGTAGCGGGAGGCCGCGTGGGTCGCCTCCCGCAGGAGCTTCTTCCAGCGGCCCTCCTCCGACGGATCGATCGATCCGGCGTCTCCGAGCCGACGGATTTCGTCGCGCAGGCGGTCCATCAGGCGCGCCAGGGCGCGGTCCGGAAGGGCGTAGGGATCCCTCCTGCGTTCCATGCGCAGGTGAATCCGTCGGATCATCCGGTAGACCAGGAAGGCCGCCAGGAGGACGGCCAGGCCCAGGAGGATCCCGTGCAGAGGAATGTTCCGCAGGAATCCGCGGTCGATTCGTTCGCCGAGGGTTCCCCCGCGCAGGACGCGTTCGACGTAGTCGTCGACGTTCGTCGGGGCGATGTTCGTCGCTGCCGGCGCCGGATTCAAGGGGCCTCCCGTCCGGGGGCGATGCCGACGGCGGCGCGGTTCAAGCGCCAGCGCTGTTCCTCGTCGAAATCGCGCATGTCGTCGTAGAGAGGCAGGGATCGTTCGCCCGCGGCGCAGATCCGGGCGCCCTCGTTGTTCATCGCCCGGGGGGCGTGCCGCAGGAGATCCCCGACGAAGGTCGAGAAATTCGTGCGGCTGTCCCGGCGCAATCGCCCGGCGAGGTAGTCGTAGTTCAGCTCGCGGCGGTTGAACCGGAACCGTCCCGCCGGCCGGGCGGTGATCACGTCGCAGAGATCGGCCTGTTCCTCGGTCTTCCTGTAGGCGATCTCGGACGTGTCGACCGGGGCGTGTCCCGGCAATCCCGAGTAGCGGCGGGGTCCGGCCCGGTATTCCTTCCTCAGGCGGGCGGTCCGGATCGTCCCCGCGGAGATGCAGAGAACCGATTCCCAGGGAACGGTTTCCTCGGCCCCGTTCGGACGGGTGAGCACGAGATGTTCGTCCAGGCAGTCGGCGTTGTGGATCCGGAAGGGGTTCGGCAGGGCGCCCATCCGCTCGGTCTCCATGAGGAAGACGGGGATCCCCATGGATTCCAGGGAAGCGGCGATCCGTTGGGCGACCTCCTCGGGGATCCCTTCGCAGAGGATGCCCCGGCATCGGCGCACCTGCCGTTTCGCATCGAAAAGGGTCCATCCGGGGACCGTCCGCAGGACCTGCGCGACGCTCTCCGGATCCAGGGGGACCAGCTCCTTGAGCAAGACGGCGTACGACACGCCGCAAACCGTATCCGGTTCCCCCGCGGGGATTCCAGACCGGAGTGCGAAGCGCCGGCCTTGGCGATCGGAGTCTTTCCCGGTACGTTTCGTCCTCGCCCCATGAAGAATCCCTTCCGAGCCGCGGTTCTGTTCGACATCGACGGCACGCTCCTTTCCACCGCCGGCGCGGGCCGACGGGCCTTCGTCGTGGCCCTGCGCGAGCGGTTCGGCATCGAGGACGACCTGCGCGACATCGATTTCGCTGGACGGACGGATCCGGCGATCGTCGGTTCCATCTTCGAGAAGCACGATCTGCCGGATCGCCCGGAGATCCTCGACACGTTCTTCCGCGTCTACCTGCGGGTGCTCGACGACCTGATCCGCGCGACCTCCTGCAGGCTTCATCCCGGCGTCGGCGAACTGCTGGACCGGCTCGACGCCCGCGGCGACGTCCTGCTCGGCCTGCTGACCGGCAACATCGAGGGCGGTGCCCGGATCAAGGTGAAGGCCCTGGGGATCGATCGATATTTCCGCACCGGCGGGTACGGCAGCGACGACCGGGACCGCGCCCTCGTGGCCCTGGCGGCGCGCCGGCGGGCCGAACGGATCGCGGGCCGTTCGTTCGAGGATTCGGCCGTTTTCGTCGTGGGCGATACGCCCCACGACGTTCGATGCGCCCGCGCCATCCGCGCCGTCGCCGTCGCCGTGGCCACCGGCGGAGCCGATCGGGAGGAACTCGAGCGCGCCCGACCCGACCTGCTCCTCGACGATCTGTCGGATTCCGGGCCCCTGCTGCGGCTCCTCGACGCGGTCCCCGTGCCCTGATCCGCGCCCCCCGGCGACCGGGGCGTTTCCCGGATCCCGCCGATCGGGCGGCCGGGCGCTCCGCCTTCCTCAGAACCCGGCAGGAGCGGGCGCCCGCAGTCGGTAGTACGTCGCCGTCGCCCCGCCCCGCACGACCGTGCTGGTTCCGAACAGCGGATCGCGGTTCAGCACCGTCCAGAGAGGCGATTGCAGCGAGGGCGACGAGAGAACGTCGATCCCCTCCTCGGCGCCTTCCCAGCTCAGGCGCAGGGACGTCAGACCCACCCGTTCGATCCGCACGATCCGGAATTCCGTCGGCGACGGCGCCGCGACGGTCCACGATTCCCTGCTCCACTGATTCCGCCTGGCCGGGTCCCGATACAGATCGAACCGGACTTCGCTTTCGCCGACGGTCACGTCCAGGAAGGTGTACCCGTCGCCGGAATCGTTCCCGGCGTTGCCGAGGTCGATCTGCCAGACCCGGCCGCCTTCCCGCCGGTACCGGGAGTAGTAATGGGTGTGACCGCAGATGTAGGCCGTCACCCCTTCGGCCTCCAGCAGGTCCCAGAAGGCGTCGCGGCGCGCCGGGTACTGGTCCAGGCTGTCGCCGACGTGTCGATGGAAGGGGAAGGCGGGTTCGTGGCCGAAGACGAAGACGAACGGTTTCGTGTTGGCCGCCAGATCCGCCGCGAGCCAGTCGTACAACGCCGGAACGATGTCGCCGGAGGCCGCGACGTCGCTGCCGGGGGAGGTGCCTCCGTTCCAGTACTCGTTCAACGCGATGAAATGCGCGTTGCCGTGATCCCACGTGTAGGTCGTCTCCACCGTTCCCGCGGGACCGTCCTGGTTGGTGAACTCCTTCAGGGGGGTGCGGATCCCGTTGCCGCTCCGGTATTCCGCCCGGAGCCAGTTCATCTCCACGCCGTCTTCCTCTTCGTGATTCCCGATGACGGGGTACCAGACGAAATCGGCGCCGAACGCCTCGTCGATCTTCGCCCGGTTGTCCCAGATGCGGCCGTCGAGGTCGCCCGGAGAAACGTGAAAGACCCCGGGGCCCCCCGCCTCGTTCTGAACGGCCTGCAGAACGAGAGCGAACTCGCTGTGGCGATACCGCATATCGGCCGTTGCGGTGAAGTGAAACGGTTCCGCCGCGGCGCAGAGGACGAATCCGCAGAAATGCATCGATCCCAGGGTACGGGCCCGAAAGGTCTTCATGCCGTGCCCGCCTCCGGAATTCCGGGGTTCATGGCCCCTCGACGCCGCGGATCTCCCGGCGCGCCGTGTCGTAGACGACGATCAGTCGCGCCTCGGCGTCTCCGATGTTTCTTGCGCCGTGCGGGCGGTTTCTCGGCACGTGAAGCATATCGCCGGGGCCGAGAGCGAACCGGCGGTCGTCCAGGGAATGTTCGATCCGTCCCCGTTCGACGTAGACGAGTTCGTCGCAGTTCGGATGGAGATGTTCGACGTTTCGTTCGCCGGCGGCGATCGTCACGATGCCGAAGGTCAGTCCGCAGGAGTCTCCCGTGAGATCGCGATCCGCAAGCCAGACGATCCGTCCCCACGGGAAATCGACGCGTTTGCCGTTGGATTCGTTGCGTACGACGTCCGGGTCGCTCATCGGTTCGCGGTTTCCGGGCGTTGCGGCGAAGGGTTCGACGCCGCCGGAGGCGCGGTCTCCCCGGGGCCTTCGTCGTAGCGCGGCCCCTCGAGCTGTTCCCGGATGCGCTGGAGAATCTTCTCGGCGCGGCGCGGGGAAACGGTTCCGCCCCAGGAAACGGCCGTGGCGCTTTCCGAGTAGGAACGCTGCAGGCTGTCGTCCTCGCGATAGTCGCGCCGGTAGATCGAGACGTCGACCCGGGTGCCGTTGGAGACCTTTCGCACCTCGACCCGCATGCGTTCCATCGGGCGCACCCAGGAAACGTCGCCGGAACGCGGCCGGTCCTCTTCCGGGATGTAGTCGTTCGCATCGTACCAGGAGGTGAACAGGACGCCTTCTCTCTGGTCCACCAGATCCATCGGGAAGTCGTTCAGCGCGACGGCCGCGGCGGCCCAGACTTCGTTGCGGGATTGGGGGAAGACCCGCGTCGCCGAGGCGGCGCCGGGTCCCAGCGCGGTGATGTTGGCGCATCCGGCGGCCGCAACGACCGCCGCGACGGCCGCAAACCGGTTGAAACAGTTCACGTATCGTCTCCCTCCGGAGGATGTCTCCCGCCGTCCGCCCAGTATGGGGATCTTTCCGGGGCGGCACAAGCGGTTCCGGCGGTTTCCCCGCCGCCGTCGAAAGGTGTAGTATGGAAACGCCGCTTCCGGAGGGCCGGGTCATGAACGATCGCGAGGATCTGACGAAGTACGACGGGCTTACCGCATGGCGGTGCCCGATGCTCGGCGACACGGTTCCCTTTCTCTATTGCCGCACGATGAACCGCGGGCTCCCGTGCGCGAGGATCGTGGAATGCTGGCAGTCGCGGATCGATGTCGTCGCCTTTCTCTCGGAACACTACGAACGCGCGGACCTGGAGCGCATCTTCGCCGCGCAGCCGCTCGAGAAGGCCGTGCAACTGCTCGAACTGATCCGCCGGGCCCGGGGGGAATGACGGCGTTCCGTCGAGGCGGGGACCCCGAACGACCCGGCGCGGGATCGCGTCCGCGGGAAAGGCGGATCGGGGCCGCCGGCATCGGACCGAGGAAATGAGGCCCGAAGAACGCATCCGGATCGCCCTGGACCTGCTCGACGGCATGCGTTCGGGTCGGGGGAAGGCCGCCGACGAACGCCTGCGCCGCTATTTCCAGCAGAATCGCCGGGCGGGAAGCCGCGACCGCGCCTGGATCGCCGCGACCGTCTACGCCGTGCTGCGACACCGCCGGCGCATCGGGTGGCGGGTGGAGCGCTGGGTGCAGAACGCGGGTCTCGAACCCGCCGGCTCGATGCGGGGCCGGGCCCGGGATCTCGCCGCGCTCCTGCTCCTGGCTGAAGAAGGTCTTCTGCCGGAGGATGCGGAGACGCTGGTCCCGCGGATCGAGGCGACGGCCGGCCGGGAGCGCCGCGTCGCCCGGCGGCTGCGCCGTCTCCTCGAGACGCCCAGGCCGCCGAAGGATCCGGGGACCGCGGACGTGGACGCCTTCGCCGTCACCATGAACCTTCCCCGATGGGCGGCGGTCCGCCTGTGGCGCGAACGGGGGCGCGCCGGCGCGACGGCCCTGGCCGAAGCCCTGGCGGAGATGGCGCCGGTCGATCTGAGGATCCACCCCCTCCGAACGACGCGCCAGGCCCTCCAGCTCCGGCTCCAGAGGGAGATGAGCGTCGCGACCCGGCCCACGCCCTGGAGCCCCTGGGGATTGCGCGCCGAGGGACGTCCCCGGGTGACGGACGGCCGGGCCTTCCGGGAGGGGCTCTTCGAGATCCAGGACGAGGGAAGTCAGCTCGTCGTCCTCGCCCTGGACGCGCAACCCGGCTGGAAGGTGATCGACGCCTGCGCCGGCGGCGGGGGGAAAACGCTTGCGCTGGCGGCCGCGATGCGCAACCGGGGCCGGATCTACGCCGCGGACACCCATCCCGGACGTCTCCGGGAGCTGGCGCGGCGCAAGTCGCGCGCGGGGTTTTCCAACATCGAGATCCTTCCGATCGAACCCCTCGGCGAATTGCCCGAAGCCCTGCCCGCCGGGGCGGACCTGGTTCTCGTCGACGCCCCCTGTTCGGGCAGCGGAACGTGGCGAAGGAACCCCGAGTTGAAGGATCGATACGGGGAAGGCGACCTGGCGCGTTTCGCGGAACGACAGCTCGGGATTCTCCGACGGTTCGCGCCGCGGGTCCGCGCCGGCGGATGCCTGGCCTACGTCACCTGCAGCCTGTTCGAGGACGAGAACGAACGGGTCGTGGAACGATTCCTCCGGGAACACGACGGCTGGACGGTCGTTCCTCCGCCGGGCATGCCCCGGCACATGCCGCGCAACCGCTGGGACGCCGGCGACGGGCTCGTGAGACTCGACCCCGTGCGGTCGGGAACCGACGGCTTCTTCCTTGCCGTTCTGCGGCGCGCCGGGTGACGTCGTCCCTCCCGCCCCCGGTTCAGCGATTCCCGCCGGGAGGATCGGCATCCGCGCGGAGCGCTGCCAGGGCCTGCCGGATCGCCGCGGGCCGGTCGGTCGTGATCGAGGCGACGCCCCATCGCGCCAGTTCCGCCGCGCGGGCGGGATCGTTCACCGTCCAGGCGTGTACCCCGAACCCGGCGGAACGGACGGTTTCGATGAAATCCGCATCGACGGCCGGTACGGCGTGCACATCCAATCCGTGCGCGCCGGTCCGCCGCAGGCGGTCGACAATCTCCTCGACGGACGGTTCCGGGACCCCCGTTTCTTCCCGGATCCGGATGTCCTGAAGCAGCAGGACCGGAGTCTCGGGCATTTCCTCGCGCACCCGGGAAACCACCGCCGCATGAAAGGAGATGACGACCACCTGGTCGCTGCGGAGCGGGGCTGCGGCGACGATCCGCCGGAGCCGCGGCACGATCCCGGGACCGGTCTTCACCTCCACGAAGATCTTTCCGTGCGCGGGCACCGTAGCAAGGACCTCCGCCAGGGTCGGGATCCGTTCCCCGGCCCAGCGTTCCCCCTTCCAACGGCCCACGTCCAGGGTCCGGAGGCGGGCGAAGGGCGTGTCCTTGATCTTCCAGTCGACCCCGGCGACGCGTTGGGTGTCGGCGTCGTGCATGCAGACGACCCGACCGTCCGTGGTCTCCCGGATGTCGCATTCGACCGCGTCCGCGCCGAGGTCCCAGGCCAGCCGGAAGGCCGCCAGGGTGTTCTCCGGCGCCTCCCGCGACGCCCCCCGATGGGCCACGACCGCCGGGCGCGGATTCGCCTGCGATCCGATCGCCATCAGAAGGGCTCCGGCGGTTGCTGTGACGATGACGAAACGATGGAAAGGCATGGCTGCATCTCGGATCCCCGGTTTGTCGCACAGACGCCTCCGCCCTGTCCACGAGAACCTCGCGCGGGGGATCTCCGCCGAGAGCCTTTTGACGGGAAGGGCCGATGCCGCGTATGATTCGGCCCTCGCCTCCGTTCGGGTGGCGGCGTAGCTGAGCTGGTTAGCGCAGGGGACTCCTCCTCCTCGCGTCGGGGGTTCGCCTCCCTCCGCCGCCACCCTTTTTCTTTCCCCACGGCATCCCTCCGCCGCTCCGATCCGTTCCCCGCCCGGAAAGGACGCGGAGATTGGCTTGACTCTTCGACGTCTCTTCGATCCAATCCGCCCGCGGAGACCCCGATCGCGGAAGGAGGCCGGTCGGATGACGAGTCGCTGCAGGCGTCTGCTCTTCTCTTTTCTCGGGTTTCTGTCCGCGGCGCGGCCGGCGTTCGCCGACGCGCCCGATCCCGGGGAGACCGGCGTTCCTCCCTTTCGGGAGATGACCGGCGACGCCGCCCCGGACGGGGCCGTGTGGCTGGATCAACTCGACCTCTCGCTGTTGAAGCAGGGCTGGGGCGCGCCCCGGCCCGGAAGATCTCTCTTCAATCGGCCCATGCGCCTGGCCGGGACGACCTTTCGTCACGGCATCGCAACGCGTCCCGTCAGCGAGTTCGTCGTCGACCTGGGGGAAGGAGCGCGGCGGTTCCGCACGGCGATCGGCGTGGACGACGAATGCGGCAGGAAGGGATCGGTCGTTTTCGTCGTCTATCTCGACGACCGGGAAATCTTCCGCAGCGGCGTGATGCGCGGCGGCGACGATCCGAAGTTCCTCGACCTCGATATCGCGGGGGGACGTCTGCTGGGCCTGATCGTCGAAGACGGGGGCGACGGCGTCCGCAGGGACCACGCCGACTGGGCGGGAGCGCACCTGGTTCCGTCCCCGGGGATCGATTTCGAGCCGCGCGCGGTTCCCGTTCCGGAGGATCCGCCGCCGCCGATCGGGCGGATCGACCCGGTCGTCCCGGAGATCCACGCGCCGAGAATCGTCGGGGCCGCACCCGGCCGGCCGTTTCTCTTCCGGATTCCCTGCACCGGGAAACGACCGTTGCGGTTCGCCGCGGAGGATCTTCCCGCCGGACTGGAACTGGACCCCGACCGGGGAATCATCCGCGGGGCGTTGGAAGAAGCAGGGACCAACGACGTGCGGATTTCGGTCTCGGGTCCGGGCGGCCGGGACGCTTCGGTGCTGAGGATCGTCGGCGGCGAGCGGCGCCTCGCCCGAACGCCGCCGATGGGGTGGAGTTCCTGGAGCGTCTGGGGAACCACGGTCGACCAGCCCAAGGTCGTCGCCGCCCTCGACGCCCTGGTGGAAAAGGGCCTGGCCGACGTCGGGTATCGCTACGTCGTCGTCGACGACGGCTGGCAGGGAGGCCGCGTCCCGATTTCGCCGTATTCGGAGAAGAGACGGATCGTTCCCGACGGCGACCGGTTCGGCGACATGAAGGCCCTCGCGGAACAGGTTCACGAACGGGGCCTGCTCTTCGGTCTGTTTACGTCGGGGAAAGAGGTCGGCCCTTCCGGGCGCACCTCCTCCGGGGAAAAGGAAATCCAGGACACCGCGAGCTGGATCGAGTGGCGAATCGATCTCCTGCGATACGAGGAGGATCCCTCCCGGTCCGGCTGGATGCCCCCGCTGCGGCGGATGACGGATGCCTTCGACGAAGCGGCCCGGGACGTGCTCGTCTGGCTCGAGACCGATCGGCCCGTGGACGCATGGTTGCGGACCTCGCCCGATTCCCGCTTCCCGGGGTTCTACGTCTGGAGCGGCTCCACGGATCCCTTCGATTCGTGGACGATCGTCTGCGCCTCCGGATTCGGGCAGGAACCGCTGGCCGACGTCATCGGTCCGGGACGCTGGGGTGATCCCGGACCGCTGATGATCGGGAAGATCGGCTGGGGGGAGGAACATCGTCCGAGTCGGCTTACGCCCAACGAGCAGATCACCCAGATGACCCTGTGGTCGATGCTCGCCGCCCCGCTGATGATCGGGTGCGACCTGGTGGGTATCGACGACTTTTCCCTTGCGATCCTCTCCCATCCGGAGGTGATCGAAGTCGATCAGGATCCCCTCGGCCGCCCCGGCCGTTGCCGCGTTCGGGAGGGGACGCGGGAGATCTGGTCCCGGCCGCTCGCCGACGGGTCGACGGCCGTGGCGGTCTTCAACCGGGGATACCGGCGGGCCGGAGTCGTCGTTCGTTTCCGGGAGCTGGGGCTGAAGGGTCCCCTCTGCGTCCGAGACCTCTGGCGCCGGGAGGAGATGGGGACGTTCGAGGAGGAATTCCGGGTCGAGACGCCCCGTCACGGGGCGGTCCTGTTGAAGGTTCGTCCTCCCTCCTCCTGAACCGCGGCCGGCGCGCCGGAGAACTCCCCTTCGTCGAGGTCGATCCCCCCGGGAGCGGGAGGCGTCAGAATTTCCTTCCCGTCGCGGGCGATCCGCACCTCGCCGTTCGACACGAGGTGCAACGGACCTCGCGGTCCGCCGGCGACGGCCGTCCAGGAACGGACGGAAACGGTATCCCCGATCCCGATTTCATAGGTTTTCGCATGGACGACTCCGTCGCCGTCGGCGTCCGTGAAGAGATCGTCGCCCGGCGTCCATTCGGAAGGACGGCGCAGGACGCGGTCGCCCCGCAGGATCCATCGGCCCGTTTCGTCGGTCCGCGTGAATCCCGCCGAGGAACGGTTCCCGTAGCCTTCGAAGAGGACCGGAGGATCCGTCGCGAGCGCGATCCGGTCGTCCCCGATCGGCGCGACGTTGCGGACTCGGCCCTCCTGCACGAGCAGGTCGTCGTCGAACGAGAAGCTCGTGCCGGATCCGCGGAGTTCCAGGTAGATCCGGCGGGCCGGGTTTCCGGCGGTCGCCCTCGGATCGTCGGGCAGCGGGTCGCGCGTTCGCAGACGCCGTTGCGCGTAGTCGATTTCCACGATTTCGGCGGATATCTCCGAACGTTCGGGCGCGATCCTCCACCCGTCGATGTCGACGGGGACCCGCCCCGAGATCCAGGCCGAGAAGGAGCCGTCGGGCTCCCGCGAGAGAACGGCGAGCCCTTTCCCGTCCCGGACGAAGCGGTCGGTCCGGCCCTCGCGGGTGCGCACCGTCACGACGAGCGGATCCAGCGAACGGAGTTCGATCTCCTTCAGGAAGGGGTCGCCGCGATACCACTCGTAAACGGCCGGGTAGATCGTCGGAGATCCCCCCGCGGCGGTGCGCACCCAGAGGAAGGGAAAGGCGTAGCGGTAGGGTTCGGAATAGGGGACGCCTTCCAGAACCTTGTCGCCCGATCGCCCCAGGAGGGTGGCGCGCACCCGGACGGGCGGACGGGAGGCATCGTACGCCTCCCCGAGCACGGCCGGTTCGCACGCGACCGTCTCGATCGCGCCGCCGCCGCGGAAGGGGTGCGGGACGCGCCGGCTTCGCCGGGTCATCGTCCAGACCGCCTGCAGGCGATCGGTCGCGGTCCCGCACCGGGTCGATCCCGGCAGCAGACGATCGAGCCAGCGTTCGTCCGGGGAGGCCGCCTTCATCGGCACGTTGATCCGCAGATCCTCGCTTTCGCACCCGTGGAACGCCCACGTGTGGTAGCGCATTCCTTCGACCCGCTGGACGTCGAAGACGTACCCCGCCTCCGCATCGGCCGAATCCATCAGGACCAGGTCCCGGTCGATCCGCGTCACCCCCGAGCGGCCGACGTACCGGGCGCGGATCACCGGCGGTTCGAAGGCGGCGACCCACGGTTCCCCGGTCTGGACCCCGGCCCCGCGGGGATCGAGGGTGTCGTGCGCCATCGCATGATTGTGCAGGAACGACCAGGACGCCGGCGGCCGCGACCAGAATCGTCCTTCGTCGCGACAGGCCAGGTCCACCGCCAGGGGCAGTCCCAGCCCGAAGAGGTTCAGGTCGAGATAGTCATGGTGGGCATGACCCCGCCCCACGCCCGTTCGCAGAACGAGGGCCGTCTTCTTCAGCGGATCGTCTTCCTCCGGGCGGCTCTCGATTACGGCGGCCCCCGCCCCGGCCAGGACGCGGGAGACGTTGTGCAGGATCGGGTCCGCGACGCCCGTCGCCGCGGCCGCCGCCGACGGATCGTCGATCCCGTGCAGGTTGCGCAACAGCCATGCGTGCCTGGGATCTCCGAAGAGGTCGAAGGCCGTTCGGGAGGCCTCTTCCTCGGCCGCCAGACGCTCCCGCGCGACCCGTCCGTCGTGCGGACCGCCGCTCGCGTCCCCGACGGCCAGGGCGAAACCGCCCGCGGCGAAACGGTCGATGAGGAAATCGGCCGCCGCCCGGATCTTCGGATATCTCGAGGCGTCGGACAGATCCATCGGCACCGGGAAACCGAGGGTCGCGCCCCGGGCGCAGAGCCGCGCCCGGGCCAGGTTTTCCTTCGCCACGGCGGCCCCGTACACGAGGAAAGACCCGATGTAGTGAATCCCGTCGCGGGTCAGGACCGTTGCGTAGAGTTCGCCGAACGGGCCCTGCAGCGGGTAGATCGTCGCGGGCGTGGTCCGCAGGTCCAGCCAGTCGTTCGTGTAGGGCGAAGGCCCTAGGACCACGGCGGCCGTTTCCCGGACGGGCGCGGCCCGAATCCGCCCCCGCTCGTAGTCGCGAACCCCGGCGAAGACGAGGTAGCGGTCCAGGAGACGGACGACGTCGCGCGGGGTCTTCACCCGGGGGACGAACCGTCCGACGGCCTCCGCGAACACCTCGTTGCCGTCGATGTAGGGGAAGAGCCGGTCGTAGGCCTCCAGCAGGCCGACGAAATCCGCTCCCGCCCATCCGGCGTAGAAGAACTTGCCGTTGCGACGGCGTGCGTGCGTCCAGTCGATTCCGTATTCGAAATCGGGCGCGTGGGTGCAGAGCCGGATCTCCCGCAGACTCAGTTCCAGGGCCGGCCAGTCCCAGGCGATCCGCACCAGGGCCAGCGCCCCGTCGTGTCCCGTCTCCGGATCTCCGGTCTCCGCATAGCGCCGGGCGAGATTCAGTCCCCGGTATCGCCCCTGGGAATCGACCACGGCGCCGACGTAGAGGAGGTAGCGTTCCCCGAGCAGCTCGGCCCGCCGGGTGGCGTACAGGTCGTGCGGGAGCGACGGAAACCGTTCGCGCGACAGGTACACGCCCGTTCCGTCGTCGGCGAAGGGTCCGGGCCAGGGAACGCCGGAGACCGTTTCGGCGCCGGAAAGGATCTCGCCGGTCTCGGGATTCTCGAGGTCCAGGGGCGCGAAGGTCCGGTCCTTCTTCCGATGTTCCTTCAGCCCGGCAAAGGCCCGCGTGCGCCACGGCGGCAGCCGCAGCGATTCGAGCCCCTTGCGAAAGGCCGGGTCGGGCGGGTGAACCTGGAAATGCGTGTTCAACGGGGGCAACGCCGCCCAGATCCGGTCGTCCCGCCGCCGGCGCGCTTCGGAGAGACCGGGGAGCCGGCGGCCGCCGGTCTTCTCGATGTTCTGGGTTTTCTTGACGGCGGCGTCGGGAAGGCCTTCGAGCCGGTCGACGAGGCGGATCCACTGGATCTCGGCGGTTTCTTCCGCCCGGTCGGTGAGCCGGAAGTATGCCGTGTAGTCTCCCGCGGCGGGAACGTGGAAATGGAAGCCCTGCATGCGGCGCGGGAAGAAGCCCTGCTTGAGGAGCTTTCGGCCGCGCTCGATCTCCCGGCCCCGGTCGTCGACGATCCGGAACTCCATCGGACAGGGTTTCCAGACCCGCGGCAGCTCTTCCCGTCCGCGGCGGGCGATCGTTCCATAGACGAACAACGTGTAGAGGGAGGGTTGCAGATCGGGCAGGACGATGCGGACCGGATCGTCTCCGCGCCGCAGGGGCACGTAGCGTTCTTCCACGGGGACGACGAGTCTCCGGCGTCCGTCCGGCTCCGCCAGCCATCGCTGCACCGTCCGGGACCGGACTCGGTCCGGGGCGATCCGCCGGGCGTCGAAGGTTCCGGGCGGGGGGGCGTCCGGCACGGCGGCGCCCCGCTCGACGGACGTGCTGCGGTAGGCGGAGAGATCGCCGTCGTATTCCACGATCGGGAAGGGCGGGGGGGCCGGGAGCGGCGCGGCCGGGATTCCCTGGACGAAACCGCCCGCGGCGAAGAGAACGATTGCGCGCAACTCCGCCCGCCGCCGCGCGCGCCGGCGGGCGCGGTTCGCGCGTTCCGTCGGGAACGGGGAGAAGATGCGGCGGGCGGAAGATCTCATCGCGAATCCTTCTCCGCTTCGGGCCCGTTCCCCCACCGTTCCCAGACGGCCAGGTCCTCCGGCCGGTCGACGTCTTCGAGTTCGGCGATCCGGCGCACCCGGCATCCTTCGCGTCGCGCAGCGTCCAGGCTGCGTTCCAACACTCCGGAAGTCCCCCAGGGGATCCCGTCGAACAGGGCCGGGATCGGCCGGGTGCAGCCGATCAGATAGTATCCCCCGTCCCGCGCGGGACCGAAGACCAGGTCGTGGTCTTCCAGGGCGTCGATCGCATCGCGGAGATGATCCGTCTGCAGCCCCGGACAGTCCGTGCCGACGAGCACGACGGCGCCGTACCCCTCCGCGGACGACTCCTCGACGGCCCGCCGCATGCGGGCCCCGAGATCCCCCGGTCCCTGGGGCCGCAAGCGAACGCCTTGTCCGAGCCAGTCGCGCATGCGCTTCTCGTCGCCTCCCGCATAGGCGACGGCGAATTCGACGTCCGGCCGCGCGGCGCAGAATCTCCGGACCCGGGAGATCGTCTGCTCGGTCATCCTCCGCTGCAGATCGGCGGCGCCTTCCGCCCCCAGAAGGGGGATCAGCCGCGTCTTCGTCGTCCCCGGCTCCGGATACCGGGTGAAGACGACGATCCGGCATCGACCGGTTTCCGGGCTTCTTTCCGCGGGGCCGGGGGGCTGCGGCCGCACCGCCGAAAGGAAGATGATCCCGAGGATCTTGGTTCCCGCACCGATCATCCCCCGAAGGGTCCCGGAGACCTTGGATCGGCCGATCCGCCGCCGGTATCGCACGGGAACCTCCATCAAGGGGACGCCGAGCCGCGCGGCGCGGATCTGCATCTCCACGGTCCATCCGTAGTCCGGATCCCGCATTCCCAGCCGCCGGAGCGTCGAGTGCCGGACGGCCCGGAACGGGCCGAGATCGGTGAATTCGGCCTTCCAGAAGAGCCGGATCAGGATGCACGCAAGGCGGTTGCCGAACCGTTGCTGCGGGGTGAGGGCCCCCGGTTCCCGTTTTCCCAGGACGCGGGAACCGATCACCATCTCCGCCCGCCCGTCAAGAATGGGATCGACCAGCCGGTCCATCTCCCCCGGATGATCGCTGTAATCGCCGTCCAGAAAGACCACGATGTCCGGGTCGCCCAGGGTGCGCAGGGCCGCCAGGCACGCCGAGCCGTATCCCCGCCGCGCTTCGTACACCACGCGGGCGCCGTGTTCTTCCGCCGCGCGGGCCGTCCCGTCGGTCGATCCGTTGTCGGCCACGACGACCTCGTCCACCCAGTCGGGAATCTCGTCCAGCACACGCCCGATGGACGGTTCCTCGTTCAGCGCCGGAATGACGACGGCGATGGATGCGCCTCTACGCATGGGAAGGCCGCCTCCGGCGCCTTCTCCAGGCCTCAAGAACGAGAAGTGCGTAGAAGGGAACGAACTGCGCGAGCACCAGCGCCGTTCCCGGCGGCGCGCCCGATCCACCGGGATCGATCAGAAACCGCGCGTCGTAGAACGACAGCAGGACTCCGAGCGTGATCAACGCAACCGACGGAACCGCCGCCAGGAAGGGGAGCATCCAGAGGAAATACCAGGGGAAGGCCGTCGGGCCGAGCAGGAAGACGCCGGCGAGGATCCACAAGGCGCGGCGGCATCGATCGACCTCGTCGCGCAGGGGAGGGAGGCTCTTCCACAGGACCAGCCCGAAGATCATCGCGGCCGTCGCCCATCGGGCGGTGCGCTGGGCGTTCCAGACGGGTTGGCCCAGGACGCGCAGGAGGGATTCGCAGATCCTGACGGTGAGGGGAAAGACGGCGGCGTTGTTCTGCCAGGCGGTCGGATAGGCGAGGAACCCCGAGGTGCCGTCGAGCCCGCCCGATGCGATCGGCAGAAAGAGCAGGAGCCCGGCCGCGGCGAAGATCCCGAGCGCGGCGGCCGCCCGCCGCGGCCGATGCAGGAGCGGCCGCAGGAGCAGCGGCAGCAGAAGGATCGGCCAGAGCTTGGTCCCCGAGGCCGCGGCCAGGGAGGCCGTCGCCGCGGTCCCGCGGCCCCGCGCCGCCGCCAGAAAGGCCCCGGCGACGAACGGAAGAACCATCACGTCCATGTGGCACGCGTTGTAGATCTCCCGGAGGAGCAGCGGGTTCCACCAGTAGACGACGATCCAGCCCAGGGGAAGGCCGAGTCGCCCGAGCAGGGCCGCCAGGAGGAAAAAGGCGGCGAGGTCCGCCGCAAAGAGAACGCAGCGCCAGGCGGTCGTGCTCCACGGCGTCATCCAATGGGCCAGGGCGAAGGCGGCCTGGGCCACGGGCGGATAGATCGTGCGGATCTCCGGATGGTTGATGCGCCGGAGGGTTTCCGGGCTCTCCTCGCCCAGGCGGAGCAGTTCGGCGGGCACGCCGGGGGCGCCCTCCAGGACCTCCCGGGGCGCGTACCGGTAGGGGTTGATCCCGCGGGCCGCGACGGCGCCGTCCCAGAGGTAACGATGGAAATCGTCTTCCAGCATCGGCACGGAAGGCAGCAGAACGATCCGCATCAGGATCCCGAGAAGCAAAATCCGGTCCAGCGGGGCGGCGGCGCCCGGGGAAGACCGCAGAAGGCGGAGAACGATCAGCAGGTAGACGATTCCGGCGCACAACTCGATTGCGATCAGCCGCAGAACCAGCGGCCGCGCCGGGGAAACGGAGGGCTCGAACCGGAAGGAGAGGGCCGACAGGAGGACCGTGATCAGCAGCAGGGCGATCCCCGCGCGAAGCGGGAACGGGGACGGCTCGGCGGCCGCCGCAGGATCGGTTTCGGTATCCATCGCGTACACGGGGGGCGTCCTGTACCGGGTCGGTTTCCCATGATCCCACGTTCGTCCCGGAAGGGCCAGCGGAGGGGAATCCGCGGGAATTCACAATTGACAGTCGAAAAGCCTGTGGAGTATAGATCGGGAGGCTGTAGAGTGCGCATGCCGGTCGTCGGAACCGGCAGGAAGGATCGGTTTTCCATGAAGGGGAAGATTTTGTCGTGGATCATCGTGGTCGGACTGGCGGCGATGTCCCTGCCGGTTGCGGGACAGTTGGCCGACACCCCCTGGCCGTCGTTTCAGAAGGATGCGCAGAACACCGGGTACGCCGGGGACGGCGTGCCGGGGATCACGTATCCGCAGCTTCGGTGGAAACACACGATCGGCGACGGTTCGAAATGGGAGAACCAGGGCAACGCCGCCGTAGGCGACGGGGTGGTCTACGCCGTTTCCAACGGGAACAAGGTGCTGGCGATCTCGTCGTACGGACAGATTCTCTGGACGAAGACGCTCGGCGCCGACATCCAGGTCGGACCGGCCCTGAGCGCGGACGGGTATCTCTACGTCGGAACGGGATGGAGCGGCGACGCCGGGGAATCCAATTCCTTCTACCGGATCGAGGCGGCGACCGGAACCCTCGACTGGCGTTTCGACTACCCGAGCGACACCGGGTACAACGAACTCGGCGCCCCGGTGATCGACAGCGCGGGGAACGTCTATTTCACCACGGAGAACCCGAGTTTCGTCTGGAGCCTGGATGCGACCGGCGCGGAACGCTGGCGTTACGACACGACCCACGGCGGCACGGTTTCGGCCGGGTCGGGCAGCAGCCCCGTGCTGAGTCATGACGAGGCGGTGGTCTACATCGCGACCTCGGACGACGATCACTCGGTCTACGCCATCGATACCGCCACGGGCATCGAGAACTGGATCTACCAGGGGATCGACGGCGAGTACTTCTGGTCGAGCGGCCCGATGATCGGCGCCGACGGCACCGTCTACATCGGCGGGGGATCCGGAACGCTCTACGCCCTGACCGACGAGGGGAGCAACGTCGTCGAACGATGGACCGCGGACCTCGGAGAGGGCGGCATCAACGGGAATCTCGGGGGGCTTCACGAGGTCGACGGCACGCCCCGATTCTACGTCGCCGCCAACGGCAACGGGACCCTCCTGGCGATCGACGATACCGGTCCGGCCGCCGTGGTGGCCTGGACGGTCGACATCGGCGGGGGCGGATGGTCCTACTGTTCCCCGATCGCGACCTCCGACGGGATGGTCTACGTGTCGTCGCCGACCGACGGAAAGATCTACGCCGTCCGCGACCTCGGGGCATCCGCCGAGATCGTGTGGACGGGGGAGTACGCCGGCAACGCCCCCGGGACCCGCGGGCTCTCCCTGGACGCCGACGGAACCCTGTACGTGAACTCGAAGGACGGCACCCTCTACGCGATCGAAGGCGGCGGGAATCCGCCGCCGGTCGTCTACGAGACCGATTTCGACGAAGGCTACGTGCCGGGCGAGGTTGTGGGACAGGACGGCTGGACGGTCGTGCAGGGCTCCTCGGCCCAGGCCGTCATCCAGACGAACGTGGCGGTCAGCGGGCAGGCCCTCTGCCTGGACGGCTCCGCCGACGTCGCCCTGGAACGCGCCATCCCGAACTACGTGCCCTTCGGCTACCGCAGGATCGTCGTCGAATACGACGTCCGCATGGCGGGAACCCTGCCCTTCGAAGGCGGGTTGAACCTGGCCGACGCGCTGGTCGGCGACGCCGTGACGACCCTCTGGAAGGGCGAGGCGGGGGCAGGGGAGACCTACTTCCTGCCGATGGACCAGCAGGTCAACGTCGGCCGTGAAACGGGCCAGTCCCCGGACGGCGACGCGATTCATCCGGCGCCCTGGGTGGATCCCCCGGATACGTTCGAGTTCCGATCGGACGAGGCGGAGGGGTACACGCGGCACTGGCTGGACGGAGGCGGCTCCGGAAGCTGGTGGTACGGACCGTACGTCGATTTCTACCTCGCCGGTTTCACCGACGACTACATCGACATCGGCGGCCTGGCCCTGGAATTCGACACCCGGTACTTCCAGGACGAGAACAGCAACAGCAACCCGTACGGCGACGCGCCCGTCTTCGTCCGGTTCTACACCTACGAGGACGACGGCACCGGAACCTATCCGACCTACGCCGGACACCGGGATTTCGGCATCGTCTACGCCACCCAGCGGGGCGATCCGCCCTATCCGGAGTGGACGCACGTGATCGTCGATCTGAACGATCCGGCCGGCTACACGGAGAGCGGCAGCTTCGACCCGACCCGCGTGAGCCGGATGCGCTTCTACGGCACGGACTGGGCCGGGGGAGGCGACGACTTCGTCGACTTCAAGAACTTCCGGATCGGTCCCGCGGGAAGCATCGACACGGTTCTCTACGCGGACCAGGGCAACAACGGCACCAACGTCGTGGCGAACCACTCGGTGCCCGGCTACAACTTCGACCGCTGGTATCACGTCAAGCAGCTGATCGATTACGGGGCCGAACGGCTCGATTCGATGGAAGTGGAAGGCGTCGGCGAAACCGGGCCGACGGACATCTACTTCCGCGATTACGCCGGACAGAGGGCCTCGGCCGCGAACCGGATCCGGATCCATCTGCTGAACCGGGACATGGACGACCACGTCTGCATCGACAACCTCAGCGTCTCCACGCTGCCGATGTTCGCCCTCACCCGGATCGATCCCACCGGGGACGGTCCCCGGTTGAAATGGAGTTATCTCGATCCCGGCATCTTCGTCGTCGAACGGGCCGAGGCCCCCGGCGCGCCGTGGGACGCGGTCAGCTCCCCCCTGCTGGGAATGACCGCCTGGGTCGACGAAGGCGCCCCGAGTCCGGACGCGGTCTACCGGGTCGTCCTCTACGAGGAGGTGCCCGAGAGCGAGGCCTTCTTCGACGACTTCGAGTCGGGCGCCCCCGGATGGACGCACGGCGGCGTCAACGACAGCTGGGAGCTGGGCACCCCGACGGATTACACCGGCGTGGGCGACGCCCCGGACGCCGCGGCCAGCGGGGAGAACTGCTGGGCCACGAACCTGACGGGCGACTACAACAACGACGAGGATTCCTGGCTGTTGTCGCCGGTGATCGACCTGACCGCGAAATCCCAGGCGACCCTGACGTTCCAGGATTTCGTCAACACCGAGGACGTCGATTTCGACTATGTCTACGTCGAGATGTGGGACGCGGACGCGGGTACCCTGATCTCGACGCCGGTTCCGCACCGGGGAGGAGCGATCGGCGGCTGGAGCGAGCAGAGCGCTTCCCTCGCGGACGGTCTGGGCAAGCGCGTCCAGCTCAAGTTCATCCTGCAGTCGGACGAGGACATCGGCTACCCCGGATGGTACGTCGACGACGTCCGGGTGATGACGGTCCCGTAGACCGGAACGCCCCGGAACGGTCGGAAGCGCACCGCCCCCTGCCGGGTTCCCCCGGCAGGGGGCGGTTTTTCCGCTTCGCGGGCGGCGGATTCCGGAAGCCGCGTCCGGCGATCAGCGCGGCGCGAGGATCGCCGAGCCCCGGACGAACGGCGGACGGATCCATGCCGCGGATTCCCGCCGGTCCCACCACCAGGTGCCCGGTTCCATCGATTCCGGGATGACGTCCTCGAGTCGTCGCAGGGGGCGCGCCTCGGACGAGCCGTCCTGCGCCGCCCGGATCGAAAGGGGTTCCTCTTCCATCGGCACGCGCAGGAAGACCGTCGAGACCGGCGGTTCCTGCGCGCGCGGAGGCGCGAACCTCACCACGAGTTCATCGTCCGCGCGCTCGGCGACGCAGAGGGGCGGTTCGACCGCGTCCGCCGCCGCCGGAGTTTCCCGGGCCCGTTCCGAGGGGCCGGGGGGAAAGACCAGGAAGGTGATCCCCTCCCGGGCGAAGGGGAACCCGAGGCCCGTGGCGGGCGCCGCGCCGAGGTCCATCGGAAGACCCGTTCCCTCCCGCACGTAGATCGGGAACCGTTCGACGGGCAGATCGACCGTCACCTGCGTCGGCCCGTACACGACCCGGCGGGGCTGCCAGAAGTCCGCCCAGCCTCCCGCCGGCAGGTAGACGGTGCGGCTCGTCCCGGGAGCGTGGACCGGCGCCGCCAGGAGATCGGGGCCCAGGAAATACTCGTCGCTGCAGGCCGGCGCGCGGGGATCCTCCGGATAGACGAACCCGAGGGGCCGGACCATCGGGATGCCCCGTTCATGGGCCGTTCGCGCCGCGTCGCGCAGCATCGGCAGCATCGCCGCGCGGAGCTGGCCGTAGTAGCGATAGGCGGCGACCGCCTTCTCTCCGATATCCCAGACTCCTCTCGGGAAATCTCCCCGGCCGCAGGTCTCCATCAGGGGCGAGAAGGCGCCGAGCTGGATCCACCGGATCATGAGATCCTCGTCGATCGTCCTGCCCTCGAACCCGCCGATGTCGGGACCCCAGAAGGCGAATCCCGTCATCGCCGCCGTCTGCATCGCCACCAGGGCCGCCCCGAGGCCGTCCTCGTCGGAGAACGAGGACGAGAGATCTCCCGGCCATTTCATGCTCCAGGCCTGCGTCCCCGCCCATCCGGCGCGGGGGGTGAACTGGAAATCGTCCCCGCGCGCCTCCCGGAGGGCTTCCCAGTAGGTCCGGCACATCAGGTACGCGTGGTAGTTGTGCAGCTCCGCGGGGTCGGCGCCCGACAGGAACTGCGCATCGGCGGGCAGGGTCTGTCCCCGGTCGAGCTTGATCCCGTCGATCCCGAGGTCCAGGACCTTCCGGATCTGCTTCTTCCACCATTCCCGGGCCTCCGGATTCGAGAAGTCCAGGTGATACCATCCCCGCGACGTCGGTTTCGTGTTGACGTACCGGTTCTCGAGCGCGAAGGGCAGCAGGCGGGAATCCGCGGTGAGGAAATCGCAGGCCCAGACCAGGACCCGAATGCCCTTCTCATGCAGCCGGCGGATGTTTTCCGCTGGGTCCGGGTACCGCGCGGGATCGAAGGTGAAATCGTCGGAGCCGTATTCCCCGAGCGCCCAGGGACGGTCGATCCAGACCGCGCCCAGGGGGACGCCTTCGCGTTCGTGGTTTTCCACGTCTTCCCAGACGTCGTCCCAGGTTCCCTCGTTGCGCCACTGCTGGGGCAGGAGCGTCCAGGAGGGAACCGCGGGGGGATACCCGGTCAGGTCGAGATAGCGCTGGAGGATTTCCAGGGGGGTGTTCCCCGTGAAGAGGTGCCAGCGCAGGCGTTTCGTGCGGAACGACGCGTTCAGGATCGTGGGGATCGTCTTTCCGAAATCCAGGGTCCCCTCGCGGGGTTCGTCGAAGAAGACGCCGTACCCCGCCGTGCTCCAGAAGAAGGGCACGTAGCTGCATTCGTCGGGCGTTCCGGCCCGGTTCCGGAGCCGTACGGCATGGCCGCGCAGATCGACCGAACGGGTGCCCCAGACGTCGCCGCCGCCGAAGAAATGTTCGTCCTGCGCCATCGGAATGCGCACCTCGATCGAAGAAACCGTTTCATCCGCGGGGACGCAGTCGACGACCCAGTGTCCTTTCGCGACGGCGTCGATCGTGATGCGGACCCGGCCGCCGCCCGTCGTCCGCATCTCGAGCAGCGTCCCCGAGAAACGCCGGACCGCCGAGACGCATTCCTCCGGATCCAGCCATTTACCGTCCGCCGTGGCGAAACGCACGACGACCCCGTCGATCCGGCCCGGTCCCGCCGGCCCCGGCGCCGTCCAGTGGAGGGTCGGCGGCGACCGGAGGATTTCCACCTCTCCCGAGGCCGTCCGGATGCGCACCCGGTCGGGCATGAGATCGGCGATCGTTCGGCCGCGCAGGCCGCACCCGGGTTGTGCCGTTGCGCCGGCGGCGCGGCCCGCAAGGAGGAAGAAAATCATGATTGCCGCAGGAAGAAGCGGTTTTCGATCTGTTCTCATGGATGGCTCGGCTCCCATCGGTCCCGCCCGTCGTCGGTCCGCGGGCCGATGTTGAGATCTCTCCGGCGGAACCGCAAGCCCGCGGCGCGGGATCCGCCCGCTCCGTTCCCGGATCCCCGCGGAAAGGGCCGCGGCGGCGCCGCGGCGGGCGCGTCCCGGGAATTGCGCGGGCCGGGGAGGGAGATTGAGATTGCATTCGCGGTGCCCAGCGTTTCTGATCTTTGCAATCTCCGAAACGATGCGCCGGCACGATGGCACCGCACTCCAGAGACAAGAAATCTCCACGAAAGGCCACCCCCGACGGCGATTCCCGCGGGGTGCCCCCCTCTCCGCAGGCTTCGGCCCCGGGAGGTTCCTTCGGCCCGCGGGAGCCGGCGTACGGGATCGGCACGTTCCTGCTCGGTCTCATCGCGGTCGTCGCCGTGGGGGCCGTCCTGAAGGCGGCGAAGGCGGTCGTTCTGCCGCTGGTGATCGCATGGTTGCTCTCCTACCTGGTCTGGCCGGTGGTGGCGTTCCTCCGAAGGCGCCGCGTGCCGACGGGTCTCGCGGTGACCCTGGTGCTGATGCTCCTGCTGGGGTTCGGTTTCCTGGTGGGGCTCTTTCTGAACGGCCGGGTCTCGGCCTTTCTCCAGGTCTATCCGAAGTACCAGTCGAAACTGGCGGAACTCGTCTCCGAGTTCGGCGCGCGGTTTCACATCAGCGACGAGGAACTGGCCAAGATCAACTGGGGACAACGGCTGGGCGGGTACCTCGTGCGGCTGTCCGGATCGCTCTTCTCCCTCTTGTCGAACGTCCTGCTGGTGGTGATCTTCCTGGTCTTCCTCCTGCTCGGGAAAAGCCATTTTCCGGCGAAGATCGACCAGGCCTTCCAGCCCGATCAGGCGGAGCGGATCCAGGAGATCCTGCGGTCCATCACCGCGCAGATCGGGCGGTATCTCTTCCTGCAGTTCCTGATCAGTCTGGTGACCGCCCTGCTGGTCTGGCTGGCGCTCCGGAAGCTCGAGATCGACTTCGCGCTGACCTGGGCGGCCCTGGCCTTCATCCTGAACTTCATCCCGACGATCGGATCGATCGTCGCCTCGATCCCCCCGATCCTGGTGGCCCTCGTGCAGTTCTACCCGAACTACTGGCCCGCCGTCGGCACCCTGGCGGCGGTTCTCACCATCCAGCAGCTCATGGGCAACGTGGTCGCCCCGAAACTCATGGGCGACCAGCTCAACCTGAGCCCCGTGGTGGTCCTCCTCTCGCTGCTCTTCTGGGGATGGTTGTGGGGGTTCGCGGGCGCCGTGCTCTCGGTGCCGATCGCCTCGACGATCAAGATCGTCTGCGAAAACGTCGAACCCCTGCGCCCGATCAGCATCATGATGGGCTCCGGGCGCGGGATGTAGCGGGCTTCCCCGATGCTCGCGTTTTCCCTTCGGATCCGGATTCCGGGGGTTGCGGTTGACCTTCGTTCCGCGGACCCGGCACTCTCGCCGGCGTGAACGGGTCGCCAGGGACGATCGGATCGTTCCACGGAAGGTGTCGAGAGGTGAAGATGACGGTTCAACGAACGTTTTGGCTCGCCGTGAGCGTTCTTCTGGGCGTTGCAGGGGAGGGCGCCGTGATGAAGGTTCCCGTCCGGCTGGTGAACGAATCGCAGATCTCCCTTCCCGACCGGGTCGTCGATTTCGGGTTTCCGCTGCCCTTCGGCGCCTGCTACGACCCGGCCGCGATCGCCGTCGAATACGACGGACGGCGACTGCCCCTGCAGACCCGGATCCTCGGCGCCTGGCCCGACGGGAGTCTTCAATGGGTTCTGCTGACCTCCCGGCTCGATCTCCCCGCGGCCGCGGAGGTCCTGTTGCATGTTTCCGCCGTTCCGGGCGGGCCGGGGGAGGGTGCGGCGGTCGAGTCCGCCCTAGTCGTGGAGGAGGACGTCGACCGTCTCCGCCCGGCTCTTCGGATCGGCACGCTTCGGATCGGTCCCGGAACCGCCGCGCTTTTCGAAGTCTCCGACGGGGGGCGCTCCGTCCCGATCTCGATCGGGGGAACCTTCGGTCCTCGCGGGTCGAGCGTGGCCTTCCGGCCCTGGCGGTATCGCCTGGAAGAATCCGGTCCCCTGCGCGCCGTCGTCCGTTTCGAAGGGCGGACTCCCCCGGGGGCGCCCTTCGCCCTGAGGATCCGGGGGCGGATTTTCGCAAACGCGGGGGATCCCGTCCTGCGGATCCGCTACCGGGTGATCAACGAAACCCCCGAACCGGTCGAGGTGGGTTCGCTCGGCCTTTTCGTCGGCGATCCGGGGGCCGGGGACCGCGTCCTGGACGCCGTCGATGCGGCGACGATCCTCGATTCAGGCGGTCCCGCGCCGGACGTCGAACAATCCGGATGTTGTCTGGCCGGTCCTTCGGCCGGCTTCCGGATCGCCCTGGCCCAGCGCTGGTTCCTCGAAAGGTTTCCGCATCGGATCCGGCTCGGTCCCTCGGGCGCGGCGGCCTGGATGGTTCCTCCGGACGGGCGGAAGATGACGCTGGATCCCGGCACGGCCTGGGAAGACGAACTCCGGATCGGTTTCGGCGCGGGATCCCCGGGTTCGGACCGGCTTCGGCCCGAGCGGGTCGACGCCCTGGCCCGGCGCCCCGTCGTCGCCGTCGTCGATCCGGAATGGGTCGCTTCGACGGGCGCCCTGGGGACCCTTGCCCCGGCCGGTCCCGCCTCGGCCTCGTACGACGAGAGCGTCGAACACCTCTTCCGGCTGCTGGAAGCGGACCGGGAAACGACCGGCGCCTTCGGGACGATCGATTTCGGCGACTGGCGTTTCCCCGACGGCGAATGGGGGAACATCGAATACGACCTCGCCCACGCCTTCCTTCTGCATTTCGTGCGCACGGGCGATCCGCGCTTCTTCCGGCGCGCGGAAGAGGCGGCCGTGCATTTCATGAACGTCGACGTCCGCCGGGCCTCCCCGGCGGATCCGGGACTCCTGGGCAAACCCCACAAACACGGCATCGGCCACACGACGTCGCCCGGAGGGATGGGACACACCTGGTTGCAGGGCGTTCTCGAATACGGGCTGCTCACCGGGGATCCCGAGGCGCTCGACGCGGCGCGCGAAATCGCCGGTTGGATCGTGCGGGAGACGGCCGCCTGGAAGGATATCGCGAATCGTTCGCCCCGGGAGCCGGGCTGGGCGCTGATCGCCTTGACGTCCATGTATCGCGCCACCTCCGATCCCGCCTATCTCGAGGCGGCGGATCACGTCTTCGAATGCATCCTGCGCGCCGCGGATCCGGACGGACTGCTGCGATACCCGGTGCGTTGCCCCGACGGACAGACCCGCCGGGCCGCCAAACCCTTCATGATGGGGATCGTCTTCGAAGGACTCTGGTCCTACGCGCAGGTCTCGGGCGATCGCCGGGTGCCGGAGTTCGTCGTCCGGGCCGCGGATGCGATGATCGACCGACTCTGGGTCCCCGCGGATCACGGTTTCCGGTACACCGACTGCCCCGGCGAACCCCCTCGCGGCCGCGCGTCCGACGTGCGGTCCTTGGTCGGCCTGGCCTTCGCATGGGTCTGGACCGGCGGGGAACGATATCTCGAGGTGGCCGGGGACAATCTCGACGCCGCAATCCGCAAGGCGCTGGAACGGGATCGCGTCGACGGCAAATCCGTCGGGATTCACACCCGTTCCGTCCCGCGCTACCTGGCGATCGTCGAACGCGGCCGGGAAAGGTCCCGGAGGGATCTGGCGACGCTTCCCCCCGGGGCGCGGTTCGAGGTGCGGGGCTGGCAGGTGCACGATCCGAACATGGAACGGCTGCGCCGCACGATCGATGAGGCCGCCGCCCAGGGGATCAATCATCTGCAGATCTCCCACGGGATCGTCCACGACGCCGAAGACCTCCTGGGAAATCCGCAGCGGCAGGATGAGGTGCGCGAACTCGTCCGGCTCTGCCACGAGCGGGGGATCGAGATCTTTTCCTGGACACACGAGTTGAACGCCGTTCCCGACCGCTTCCGCAGGGAGGGGAAGGTCGACCTCGACGACGAGGCGCTCTGGGAGTGGGTGCGCGCCAAGTACCGGCGCTTCTTCGAACTCGCTCCGGGATTGGACGGGCTGATTCTCACCTTCCACGAGACGGACGTGCCCGTCTACTACGACGACCGCGTCGTCTCCTCCCTCTCCCACCCGGAGCGGGTCGCCCGCCTGATCGACACCGTCAACGATGTCTGCCGGGAACTCGGCAAGACGCTCTACGTGCGGACCTTCATCTACCGGCCGGACGAACTCCAGTGGGTCATCGACGGCATCCAGGCCTGCGATCCGTCCGTGCGGGTGATGAGCAAGTGCGAACCGCACGACTGGGAACCGTTCTATCCGAACAACCCCGCCCTGGGACGGTTCCCCGGGCGGATCCAGGTCGTGGAACTCGACCTCGGTTGCGAGTACTACGGGCAATCGCTCGTGCCGTACGCGCTGCCGACCTACACGCGCTACCGTCTGGATTACGCCCTGGAACGGGGGGTCGGGGGCGCGGTGGCCCGGATCGAGCGCAACGATCATCCCGCCCTGGGCACGCCGAACGCGTTGAATCTGGGCGTCTACGCGCGGTTGCTCGAAGATCCGTACGCATCGGCGGAGGAACTCTGGCGGACGGAGATCGCCCGGCGGTACGGCGAAGAGATGGTCGACGTCCTCCAGCCGGCGCTGGACGCCACGTGGGGGATCGTGAACGGCGTCTGGTTGACGAAGCGTTTCTACTTCCTCAACGACCACAGCCGGGTTCCATCCCTCGGATACGCCCGCCGGCATGTCGCCAGCCACAGCGTGGCGAAATGGGACCGCCGCTGCCTGGGGATGCAGCGCCGGCTCGAACGGCCGGATCCGCTCCTGGCCCGGGAGGTCCTCGCGGAAAAGGATCGGGCCGTGGAGGCCGCCCGCCGGGCCCTGAAAACCGTGAAGGCCGCCGCCGCGCAACTCCCCCGGGAGGAGGCGCGGACGTTGTCGGCGAGCTTCGCCCGGCTCGACCGCGCCGCCCGGCTCTGGCGCTGTCTCGCGGACGCCTACTTCGCCTGGGCGCTCTGGGACGCGCGTCCCGACGAGGGGCGCGCCGCCGACGTCCGCCGCGCGCTCGCCGCGTTGCGCACCGCCGCGGATCGGATGGAAGCCGAATCGGGAACCCCGGACGAACGCTGGGCCTCCGCGGCCCGGGCGCGCTCGTTTGCGGAGGAAATCGAAAGAGCGCTGGAAGGGAGAGAACCGTGACTTCCCTGTCCGTGTTGTGCGCCGCCGCCGGAATCCTCCTGGCGTCGACCGTTGCGTCCGCCCGCGACCGGTCCGAATCCCCCGGCGGGTTCGCCGTGCCGATCCGCGGATGGATCCTGCTCGACGACGCCGAATCGTACGACCTGGACCTGATCGCCCGCGCCGCCCGCGCCGGCGCGGATCATGTCCAGTTTTCCCACCGGCTGATCATGCACACCGGCGAGGCCGTACGCGATCCCGGGCGGGCCGCCCTCCTGAACCGGCTGATCGATCGCGCCCACGCCCGGGGTCTGAAGGCCTGGGTCTGGACCCACGAACTCGACGAGATCCCCGATTCGCTGCGCCCTCCCGCCGGGGAACCGGTCGACATGGACGCGCCCGAACTCGCCGAATCCGTCCGGCGGAAATACCGGGATCTCTTCCGGATCCTCCCGGACGTCGACGGCGTGGTGCTCACCCTGAGCGAGACCGCCTTCCGCGTCTTCGACGACGCGGACGTCCGCACGAAGATGTCCAAGGCCGAACGGGTGACCTGGGTCGTCCGCAACGTCTACCAGGCCTGCCGCGAGGCCGATCCGCCGCGCACCCTCGTCGTGCGGGACTGGGGAAACCTGGGGACCGGCACGTGGGACGATCTGGAGGCCATCCGCGAGGGCATCGTCGCCTCGCCCCCGGACGTCCTCGTCATGAGCAAGATCACCGTCGGCGACTGGTACATGATGATCCGCAACCCCCTGATGGGGGGATACGGGGGACACCGGCAGATCGCCGAGTTCGATCTCTGCGGCGAACACCACGGGCAGCAGGACGTTCCCTGGTGCGCGCCCGGGTACATCCGGTCCGAGTTCCGATGGGCCCTCTCCCGCGGGGTCGACGGGGTGGCCGGCCGCGTCGACCGCATGGGGAGCCACA
>CAYNBQ010000010.1:30581-55665 GCA_964395275.1 uncultured Verrucomicrobiota bacterium
CGGCAAACCCGGGGAAATCAACATCGAGGCCTTCACGGCCCTCTGGCGGGATCCGGACCTTTCCGAGGAGGAGATCTGGACCCGCTGGGCCGAATCCCGTTACGGCGAAGAGGCGGCCCCGTGGGTCATCGCCGCGTTCCGCCCGACCCACGACATCGTCCTTGCGACCTATTACGTCAAGAATTGCTATTTCCTGCAGAATCATTCGAGCATTCCGTCGCTCGATTACGTCCGCGGACATCTCCGGGACAAGCGGGCGACGCGATGGGATCCCTCCTGGGAATGGATCGAGAAACGCCTGCTGGATCCCGATCGATCCGTCCTGGAGATGGCCATGGAAGAGAAGGACAACGCCGTGGCCATGGCCGAACAGTCCCTGGCGAGCCTCGACCGGGCGGAGGCCTCGCTTTCGGAGGAAGATTACCGGGTCCTCCGCGCGGAACTGGAGCGCCTCCTGCGGGTTGCCCGCATCTTCCGGTCCGTCTGCCGGGCCTATTTCCTGTGGCGGATCGACGCTCCCGCGGAGGAGCTGGAGGAGGCCGTTGAAGAGATGGAACGCATCGCCGACGAGACGGCCGAACGCTACGGGGAGGATTTCGTCCTCGGCCGCCCGGATCATCCCCGGTCCCGGGCGGTCGCGGGCCTGAGGTCCCTCGCCGCGGAGATCCGGGAACGGGCCGACCTGCCGCCCCGCACGGAAGGAGGGGCCGGAGCGCCGGAGTAGTCTTCCTCCGCCCCGTTCCGGCGGAGGGACGTCCTCAGCCGATCGCCGCCCGTCCCCGTTCGCCGGTGCGGATCCGGATGTATTCGGCCAGGTCCAGGACGAAGACCTTGCCGTCGCCGATGTTTCCGGTGCGGGCGCCCCGGATGATGGCGGCGACCGCCGGTTCCACGAAATCCTGGTTCACGGCGATCTCGATCCGATCATCGAGGCGATGATCGACAGCAGCCGGACGTCCTCCCGGAAGGAGATCCCCTCGTCGAAGAGGCGATCCGCGCTCAGGGCCCCGATCGTTCTGTTGCCGATCTTGATCGGCACGCAGAGAAAGGAGATCTCGTCCTTGCGCAGCCGCCGCCGGGCGCCGGTCCGGTCGAGGAACAGCGGTTCGTCCGAGATCCTCGGCACCACCGCGGGCCGCCCTCTCTGGACGACCCGGCCCGTCAGGCCTTCCCCGAGACGATAGCGCCCCCGGGCCTGCTGATCGCTCGACAGCACGTAGGCCGCCTCGATCGAGATCTCCCCGGTCTCCTCGTCCAACAGGAGGATCGTGCCGTTCATCATGCCCATGTGCGTGGCCATGGCCTTGAGCACCGGCCGCAGGACGTCCCGCAGATCCAGGCTGCCGGCGTGCGGCTGATCTCGAAGAGGAGCGACAGCTCCCGGATCTCTCGTTGCGCCGAGGTTTCCCTTGGAGATATCATCGAGGCAGTTCCATGAGGCATCCCCGAGGGACGCCGCGGGCGGAATCATACGGGAATGCGGGAACCGGGGACAGGGTCCGGTCCCGTCGGAATCTTCGACGGACGGCGGGAAAAAGCCTGTTCCTCCGGCCCGTCCTCCCCTAGGATTCCGCCCCGCTACGTCGGCGGAGGATCGCCGACGCACAACCGGTACCCATGGCGCAAACGCAAGAACACATCGTCGAAAAGCACCAGGTCATCGGCAAACAGATCATGTTGCCCTGGCGCAAGTCCGTCGAGATCAGCCTGAAGGGCGTCCAGGTGCGCCTCGGACGATCGATCATCACCATGATGGGCATCGTCCTGGCCATCGCCTTCCTGATGAACATCTTCACGACCCGCGCGGTCGTGCGCGACCTGCGCGAACGGAACGATCCCAGGATCGAGTTTCTCCTGCAGAAGGCCGGGGACCTCGGCGGCGACGTCGTCGAGGAACGCCAGCGCGAGATCTGGCTCGTCTCCCTGTCGATCGGCGTCTGCTTCGTCGGCATCGTGAATTCCATGCTCATGTCGGTCACCGAACGGGTGCGCGAAATCGGAACCATGAAATGCCTCGGCGCCCTGGACAGTTTCATCGTCCGGCTCTTCCTGCTCGAATCGCTCTTCCTGGGAGCGATCGGAACCGCCGCCGGGATCATTCTCGGAATGGGCGTCGGACTGTTGACCAAGGGGTTCGCCTACGGCTTCGGACGCGTTCTGAGCGGCGGCGTCTTCGGGCGCGTCGGAGGGGCCGTGCTGGTGGCGTTCGTGATCGGGACCGTTCTGTCGGTGCTGGCGGCGATTTATCCGGCCTACACGGCGGCCCGCATGCAGCCGGTGGAGGCCATGAGGGTCGAGGAATAGCTCTTTCGGAGACGAGGGAAGGCGATGGAAGACAACGCACAGGATCGGCAGACGATCGTCCGGACCAAGGACGTCAAACGCATCTACCAGATGGGCAACGAGAAGGTCGAGGCCCTGCGCGGCATCACCATCGAGATCTACTCGGGCGAGTACATTTCGATCATGGGCCCTTCGGGATCCGGGAAGTCGACCTTCTTCAACATGGTCGGCGGCCTCGACAAACCGACCGAGGGGAAGGTCTACATCGACGAGGTGGACGTCGCCCAGCTCGACGCCTACGAACTGGCCTGGCTGCGGTGCCGCAAGATCGGGTACATCTTCCAGACCTTCAATCTGATCCCCGTGATGACCGCCCTGGAGAACGTCACCCTGCCGATGACCTTCGCGGGACTCTCCAGCGACGAGGCGCGCGACAAGGGGGCCGAGCTGCTCACCCGCGTCGGCCTCGGCGACCGCCTTCAGCACCGGCCCTTCGAGATGTCGGGCGGACAGCAGCAGCGCGTGGCCGTCGCCCGCGCGATGGCCAACTCGCCCGCGATCATCCTCGCCGACGAACCGACCGGCAACCTCGACCTGAGCACCGGCCGCGAAATCATCGAGCTTCTCCGGGAAATGAATCAGGAACAGGGCGTCACCATCATCTCGGCCACGCACGACATGAAGATGCTCAACGTCTCCGACCGCGTGGTCTGGATCCGGGACGGCGCCGTCGAACGCATCGAGCGGCGCGAGGACCTGAACATCGAGGTCGGCAGCATCGACGGCGAACCCGGTTGATCCCGCCGCCGGCGTTCCCCCGGAAGAGGATCCGCGTCGTGGCCCGGCCCAACCTGGCGCTCGTCGGCTTCATGGGCACGGGCAAGACCGCCGTCGGCCGTCTTCTCGCCGAACGACTCGGCCTCGCCTATCTCGACCTCGACGAGGAAATCGCCCGGCGCGCCGGGCGCGGCATCCCCGAGATCTTCGCCTCGGACGGGGAAGAAGAATTCCGCCGCCTCGAACGCGAATGCATCGAGGCGGCCTGCCGGCGGTCGGACCGGGTTCTCTCCTGCGGCGGCGGCGCCGTGCTCGATCCGCGGAACCTGCGGCGACTGCGCGCCTCGGGGCTCGTGGTCTGTCTCTGGGCCGATCCGGAGATCCTCTGGAAACGCCTTCGCAACGACCGCAGCCGGCCCCTGCTCGCCGGGGAGAATCCCCGGGGCGCCCTGGAAAAACTTCTTGCGGAACGGGAACCGGTCTACCGCTCGATCGAGCCGTTCGTCGACACCTCGTCCCTTTCGACCGGCGAAGTCGCCGACCGGATCGAACGGTTGTACCGGGAACGGTTCGAATGCACGGGTTGAAGGAGCGGATCCGCCGGGCCGGCCGGGAGGCCGGCTTCGACAAAGTCGGCTTCGCCCCCCTGGCGCCCGCCGCCACGGCGCGCGCCTACCTCGACTGGATCGAACGGGGGGACCACGCCTCGATGCATTACATGGCCCGCAACCGGGCCGTGCGATGCGATCCCCGCCTGCTGCTGGACGGCGGACGCAGCGCCGTCGTCGTCGCCGCCGTCTACCATCCCCACGCCTCGGATCCGGCGGAACCGGCCGCCGGCCGGCCGGCGATCGCCCGCTACGCCCGGGGCCGCGACTACCACCGGGGCCTCCGCAAACGTCTGCGCCGCCTCGCCGGGCGCCTGCCGGAGCTGGCGGGCCGGCCGGTGCGCACCCGGATCTGCGTCGACACCGCGCCGCTGCTCGAACGCGATCTCGCCGCCCGCGCGGGGATCGGGTGGGTCGGCAAACACACCAACCTGGTCTCCCGCGACCTGGGCAACTGGTTCTTCCTGGGAACCCTTCTCACGGATCTGGATCTGCCCGGCGACGATCCGGAACCGGACCGCTGCGGGACCTGCCGGGCCTGTCTCGACGCCTGTCCGACCGGCGCCCTGGTCGGACCCCGGCGGCTGGACGCCCGCCGCTGCCTTTCCTTCTGGACGATCGAGAACCGGGGACCCGTCCCTCCGGCGCTTCACGCGGCGATCGGCGCCCGGCTCTTCGGGTGCGACGAATGTCTCGCCGCCTGTCCCTGGAACCGCTTCGCCCCGCCCACCGCGGATCCCGACTGGACGCCGCATCCGGGCCGTCGGAACCCGGATCCGCTCGCCTGGATCCGCGACCCCGGTTCGCTGGAATCCGTCATGCGCGGATCCGCGCTGCGGCGCGCCGGCCGCGAAGGGCTCCTGCGCAACGCCCGGATCGTGCTCGCCAACCTCGGGATCGACCCCTCCGGGATCCCTTGCTGACGCGTCCGCCGGCCAGCGGTCCCTCAGGGCAGCGCCCGGACCCGGTAGAACCGGCGGGAATCCGACCCGGCGTCGGTCCTCGCCTCGTAGACCGGGCCGCCCACGTTCACGATGACCGCTCCCGGGTCGGCTGCCCACGCCGGATCGTTCGCGTCGGGACTCGGCGACTTCTGCAGTTCATAACCGTTCGCCGCCGCGCCCGTTTCCACGAACCGGATGAGCAGCCGGCCGGGGGTCTCCTCGTGGATCGCCGTGATCACGGGGTTCGGTTCCGTGGCCCCCGCGCAGGTCACCTCGATCACCCCTTCGCCCTGCGCCCCGTAGTATCCGCCCACCCGGATGAGATAGGCCTCGCCGGGAAAGGCGTCGAAGGTGACTTCCGACTGGACGCCGCAGGCGTCGTCGTTGCACGCGATCGGCTCCGTCTGCGGCGGACAGACCGGTTCGCCGTAGACCGCGATCTTGGTATCGAACGAGCTTCCGCAGAGGGAAACCGTCGCGAGCCCCATGCAGGAAGGTTCGTAGTAGAACCAGACGTCGGATTCGATGTGGCTGTAGCCGGCGAAATCGCAAGCCGTCGGCTCGTCCGGACCGTCGGTCATTGCTCCGCAGGTGCTGAACGGCGTCGGGACCCCTTCCGTGAGGGTCTGCGCCGTCCCGCAGTCGTCGTTCAGCGGGGGCGGTGCGGAGAGGGAGAGATCGAGATCGAACCGTCCCACCGCGTCCGCGCCGCATCCCGCCACGCGGATCCAGTAGTTCGAGCCGGCGACGACCGGCATGCGGATGCAGGAGGCGTACGTTTCCCCGCAGGGATCCCCGTCGCAGTCGTCGTTGCAGGCCAGCTCGTTGAGCTGGTCGCCCGGGCAACCGCCGTGCACCGACAGAACGGTGTCGAAATCCGAATTGCAGGTGTCGATCGAGAGATCGCCGGTGCAGGGAGCCGTGTAGACGTACCAGACGTCCGGGCCGGGGCCGCAGTCGCAGGAGGCCTCCCCGTCCGGCGCGGCGCCGGCGTTCGTGCCGGTCGTGACCCCTTCGAAGATCTCGATTGCGTCGGCGCAGTCGTCGTTCGTCACCTCCTCGAACGCGACGTTGAGAATAAAGTCGCCGTCGAACGATTCTCCGTGTCGTGAAACACGGATGAACACCGTCTCGCCGGCGCTCATCAGCAGATCCACGCGCGAATCGAGCGCGTCGCCCTGATCGTTCCCAACGCAGGCCGACGGATCGTCGTCGTTGCAGACCAGTTCATTGTCCGTCGTGCCCGGGCACGCGGAATGGAGGGACAGGACCGTGTCCACCCCGGCGTCTTCCCCCGGCAGATCGTTCGTTCCGCAGGTATCGACCACGAGCAACCCCGGGCCGGGTGCGACGAACCGGTACCAGACGTCGGCTTGCGGCGCGCCTCCCCCGCAAAGGGAAGACCCGTCGACCGACGCCCCCGCCAGCGTTCCCTGGAATTGTCCCGGGCCGATCTCCGAGGCGTTCCCGCAGTCGTCGTTCAGTGGCATCAGCTCGAAGGTCGTGTGAAGCTCGAACGGCCCGTCCGGCGTGCCGGAGAGACGGGACACCCGGAGATGGATCGTTTGTCCGGCGCGAACCTCGACCGGAAGCGCCGAGTCCCGGGGATCCCCCTCGTCCTGCCCGAAACAGGCGTCGACGCCCCAGTCGTCGTTGCACTCGATCTGGTTGACGACCGTTCCCGGACATCCGTCGTGCGCGGACAGGACCGTGTCCATGCCCTGGTCGATCCCCCCCATGTCGTGCGTTCCGCAGGTGGTGAAAAGCACCGTGCCGTCGCCGGGCGCGGTGAAGGTGTACCAGACGTCGGGCAGGGCGGATCCCCCGCAGGAGGTCGATCCGTCGTTCGTGGCGTCCACGAGGGTCCCGCTGATATCGCCGTGGATCTCCGTCGCGTTTTCGCAGAGATCGTTCGGAGGCGGCGCGGCGGGCGCGGACGGCGGCAGGCAGAGACATGCAGCCGCAAGGACAAGGCAGGCGCCGGCCGGGACATACGATTCTTGACAACGGTGCGGATTCACGGCGTTCCTCCAGGCGGCCTTGGTGTAATGCGGGGATGCTCCGCGCGACCGTCGGCGCGGAACTCCTCTCCCCCTCCCGGGCGGGAACACCCGAAGAGCGATCCGGAAAAGACCTTTCCGTCTCCCGGACCCGGCTCGTCGCCCCATGTCCGTGGAGTGTAAATCGGCCGTCCCGCGGTTGTCGAGATCGGCATGGTCCCCCGGAGGGCGTCGCCGCGTCCTCGAGGGCCCCGATGAACCGACTCGACGCTTGACCCCGCAGGGGCCGCCGGGTTATCTGAACGCGGGCGGCCCGAACGGGGCGGTCATGCAGGAGGAGCTTTCCCATGAATCATCCGGATGACAGGAAACGATCCTCGGGATCCGAGGGAACCGAAGGGATCCATCGCCGGGAGTTTTTCCGCCGGGCCGCCGTCGGAGGCGCGGGCGCCCTGGCCGCGCGATACATCCCCGCCGCCGGGTACGCGGAGACCCCGGCCGCGTCGAAGGCCCGCGTCGTCGTCGTGAAACATTCCGGCGTCTTTTCGGCGCCGAACCGGGTCGATCGCGACGTGATCGCCGCGATGATCGACGCGGGCGTGCGGGAACTGACCGGCGCGGAGTTCGAGTCGGCCTCCTGGGTGAAGGTGGCGGAGAAGGGCGACAAGGTCGCCATCAAGTACAACACCGTCGGCGGCGCGCGATTGGAGACCCGCCCCGAGATCTACGAGATCCTGGGCGAGCGCCTGCGGAAATACGCCGACGTGGAACAGGTCATCGCCTGGGACCGCAACAAGTTGCCGAAGGAACTCCTTGCCTGGGGGTCCGAGACCTATACGCTGCCTTCCCGCGGGATCAAGACGAAGCTCCGGTCGATCGTCACGGACTGGGCCACATGTCTGATCAACACGCCCGTGGTCAAGATGCACTGGGGCACCGGCATCACGATCGCCATGAAGAACCACATGGGCACCAACAACAACCCGGCCGACCTGCACAACTGGGACGACGGCATGTGGAAGTCCATCGCGGAACTCAACGCCCTGGAACCGATCCGGGCGAAGACCCGGCTGATCGTGGCCGACGCGACGCGCCCCCTCTGGGACGGCGGTCCCGGGGACCGGCCGGCGAACCGCTGGAACTACAACGCCCTGCTCTTCGGATTCGATCCGGTGGCCGTCGACGCCGTCGGCCTCGCGATCCTGGAGAAGAAGCGCGAAGAGGTGAAGGGCGAACCCTGGCCCGCCACCCACGGGCGCATGAAGATCGAGTACGCCGAGCGGATCGGGGTCGGCGTGGGAGACATGCGCCGGATCGATGTCCAGGAAATCAAGCTCGGCTGATTCGTCCCCGCGCTGGATCCTGCGCAGCGCGGGCTACGCGTTGCTGGCCCTGGCGCCGCTGGCCGTGACGGCCGCCGTGCTCGGATACGGCTTTCTTGCGACCCGCAGGGCGGCCCCCGGATCGTCTCGGCCGGCGTCCGCCGCGGCGGTCGAACCGCCGCCCGGGCCCTCTCTTGCGGATCCCGTGCCCGCAGCGCTTCCGCCCGGGTGGAAACGGGCGGGAGAGGTGGAACGTTTCCCGGGCGACCGCATGTTCGAAAAGATCGACGGCGGGGCGGAGGCCTTCCTGTCCCGCGGCGCCCGGGAACTGGTCTACATGGGATTCGAAACCGACGCCGGGGATCTTGCCGACGTCTACCTCTACGACATGGGCTCTCCCGGCGCGGCCGAAGAGATGTTCGCGGAGGATTCCGGGATGGAGCCGAAGGCGGCGGACGGATACCGGGGACGGATCGGCGTGGCCGAATCGACCGTTTACCTTCTTTCCGGCAGGTACTACGTCCAGATCTTCGTTTCCGCCGCGCGCGGGGGAACGGAAACGGCCCGGGCCCTCGCCCGGGGCATCGACGAACGGCTCGCCGCAACCTCGCCGACCGGGAAGGCGGGATCATGAGCGATCCGATTCCCCGCAGGGAGTTCATCCGCCGCCTCGGGTCGGCCGCCCTGGTCGCGGGAGGCGTGACCGGCGCCGCCGCCTGGCTGGCGAATCGTTCCGGCAGGGAGGAATCGGCCGTTGCGCCGCCCTTGCCCTCCTTCCGCCCCTTCGAGTTTCCCGAGGGTGCTCCGGACCTGGTGGCGGCCCGAGGAACCGACGCTTCGGCCATGGTGCGCGCCGCCCTGGAGGAGATCGGCGGGATCGGCCGGATCGTCGGACGCGGCGACCGGGTGCTGATCAAGCCGAACGTCGCTTTCGATCGGGATCCCTCGCTCGGAGCGACGACGAGCCCGGCCGTGGTGGCCGAGGTCGTCCGTTGCTGCCGGGAGGCCGGCGCCCGCGAGGTGGTCGTGGCGGAGAATCCGATCAATTCCCCCGAGGGATGTTTCCGCAGGAGCGGGGTGGGGGAAGCCGCCGTCGCGGCCGGCGCGCGCCTCCTGTGGCCCTCGCCCGGCGCATTCGGCCCGGCCGACCTGCAGGGCGGGATCCTCCGCTCCTGGCCGGTCTTCCGGCGGCCCCTGGACGAGGCGGACGTGCTGATCGGGATTCCCACGGCCAAGGTTCACAACCTCTGCGGCGCGTCGCTTTCGATGAAGAACTGGTACGGATTTCTCGGGGGCGGGCGGAACAGGCTCCACCAGCGGATCCACGAGGCGATCCGGGACCTGGCCGCGGCGTTCCGCCCGAGCCTGATCGTCATGGACGCCACCCGCCTGCTGATCCGCCACGGTCCGACCGGGGGCTCCCGCGCGGACGTCCGGCCCGGTCCGGGCGTCGTCGTCGGCGCCGATCCCGTGGCGATCGACGCCCTCGCCTGCACATGGCTGGGGAAACGGCCGGAGGAGATCGCGTATCTCGCCCTCGCCGAGGAGGCGGGTCTCGGCGCGGCCGATCTCCGTACGCACCGGTTCCGGGAGATCGACGCGGGATGAAAAGCCCCGTGCACAGGATCCGGATCTGGTCGCAGGTCGTCTTTCTGACGTTCTTCTTCCTCCTGATGTGGATGGCCTCCGAACGCTGGATCGGGTGGCATGCGGTCTCCTTCTTCCTCTACGCGGATCCCCTGATCGCGGTCGGCTCCGCCCTGGCCTCGCGCCGGCTCGCCGCGCCGCTGCTGCTCGGCGTCGCGGTCCTGTTGCTGACGATCGTTTTCGGCCGGTTCTACTGCGGATGGATCTGTCCCTACGGCGCCCTGCACCAGTTCACGGGCTGGGCCTTCGCCCGCTTTTCGAAGCGGGGGAAGCTGGCCGCAAACGCCTATCGTCCCCTCTACGCCCTGAAATACGTCATCCTGACGGCCTTCCTCGCCCTCGCGGCGCTCGGGCTCCTGCAGATCGGCCTGCTCGATCCGATCGTGCTGATGACCCGCGCCGCGGCGACGGTGATTCTGCCGGGCGCCGACGATCTCCTGGTGCGGCTCGGAAGGACGCCGATCTTCTCGGTTCGCCCGCGGATCCATCACCAGGCGCTGGTCACCGGCCTCCTCTTCTTCGGGTTCCTTTCCCTGAATCTCTGGATCCCCCGGTTCTTCTGCCGCGCCCTCTGTCCGCTGGGCGCCCTCCTCGGCGTCTTCGCCCGGTTTTCCCTCTTTCGAATCGTTCGCGACCGCGACCGCTGCGACGGCTGCCGGCTGTGCCAGCTCGAGTGCGAAGGGGCGGCCGATCCGATGGGCGACGTCCGCAAGGCGGAATGCTACGTCTGCTGGAAATGCATCGACGCCTGCGGGAAAGGCGCCCTGCGGTACGGGTTCCTGCCGAGCGACCGCGACGCGGTCCCCGCGCCCGACGTCCAGCGGCGGCGCCTGCTGGGGGGGCTCGCGGCCGGCCTGCTGATCCATCCGGTATTGCGCGCCGGGGGGATGGGACGGGGGCGGCCGGATCCGCGGAGGATCCGGCCCCCGGGATCCCGGCCGGAACCGGAGTTCCTGGAACGCTGCGTGAAGTGCGAGGAATGCGTCCGGGTCTGTCCCACGAACGGGCTGCAGCCGGCGCTCCTGGAGGCCGGGGTCGAGGGCGTCTGGACGCCGGTGTTCGACATGCGGATCGGCTATTGCGAACGCAACTGCGTGCTCTGCGGACAGGTCTGCCCGACCGGGGCGATCCGGCCGATCTCCATCGAGGAAAAACTCGGGCTGGGAGAGTACGAAGGACGCCCGATACGGATCGGGACCGCATTCTTCGACCGGGGCCGATGCCTGCCCTGGGCGATGGACACCCCCTGCGTCGTCTGCGAAGAGGTCTGTCCCGTGTCGCCCAAGGCGATCTTCACGCGGGAGGTCGAGGTGCGGACCCGCAGCGGGGCGGTCGTCCGCCTGAAACGGCCCTACATGGATCCGGGCCGGTGCATCGGCTGCGGGATCTGCGAACACTCCTGCCCCGTGGAAGACCGCGCGGCGGTCCGGGTGACCGCCGTCGGCGAGAGCCGCGCCGGGGGATTTCTCCTGCCGACGGGGAACGAGTCATGACGAAGGAAAACGGCGGGTCGCGATTTTTCTTCTCGCCTTCGGAATGCCATCGGCGTCTGGTGGAAACGAACGTTCCCAGTCTCGCCTACGACGGCGGGGACGTCGCCGCCTGGCGCCGGCGCTTGCGGCGCAGGGTGCGGACGCTGCTGGGAGAGACACCGGCCGGACGGGTCCCGCTGAACGTCCGCAGACTCTGGACATGGGAACATCCCCTCGGGCGGATCGAGAAGATCGTCTTCACCAGCGAACCCCGCTGCGACGTTCCGGCCTACGTCTGCCTGCCCCGGGATGTCCGGCCTCCGTATCCCTTCATGATCTGCCTGCAGGGACATACGACGGGCATGCATCTGTCGATCGGCGTCCGGGCGGAGGACGAACGGACGCCGTGCCGGGTCGAGGGGGACCGCGATTTCGCCCTCGGCTGCATGCGCCGCGGCGTTGCGGCCCTGTGCATCGAGCAACGGGCCTTCGGCGAACGCCGGGAACGAAAACAGGAGAAGACGGCGCCCCACGGGTGCCAGGACGCCGCGATGCACGCCCTCATGCTGGGGCGCACCCTGATCGGGGAACGGGTCTGGGACGTGGACCGTGGAATCGACTACCTGTTGACCCGCGACGACGTCGATCCGAAGAGGATCGGGGTGATGGGCAACTCCGGGGGCGGCACCATCAGCCTCTTTTCCGCGGCTCTCCTGCCGCGGATCGCCTTCGCCATGCCCTCGGCCTATTTCTGTACGTTCCGGGATTCCTGCATGGCGATCTACCACTGCGTGGACAACTACGTCCCGGGATTGTTGCGTTATGCGGAGATGGCGGACGTCATGGGGTTGTTCGCGCCGAAACCCGTCGTGCTGGTCGCCGGCCGGCGGGACGAGATCTTCCCGATCCGCGGCACGCGGAAGGCCTACCGCGCCCTGAAACGGATCTACCGCGCCTGGGGCGCGGAGGACCGCTGCCACCTGGTGGTCGGCGACGGGGGCCACCGGTTCTACGCGGAGAAGGCCTGGCCGGTCATGCTCCGGGAGATCCGCCGGCTGGATCGCGGCGCGCGACGGCCGGGCGCCGGCTCCGGTGGAGGGGGCGGATGAACAGGCCGTATCGGGAAATGCGGATCCTGGCGCCGCTGCTTGCGGCGGCGATGATCGGCGGTTGCGCGACGGTCCGATCGGTTCCCGGGGAGACCGTCCGCGGCGAACTCTTCTACCGGGAACGCATGGCGTTGCCGCCCGACGCCCGGGTTTCCGTCTTCCTGTACGACGTGTCGCGGCCGGATGTCTCCCCCGCCATCCTGGGGCGACAGGTGATCCTCTCGCCCCGGAGAGTCCCGATCCCCTTCGAGGTCTCCTACGATCCTTCGGAGATCGATCCCCGGGGTTCCTACGTGCTGACCGCCGCCATCGAATCGGGAGACCGGGTGATCTTCCGGACGCCGCGGCCCTATCGTGCGATCGTGCGCGGGCAGCCGATCAAGGAGATGCGCGTACTTCTCCACCGCGCACCGTGATCCCGGAGGGCCTTCATTCCGCCGGCGCTTCGGATTCCGGTTCCTTCGCCACCTCCGCGACGAAGATCGTGTAGGGCTCGTAGACCGACAGCGATCCTCCCTCCGGAAGGGCGACGTAGGCCGCCAGTCCGATCGGATGCCCCGGTCCCGCCTGGATCGGCATCCGCCCGGTCCCGTTCGGGACGGCGATTTCGACATACCAACGGTCGTCCGTTTTCCCGGCGGCGAAGCCGACGTCCTCCGTTCCTCCGTACCGCCGGGGTCTCCGGAAGATCCACTCCTTTTCGGTCTCCGGTTCCTTCCAGCGAACCGGATCGCCGCGATCGAAATGGGGCCAGCCGCGGTCGCCGCAGAGATGGGCCACGGCTTCCCTCAGCACGGGACGCCCGTCGTCCCCCGGGGCGATCCGCAACTGCAGGTTGTCGTTCCCGACGTACCAGCCGTCCGCGTCGCCGTCGATATGCAGGAGGATCGATTCGAAGGCGCCGTCGATCGACAGCCCGTAATAGAGGTTGTCCGGGTCGAGAGCCGACCGGATCGTAAAGGAGATCCCGCGGCTCGTCAGGGCGCCGATCGGCTCGATCCCCTCCCAGTCGGCCGGGTCCCCGTCGGGCTCGATCGTCGCCCGGACGATCACGGGCCGCCACGGGTAGATCGGATACGGATCCTCCCCGTCGGCGATTCCGTCCCCGTCGGCGTCGTCGGTTCGGAAGTCGATCCAGGCGTAGCCGCCGGTTCCGGGCGAATAGGCCGGAACGGAGAGGCCTTCCGCGATCCGCCGCATCGCTTCGTACCCGGGGTTGAAGACCCGCTTGCGGATCGCGGTCAACGTGGAGGGAACCCACCGGGCGCCGAGAAGGCGTTCCATGTCGGGGGTTGCGCTGTCGGTGGCCGCGCGGGTCGGGTCGGAACCGAGACGGACCTCGTCGAGGGGCAGTCTGGGATCGTTGTCCGGGATCCCGTCTCCGTCGGCGTCCGCCGCCGTGTCGATTTCGCCGAAGATGTTCCGGAAATACTGGGCCGTCGTGAGCATCCGCAACTCCCAGGCGATGCCGTCCCAGTGTTCCCCGTGCGCGAAGGCGGTGTCCCATTTCCATCGGTCGGTCGGGCTCACGTATCGCGGCGCGAAATGGCAGAAGACCACGCGGTCGTCTTCCCGAACCAGTCCGGAGTTGGCGTACTGGCTTTCCATCTGGTGGTGGTACTCGTGGGTGTTCAACCACGCGATGTCGCTTCCGCCCAGGAACGTGCTCCGTCCGGGGGCGGGACACTGCGTCTCGTCTCCCCACGACATCCAGTCGATTCCGAAAGTGCCGCCGCCGCTGCCCTGGTAGAACCACCGCTGCGCATCCGGGTCCCATCGTCGTTCGCAGATCACCACCGCCTGGGCGGAATAGATCTTCTTTTCGCCGAGAGGCCATGCGGCCTCGTGGTTCTCGAGGTCGGTGCTGTCGAACACCCGCAGCCCGTCGCGCGCCGCGGGCCAGCCGCGGTAGAAATCGGGGAGATCTTCCGGTTCGTCCCCGATCCGTTGCCACGCGGGTTCCACGAAGAAATCGATGTCGATCCAGTAGCGCATCGACGAGTTCACCCAGTAGAAGAGCACGCTCTGCCGGAAGGCCTCTTCGTACATCGCGATTTCCTCCGGCGGCATCGGCTCCGGCGCGGGAGCCTCCGGCCCGACCGTCGAAAGACGCACCGCGTTGGGAACAAGCAGGACCTTCATCGGGATGCGCACGAAAGAGGTCTTCCCCTCCGGGGGAAGGGTGGCGAAGGCGTACTCGCGGCTCCAGGGAGGCTCGGCCGCCAGGAAGCGCTCCCGGTCGGACGGCTCCGCCGCCGGATCGAACCAGCGGTAGAAATAGCGGGTGGCCGGCTCGAGCCCCTCGACGAGCATCGCGTGATCGAGCGAAGGACGGTCGCTTCCTTCAAGGATCCGCGGGGCGTCCCATGCGCCCTCTTCGCCCGGCGTCGTCGCCGGCAGCACGCCCTCGCGGATCTGCAGACGCGTCGGGCACGGCGCCGAGGTGCGCCAGTGCAGGACGGCCGACGTGCGGTCGAGATGGCTCACGGGCCGGGCGTCGAATCCCGGCGGGCCGAATTCGGGAGGCCCCGCCTCGATTCCCGGAACGCGCAGAAGAACGAGCAGAGCGGCTGCGACAGGGTGCACCTTCATGACGGGGATCCTCCTGTGTCAAGAATTGTGAATCTTCCTACCATTTTCGGACGCCGCGGGCAAGGAGCACCGCTCGCCGCCGGTTTCACGGCGGGATCCCGGCTGCGTACGATAGCGTGCGGCATGCGACCCCCGGCGACCGCCCGACGCGGGGCGAACCGGTACGAAAGGATCCTCCGTCATGAAAGTTTCCCCCCTCTTCCGCCGGGCGACGGCGGGGTTTCCCGTCCTGTGTCTTCTGGTCGCCGGATCCCTTTCGGGGGCGGAACGGCTCGATGTGAACGCGATGCTGGCCTCCGGCGCCGTGCATGCCGAACATACCGTCTTCGATATCGGGACGATCGAGAACGCCTTCGACGGCAACACATCGTCGATCGTGCGCACGCCGAACCTCGATCCCCTCGTCATCACGCTGACCTTCGACGCCGAACAGCGGTTCGCCGGTTTCCGTTCCTGGTTTCTCGGGGGTCCCAACCGATGGAAGGTCGAGGCGGCCGACACCGCGGCGGACCTGGACGCGGGCGTCGGCAGCTACGCCCTGCTCGTCGACTGGACGACGGAGAGCGACAACACTTGGTCGGCCGTTTCGCTCGACTCGCCGCATGCCGCCCGGGTGGTCCGCTACACGCAGAACCGGTTGACGGGGGACGACTACGTCCACCTGGGCGAATGGGAACTGCTGGCGGCCGAAACCGAGTTCGCCGTCGTCGACATCCGGGCGGGCGAGTCGGGAATCGACGTGGTCTGGAACTCCAGGGTCGGCCAATGGTACGCGGTGGAACGCAGCGGGGATCTGGCCGACTGGACGCCGGTGGACTACCGCAAGGGATCGGCGACGACGGAAACGTGGACGGACGGGACGGTCCCCGGGGAGGCCGGACTCTTCTACCGGATCCACGAGATCGAACCGGAGGACCGGCCCTTCGTTGTCAAGAAGGTGCTGGTTCTGAACTACGATCCGATCCTCGAGTCGAAGGGTGGGCGGCGTGTCCACGAATACTTCGGATGGAACGATCCCCGCGCGCTCACGGACGGGTACCTGGGCGATCTGAACGAGGCGAGCGGAAACTACGTCCGCTGGGAAATCGTGGAGTTTCTCGACATCGACGAGTTTCCCCTGAAGGCCGACGGGTTCCGGTACACCGACCAGTCCTACCTCGACGCCTGGGCGACCGGAACGTTTCACAGTCCCGACGGGGTCGACTACGTGCGGATCATCGAGGATCACGATCTCGACGCCCGCGTCCGCGCCGGGGAAATCGACGAGGTCGTCGTCTGGGGCGCGCCGTACTTCGGCTATTATGAATCCCGCATGGTCGGATCGACCGCCTACTGGTGCAACTCGCCGGGATTGTACCGGCCGAACACCCCTCTCTACGTGATGATGGGGCTGAACTACGAGCGCGGGGTCGCCGAGGCGATCCACAGCTTCGGGCACCGGGCCGAATCGATCCTGCGGCACGTCTACGGAAGCTGGAGCGGCGGCAGCACCGTCAACCACCTCTGGGACCGGTTCACGCGGTACGAGAAGATCGCGCCCGGCCTGGCCGCCTGCGGGAACGTTCATTTCCCGCCGAACGGACAGTCCGACTACGACTACGGCAACTCGACCCTCGTCTGGTCGGAGGCCGACGACTGGCTCGATTACCCGAACTTCACGGGCGCCGGACGGTGGATCAACGCCTCGGAATGGGGATGGTCGCAGCGCGGCTATCTCAAGTGGTGGTACCGCCACATGCCGAAGGTCCCGGGACGCTACAGCGACGGGAAACTCAACAACTGGTGGGCGTATCTCGTCGACATGAACGAGTACGCCGAGAGCCGCTGAGCCCGCCGGCGCTTCAGCGCCGCAGGACGAGGGCCGACCGCCGCGGAACCTCCGCGAGGGAGCCGACGATCGTCGCCAGGGAGGCGTCGGGATCCGGCGGCGCCACCCTGCGGTCGTCGACCGCCACGCTCCAGGTTCCCGCGGGGATGGGGAAGATCGCCACGGAGGCGGTCGGATTGAGCAGGACGAGGACTTCCGACCACGGATCGGCGGTCGGTCCGCGCAGCAGACGGTATCCGAGGCAGCCCTCGGGCAGTTCGAACTGAAGTTCGTCCAGGAAATGCATGTTGTCCCGGATCATCTCCGCCGTGGGCATGCGGAAGATCGGATGATCCCGCCGCAGCCGGACCAGACCCCGGTAGTATTCGAAGAGATCGGCGTGATCCTGTTTCCATTGCCAGCGGATGCGGTTGACGGCGTCGCCGGCGTCGTAGCTGTTGTCGTCGCCTCCCTTGGTCCTGCGGATCTCCATTCCCGCATGCAGAAAGGGAATGCCCTGGGAGGTCAGCAGGATGACGGCGCCGAGCCGGTCCATCCGTTCCCGTTCGGCGTCGTCGACGGACGGGTCCCCTTCGGTGGTGGAGAGGAGGCGGTCCCAGAAGGTCCGGTTGTCGTGGCAGGCCAGGTAATTGATCGATTCGGTCGGCCGGGCGGCGAAGGTGTCGATGCTGCCCCGCAACAGCGGGCGGATATCGTCCCGGTTGGACGCCCCCTGGAGAAAGCCCCGGGCGCGGGGGTCGAAGGGCGTGCCGCGCAGCGCATTGCGGAAATCGTCGTTGAAAACGCCGAAGCCCAGGTTCCGCTGGTCGCCCTTGGTGGTGACGCGGATCGGCGTCTCGCCCGCGGCCCACGCCTCGCCGTAGAGAAGGATGTCGGGACGGATCCGGTGGAGTTCGCTTGAGATCTCCCGGATCGTTTCCAGGTCGGTCAGCCCCAGCAGGTCGAACCGGAATCCGTCGATGCCGTATTCCTCGGTCCAGTACCGGAGACAGTCGATCATGAACCGGCGGCCCATGGGGGATTCGCTCCGGAACTCGTTGCCGACGCCCGAGCCGTTCCAGTAGGTCCCGTCGTCCCGCACCCGGTAGAAGTGATCCGGGGCCAGGCCGTTGAAGTTCAGGACGATCGACGGATCCGATTCGGCGGTGTGGTTGAAGACCACGTCGAGGACGACCTTGATGCCCGCCTCGTGGAGGGTTCGCACGAGTTGCTTCAACTCGATCACCGGCGAGATGTCGTCGGCGCCCGTCGCGTACCAGCGTTCCGGCGAGAAGAAATGGGAGGTCTTGTATCCCCAGTTGTAGAAGCGTTCGTCGTTCTCGAATTCCTGGACGGGCATGATCTGCACGACGTTCACCCCGAGTTCCCGGATGTGGTCGAGGGCGGTGGCGACGGTCCCCCGGCCGTCGAGGGTCGTGCCCGTCTCGGCCAGGCCGATGTACTTGCCCGGGGCGCCGACTCCCGAGTGGGGATCGATCGTCATGTCGCGGACGTGCAGTTCGTAGATGATCGCCTCGGCGGGGTCGAACGCGGGGCCGCGCTCCACCGCCGGGGTGGGAGGGACGATGATGCCGCGGCCGTGGGAATCGACGACGCACCGCGCCCACGGATCGCTGCATTCGAGAATCCGTTCCCCCTCCGGGCCGCGATGCCGCACGCGGAACATGTAGAAGCGGTTCGGCAGGGGTTCCTCCAGCACCGTTTCCCATACGCCGCGGGGCCGGGGGGTCATTCCCACGCCTTTTCCGCCCGCGCCCCGGGCCGAATCGTAGAGCAGCAGGTCGACCGCTTCGGCGGCGGGGGCCCAGGTCCGGATCACCGTCCGGTCTTCCTCCACGAAGGCGCCCAGGGGAACTTCCGGAACGAGTTCTTCCGAGTCGAGCAGGGCGGCCAGATCCACCCAGCGCGTCCCGATACCGCGGATCTCGACGCGGAAGAAGAGACGGGAACGATCCAGCGTCGGTTCCTCCAACTCCACGCGGAAGAGCCGCTGCGGACCGAGGAGATCGTCTCCGGGACGGATGTTTCGGATCTCCGCGGGTTCCCCGGAATCCACCGAGACGATCCGGACGGTTTCCGGGGTCATCGTTTCCGGGCGTACGCCGACTTCCAGGGCGAAGACCAGGCGATCCCTTGCGGTCCAGCACGCACGGAGGATCCCCTGTTTCAGTTGCGGGGGCTCGGTCAGGATCTCGGGCCTGTCGGACAGGATCCAGATTTCCGGGCCGAGCCCGGGGGTCCAGATCCGGTCCCAGGGATCCTTCGTCTCCCAGTCGCCGCGCTTGGGCAGAAGCCCGAGGCGCTCGGAGGGGATCTTCTCCTCGGGGATGCGGAAGATCGGCCCGAAGGCGTCCCGCTCCGCCGGGGAAACCTCGAATCCGTTGCAGTTGCAGACGGCGTCCCATGCCCAGAGAGACCAGCCCGCGTCGCGCCCGTCCCGGCGGTGATAATGCACCGTAAGCGCCGGGGCCTGGCTGGATATCAGCATCGCTCCGGCGATGGCCCCGGGAAGGATCCGCCGGCCGTGTCCGCCCGCGCCGGAGACGTGTCCGGCGCCTTCCTTTCCCTCCGTCGATTGCCGCTTCTTTCCGCTCATGGGAGGTCAACATAGCCCAGATCCGGGATCATGCGAATCCCATGGGCGATTCCATGTCCCCGGAGTCGATTCCTTCTTGATCTCCCGGGGCCGGGCACGGACCATCGGTGTCCGGCCGATTCGTCTGCCCGGCGGCCGTTTTTGCGCTTCGAATCCCCGGGGGAGGATGCCCATGAAAAGAGTCTTTCGTCGGATCCGGAACCGTACGAGCCTCGCGATCCTGTTGGCGGCCGGACTCGTCGCCGACGGTTCGGCGGCGTCCAGGACGCTGCGGTTCGAGGATTTCTTCGGTCAACTCGTGGACCTGGATCGTCTTCCCTATCTGGAAGAGGGAATCCGGTGCGCCCAGTTCTCCAGTTACGACCGGAAGTCGCGGATCGATCCCGAGACCGGGGAGAAGATCGACTGGGGCGCCAACGGCGACCGCGGACACTACCTCGAGGTCGATCCCGAGACCGGCGAGGCCCTGATGGCGGATATCCGGGGACCCGGATGCATCTACCGCATCTGGTCGGCCAATCCGCAGGGCCGGATCCGTTTCTATCTCGACGGGGATACCGAGCCCACCTACGAGTTCGACTTCAAGGATCTTTTCACCGGGGCGATTCCCCCGTTCGATTATCCGGTGGTCTGGGCCCGGGGAGAGGGCGGCAAGGCGTCCTGTTCCTATTTCCCGATCCCCTTCGCCCGATCCTGCCGGGTGACGGCCGACCAGGCGTACGGTTCGCAGTACTACCACATCGGCTACCAGACGTTCCCCGAAGACTGGGAGGTGGAGACCTTCCACCTTCCGCTGGACGAGGCGGAACGGGAGGCCCTCGATCGCGCCAGGGAGATTCTCCTGAATCCGGGCACGGATCCCCAACCCGAGGGGCGTCGCCGGATCCGCAGGGGGACGATCGATCTGGAGCCCGGCCGGGAAACCCGGTTCTTCGCGGACCGCGGTCCCGGGGTCGTCACCTCCTTCTTCGTGAAGGTGGAGGCCGGCGAACGTCCCGACCGCCGCACCCTCTGGTTGCGGGTCCACTACGACCGGCAGACCGTGCCCAGCGTGGCGGCGCCCCTGGGGGATTTCTTCGGGGCGGCGTTCGCCCCCGGACCCTACGCCTCCCTGCCGATGTCCATGGGACCCGACGGATTCCGTTCCTTCTGGAGGATGCCCTTCCATCGGTCGGTCGAGTTCTTTCTTCGTAACGACGGCTCGAAACCGGCGAGGGTTTCCTGGGAAATCGCGGTTCGCCCGGAACGGGAACTGCCCGTCGGCACCGCCTACTTCTGCGCGAAATGGTGGCGGGAACCCGAAGGCGGGCATTTCGACTACCCGTTTCTCGTCTGTCGCGGCCGGGGCCGCTTCGTGGGCGCGGCCCTCTTCGTCGACAACGTGCGCGGCGGCTGGTGGGGGGAAGGAGACGAGAAGTTCACCGTCGACGGCGAACCCTTCCCGTCGACCTTCGGAACGGGGTCGGAAGACTACTTCGGCGACGCCTGGGGGATCCGGTATTTCGTGAATCCCTACCACGGATGCCCGGTGACGGTCGGCAGGGCACAGTCCTGTTACCGATGGCACATCACCGATTTCGTTCCCTTCACCGAATCTTTCGAGGCCACCATCGAAAACTACGCATGGCAGGGGGACGATCCGAACGACTACGCCTCGATGGCCTACTGGTACCAGATCGGCCCCCCCTCGGACTTCTTCATGGGGAACGCCCTGATCGACCGGACGATCCGGCCGCTTCGCATGGAGAAGGGCGTGGTGGAGGCCGAGTCGATGTTCGATGCGAACGAACCGCCGTCCGGGATCGGCATCGTCGACGACAGCGACGCCCCCGAGCTGTTGAGCCGCGGCAAGGCCGTGCGCATGGAAGGGGCGCCGGGAACGAGGTTCCCCTGCGTGATGAAGGTTCCCGCGGCCGACCGCTATGAACTCGAGATCGGCTTCGTGAGGGGATACGAGGGGACCGCGCGGTTCTCGGCCGGAAAGCCAGCTCCCGGCAGCACGGTCTTCCTGACGGCCGGCGACAATCCGGCCGAGTTCGAGCTGGTCGGCCCCGCGAAGACGGGGGAAACCGTCGTTTCCCTCGTGGATTTCGTGCGGATCCAGCCCTTCAAGAACTGGATCCGCCGCTGGCGCATCATCGGCCCCTTCGACAACACCGACGACCTCGGCCGCGCCGCCGCGTATCCCCCGGAAAAGGAGATCGATTTCGCCGCGTCGTACGAGGGCAAGGACGGCAAGACCGTTTCGTGGGGCGACCACGAGGCGGACTTCGCCGGGCTCGTGTCGCTGGAGGCCCTCTACGGCGGGATCGATCACGCCGTGGCCTATGCCTACACGAACATCACCGCGCCCCGGGACATGGAAGCGGACCTGTTGCTCGGCAGCGACGACGGGGTGAAGGTCTGGCTCAACGGGGAAGTCGTCCACGTCAACCAGGTCCGCCGCCCGATCCGCGAAGACCAGGACCGGGTCCGCCTGGCCTTGCGCAAGGGATCGAATCCCCTGCTGATCAAGGTCGACGAGGGCGTCGGCGACTGGGGGTTCAAGGCGCGGATCGTCGATCCGGAAGGGGTGCTGATCGTGGATCCCGACGCACCCACCGGCGGGGAACGGGAATAGTTCGCTCCCGACTTCCGGGTCCCCGCGGCCGCCCCGCGAACGCCCCGGGGCGCGCCGGGAATGTCAAGAAGAACAACGGCATTGCCACGCGCCGGGCGGCGGCGGATGATCCGCAGGGTTCGGAAGCGACGGACCGGTTTCCCCGCGCCCGGACGGGAAAGCCGCAGGGAGGAAGGCGAAAATGAGACGGGTCCTGATGCGGGCGGCCTCGGTCGTCGCCGGATGCGCGCTCCTGCAGGGTGCTTCTGCGGAACCTGCGTATCGGTTGGCGTTCTTCCGCGAGGTCGGCGACTACGAAAACCACAACAACCATTCGTTCTACGCGCACGTGTGGGACGCGGCCGGGAATCCGAAGGAGGGGGTTCTCGTGCGGTCGACCGACGGAACCGCGTCCGGAACGACCAACTCCCGCGGCACGACGGAGATCCCCCTCTATCTGCCGGGACCCTACGTTTTCGAAGTGGTCGACGGGGGCGCGATCAGCGACCGGACCCCGTCGATGGTCGTCAATCGCAGTCCGGCCACGGGACATTACTCCTGGGAAGCCGGTTTCTTCTACAAGGCCTCGGATGCCAACGTCGGATCGTTCGATTCGACGCTTCGCGGCGTGCCGAACAAGTCCGGGACGGAACGGTGGGATCTGGACCAGCCGACGACGAAGAGCGTCGTCTATCACTACTGGGATCCGTACAACTGGAACGCGGACGCCGTGGAACTGGCCGACTGGGCGATGGTCAGCCACGGCCAGACGTTCGTCATCCCGGAGGATACCGACGAGCCGATCGACCGGATCGTTGCGTGTAATTTCCAGTGCACGCGCGGCGCCTTCACGAAGGTCGCCTTCGGCGTCCAGATCCACGAAGGCGGGCCGACGGGCCCGGCGATCGGGCCGGTCGCCTATTCGCGGGGCGACTGGAGCATCACCATCAACAGCGACGAACTGAAGAGTTTCGTCGTCACCTGGGGGATCAACGACAATCCGGTCGTTCCCGGCCGGACCTACTATGCGCGGGTTTTCGCCGCGGACCAGCCGGAGACCCCCGACGTGAACGAGGCGGCCGAGGGGATGAACGTCTGGGTCTGCCCGAACGACAACTACGCGCAGGGAACCTATCACCACGACGGCGATCCCTACCCGGGCCGCGATATCCTCGGCTACGTTGTCGGGGCCCATACCGGCGAGTCCGGCACGGGGACGCCGACATTCGTCTGGACGGACAATTTCGAGGAGGTGACCCCGGACGCCGGGGCGAACGAGTGGTCGCCCCTGAACTACGGATCCCTGGCCGACAAGGGCACGTGGAACAACCTCGGATACGGACACGCCGTCAATAACGATCCGGCCGCCTGGGGCGCCGGGACGCGTCAGCACAGCCGGCCGAACGCGGGCATGGTGCTCGGTCTGAGCGAAGCCGGCGCCGTCGGTCCCGGGGTTTCCTGGGCATGGCGGAGGGTCGACGGCCTGACCCCGGGCAAACTCTACCGGATGTCGTTCTGGGTCTCGACCAGCGGGTATTCCCCGCCGCCCCCCGGCATTCTCGCCGTGGTGGGCTACAGCCAGGATGTCGACGACGGGTTCGCCGGAGGCGATCCGCCGGATTCCGTGCGCTATCCCGGCGACGGCCGCGGCGGATGGTCTCCGGACCTCGGGATCGCCGAACGCTGCGCGCAGGAGGGGATGGGAACCCCCGTCTGGGTGTCGTACTCCGGGGATTTCATCGCCGAAGGAAACTCCGTGAAACTCTGGATGTTCGCGAAACAGACCGTGCTCCATCCCGCTTCGGATCCCTTCCCGTGGCGCCTCTTCGACATGTACGTCGACGACATCCGGATCGAGGAGATCGACGGGGTCCCCGTTCCGGCGCCGGTCTTCACCTCGATCGTCCGTTCCGGGACGGACGACGTGGTCCTTCGATGGTCCAGCGTCGACGGGGCCCGGTACCGGGTCTGGTTCACCGAAAGCCTCCAGCCGGTCGCCTGGATGACGAACGCCCTTTCGGAGGTGACCGCCGCCGGCGACTGGACCGACTGGACGGACGCCGTCTCAGGGGCCGCGGCACGGTACTACCGCGTCGAAGGTCTCGAGTGATCGGGCGCCTCCGGGAAGATCCGACGGAGAAGGAAAATCCGGGGACGGGTCCCGAGGGAGAAGCGGGATCCGTCCCCGTTTGCGTCGGTGGTTACTCGGCGTACCGGATGCCCTTGGCGGCCGCCTGGACGCGGATCATCCCCAGAATGCGCTCGTCGAAGGCGTCGTTCTTCTTTCCCGACTTCTCGACCGCCTCCCGCAGGTAGGCCGATCGCTGGCGGGTCAGTTCCCCGATGCGGGTCTCGATCTCGGTCTGCCGCTTCGTTCGCTCCTCGATCCACGCCTTGCGTTCCTCGGGCGTCATCTTCCGGAGTTCCTCGGGGAATTCTTCCTCCTTCATGTGATCGAGGTCGATCCGCTTCGCTCTCACGCCCTCGATGAGATCGTATTCGGCGGCCTTCGATCCGGTTCCCGCGGCCAGAACGCCCGCGCGGTCGGCCGCCACGGCGGCCGGCGCTGAGGCCGCGGCGCCGGCGTCGAGGGAAAGAACCTCGATCGCCCGCTCTCTTCTTGCGGCCGCGCCGTAGGCGATCCGGGTGGACGCAAGCGCCCTGCCCAGTTCGGCCAGTTCGTCGTCGTACGGCGTGGGGATCGTCCGCATCCCCCCGCCCTGGGCGATCCGTGCGAACTCCCCTTCGCCCCGGTCCGCGATCTCCCGCCAGACCTTCGTGGTCTCCTCCATCGTCCCGCACTGGATCGTGTTGATGATGATGTCGGATCGAACCGCCTCTTCGCAGATCGTCGGATAGGGCACGTCGTCCTCGTAATCCATGTGGGGGGGAGCGTCGCCGACCAGGAAGATGATTCTCAGCGTGTTCGGATCGCTGCTCCAGGAGATCTTGCGCACGGCTTCCCGAAGGGCCCGGTTGACGCTTTCCGGCGCGTCGCCGCCGCCGTCGGCCGTGAACTTCCGGAGCGCGGCGTAGACCGCGTCGAGATCGTCGTTCAGATCGACCAGGCGGGTCACGTACTCGTCGTTGCGATCCCGGTATCCGACCAGCCCGATCCGCAGATCCGGCCTCGGCGTGCCCGAGGCGATCCGGTTGGCGATCGACCAGATTTTCTGTTTGGCGCCCTCGATCAGGCCGCTCATGCTGCCGGTCGTGTCCAGAACGAAAACGACATCGACCGACGGGGTCGAGGGTTTCTCCGCCGGCGCCCCCGAGGCCGCCGCGGCGACGGCGGCGAGAAGGATCC
>CAYNBQ010000011.1:0-30541 GCA_964395275.1 uncultured Verrucomicrobiota bacterium
GATGTTGATCTTGGCGCGGGCGAGCTTGCCGGCGACGGAGGCCAGGGCGCCGACCTTGTCGGGCAGTTCCAGGACAAGCACATCGCAGGGGGTGGCCATGATGCTGGCGTCCGCCAGGGCGCGTTTTGCGTCGTTCGGATTGCTCGTAAGGATCCGGACCACGCCGACGTCGGCGCTGTCGCTGACCCCGATGGCCTGGATGTTGACGTCCGCCTTGGCCAGGACCTTGCAGGCCTTTCCAAGGGCGCCGGGTTCGTTCGGAAGGGAAAGGGATAATTGTTTCTTGACTGCCATCGGACTTCTCCTGGTCGTACGATTTCGAATTCGGCATGCCGTTGCGACGGCGGGTTCGGCCGAACCATCGCCCCTTTTCGCCCGAAACGCAAACGAGAGGGCTCGAACCGGCGTTTCCCGCGCCGGCCGGGGGCGTTCATGCCGGGGCTGGCCCCTGCGGCCGCGCGCGGTATGATGCGGATCCGGGAACGGGGGGGGAGGAGGACGGATGTCGGCGCCGGAAAACGTTCGGATCGGGGGGCTGACGGCTGTGGAGATCGACGCCGTGGTCGATCTCTGGAACCGTTCCGTTCCCGCCGACGGCATCGAGCGGGGCGTGCTGGAGGAGAGGATTCTTCTCGATCCCCGATTCGATCCCCGCTTTTTCCTTGTTGCCCGCTCGGGCGATCGCCCGGCGGGGTTTCTCGTCGGCGTCTGTCCGCCCGGCCCCCTGCCGGAGGCGGATCCCCGCGCGGAGAGGGCGTGGATCACGATGTTCGGCGTGGATCCGGAGTTCCGCGGCCGCGGCATCGGAGGAGGGTTGCTCGACGAGATCCTGCAGCGGTTCCGCGAGAGGGGCCGCCGGCGCGTGAATGTCGCGGCGTATCCGTACGGATATCATCTGCCGGGGGTCGACGCAGCGCGTTACCCGGAGGCGATGGCGCTGCTGGAGAGCCGGGGTTTCCGGCCGCGTGCGAAGGCGCTGGGGATGGAGGCGCAGCTCGACGGGTACGTGCGCCCCCGGTTCGCCCTGGATGCCGAAGACCGGTTGCGCGGGGAAGGGATCGAGATCCGTCCCTACGGGTCGGGCGACCTGTTTGCCTTTCTCCGGTTCCTGGGCGAGGAAACGCCCCCGGACTGGCTGGACCTCGGCCGGCGGGATCTGCGGGAGATCGCGGAGGGCCGGCGGAGCCCGGAGGCGATCCGCGTCGCGGCGGCGGCGGACGGACGGATCCTCGGATTCTGCCGGCACGACGCCGAGAGATTCGGACCGGTCGGGGTGGCCGCCCCGGAGCGGGGCCGGGGGATCGGCACGGTGCTCGTCGCCGCGATGCTGGAGCGGATGACCCGCAGGGGGCTGCATGCGGCCTGGATGTTGTGGACCGGCGACCGGGCCGCGCGATTGTACGCCCGCTTCGGGTTCCGGGTGACGCGGCGGTTCACGATCATGGAGCGGGAAGAGGAGAAACGGGCCGATGCAGGATGAGAAGGATCCCGGGGCCTCCGGGCACGCGGCGAACGCGGCGCGGGAGTCGGGCGGAACGACCGGTTGCGTCCTGGCGATCGGCGCGCATGCGGGCGACATGGAAATCAGCGTCGGGCCGGCCCTGGCCCGGGCGGCGGCGGAGGGGATGTCCCTGCATCTGCTGCACCTGACCCCGGGGGAGAAGGGGCATCCGACGCTGTCGCCCGAGGCGTTCGCGCCGGAGAAACGTGCCCAGGCGGAGGAGACGGCGGCGATCCTCGGGGGACGATGCGTCTTCCTCGACTACCGCGACGGGGAACTGCCCGACGACGAGGCGGCGCGGTTCCGGGTTGCGGCGGTCATCCGCCGGATCCGGCCGACGGCGATCGTCACCCATCCCGAGCGGAGTCTTCACCGGGACCATGCCCGGACGCATCGAATCGTGGAAGACGCCGTCTTCCTTGCAGCCACGCGGGGCTTCGACATCGAGGGATTGCGGGCGCACCCGGTCCGTCGGATCCTTTTCGCGGAAAACTGGGAAGATCGGGAAGGGTTCGAACCGTTTCATTACGTGCCGGTGCAGGAATGGATTCCGGTCTGGGAACGGGCGGTGCGGTCGTACGAACAGTTCCGGCCGGAAGTTTCGCGGTTTCCCTATATCGATTACTACCGGAGCCTGTATCGTGTGCGGGGCGCCGAGGCGTGGTGCGGTTGGGCCTGCGCCTTCGGTGTGCCCCCCGGGGCGCGCCGGACGGTCGGCGCGCTGGCGTGAACGGGTTTTCGCGGATCGAAACGAACGGATTCGACCCGGGTCGAATCGTCGGAGAACGACATCGATGGACGAGAAAACGGACGAGTGGATTTTCGAGGTGCACGCGGAGGATTTCCAGGCGCGGGTTCTGGAGGCCTCGCGATCGACGCCGGTCCTGGTCGATTTCTGGGCGCCGTGGTGCGCTCCCTGCCGCGCATTGGGACCGGAGCTGGAGCGGATCGTCCGGGAACTCGGCGGACGCGTGCTTCTGGCCAAGTTGAACACGGACGAGGAGCCCGCGGTGGCGTCGGCCTTCGGCATCCGGGGGATTCCGGCCGTCAAGCTCTTCCGTGACGGCCGGGTCGTCGGCGAATTCACCGGCGCGCTGCCGGGGGAGGCGATCCGGCGGTTTCTCCGGACGCATCTGCCCTCGCCGGCCGAGGACCTCGTCGCGGAGGCGGACCGGTTGCGGCTCGGCGGGGATGCCGCCGCGGCGGAAACGGCCTATCGGAAGGCGTTGGAGGTCGATCCCGGAAACAGCCGGGCGTGGCTGGGGCTGGGGATCGTTCTGGGCGAGCGGGGCGAGATTTCCGAGGCCGTGGAATGGCTGGAAAAGGCGGCCGACTCGGATGATGCGGATACGGCGGCGGAGGCGAAGGCGGTCCTGGGACGGATGCGTTTCGTCGAACGGTGTCCGGAAAAGGGCGCCGGCGGATCGACGACGGCGGGGGAGACGGAGGATCCGGGGGCGTTGATCGACCGGGCGAACTGCCTGGCGGCCGAGGGACGGTATCGCGAGGCGCTCGATCTGTTGCTGGAATCCGTGGACCGGGATCCGAAGCTCCGGGACGAGGCGGCCCGCAGGACGATGCTGGAAATCTTCGACGTCGTCGGGCCGCGCAGCGAGCTGGCCGAGGAATACCGCAGCAGGCTGTCGCGGATCCTCTTCCGTTGAAATCCGCCGTTTTTCGGGGGCTGCCGCGGGGTAGCTTGATCGGGATTCGGGGACGGGCTATGGTTGACGGGGCGAAGGGAAGATCGTTGCGTGCCCGGGGCGCGGGGAGAAGACCAAGAATGAAAAGAACAACTGAGAGTCGTCGCCGCGGCTTTACCCTGATCGAGTTGCTGGTGGTGATCGCGATCATCGCGATCCTCGCCGGCATGTTGTTGCCGGCGCTGGCCCGCGCCCGGGAGAAGGCCCGGCAGGCCAGTTGCGCCAACAACCTGAAGAACCTGGGGTTGGCCTGCAAGATGTACGAAGGGGATTTCGACAAGCTCGTTCCCTTCTCCGGACATCCGAACGGAGGATGGAACTATCCCCTGTGGTGGGAACTGATCGACACGTACATCCGGCAGTTGAAGTCGGGAAGCGCGCCGGCGACCGGGGTGTATTTCTGCCCGAGTTCGCCGGTGAAGCACGGGGACATCTCCGACTATTTCAAGCGTTCCTACGGGATCAACGCGGATTACCTCGGGTGGGGCGGTCCCGACGGCGTCAAGTCCCCGAGCGAGGTGAAGTTCCCGTCGCAGACGGTCCAGGTCGCGCCGGTGTGGAACAAGACGGAAAACCGCGGATCGGCCGCCTGCTACCCGCCCAGCAACCCGACCTCGAGCAAGTGGCGTCCGCCCGGCTGGCACGGGGGGAAGAACAACGTGCTGATGGTCGACGGGCACGTCGAGGGCATGACGACCCGCGAGCTGATGCGGGAACGCCGGGGTCCGAACATCGACCTCTATTTCCGGCTGGACGGGCCGAAGACGTTCCAATGACGCGTCGCGGCCCCGGGCGGGGAGTTTCCGGGGAATCGGGCCGACGAGCCCGGGCCTGAACGGACCGGCGCCCCGCGGAGGCTGCGCGGGGCGGCCCGAACGGCGCCCTCTTTCGTTGGAGAACCGGGCATGATCCATCGGAGATTCGGAAAGACCGGGATCCGCATGCCGGTGCTGACCTGCGGCGGGATGCGGTACCAGCATTCCTGGAAGGATCTGAAACGGGTTCCGCGCGCGAGCCAGGAAAACGTCGAGGCCTGCATCCGCCGGGCGCTGGAACTGGGGATCAACCACATCGAGACCGCCCGCGGCTACGGGACGTCGGAGCTGCAGCTCGGACGGATCCTGCCCCGCCTGCCGCGGGAGGAGATCATCGTCCAGACGAAGATCGGTCCCTCGGAGAAGGCCTCGGATTTCCGGCGGGCCCTGGAAACGAGCCTGGAACGGCTTCGACTCGACCGGGTGGACCTGCTGGGGATCCACGGCGTAAACACCCCGGAGCTGCTGGAATGGTGCACGCGGAAGGGCGGCTGCCTGGAGGCGGCCCGGCGGGCGGTCGACGAAGGGCTGGTCGGACACGTCGGCTTTTCGACGCACGGTCCCCTGGAGGTGATCCTCCGGGCGATCGATACGGGCGAATTCGAATACGTGAACCTGCACTGGTACTACTTCAACCAGCGGAACTGGCCGGCGATCGAACGCGCGCGCCGGTTCGACATGGGCGTGTTCATCATCTCTCCCAACGACAAGGGGGGAATGCTCCAGAGCCCGCCGGCGCGGTTGCGCCGGTTGACGGCTCCCCTGTCGCCGATGCTCTTCAACGATCTCTTCTGCCTGGTCCGGGAAGAGGTGCATACGCTGAGCATCGGGGCGTCGCGGCCGTCGGACTTCGACGAGCACGCGAAGGTGATTCCCCTGCTGCGCGGCAACGGGCGCAGGCTGTCGGACACGATCGTCCGGCGGCTTCGCGAGGAACGGGTTGCGAGGGTCGGGGCGGACTATTGCACGGATTGCCGGCGGTGCCTGCCCTGTCCGGAGGACGTGAACATCCCGGAGATCCTCCGGTTGCGGAACCTGGCGGTCGCCTACGGGATGCGGGACTTCGGGCGGATGCGATACAACCTCTTCGGCAACGGCGGCCACTGGTTCCCGGGGCAGGATGCCGCGCACTGTACGGAATGCGGCGACTGCCTGCCGCGCTGCCCGGAGAACCTTCCCATCATCCGGCTGCTGAAGGACGCCCACCGTCGGCTGACGGGCGAATCCGTGCGGCGGTTGAGCGAGTCGGGATGATCCGGCGCGGCGCCCGCGGCGTTCAGCCGAGGGCGTCCCAGAGCCGGTCGAGATCGACGTGGTTGCGGACGAGTTCCTCGGCGATCCGGACCTTGTCGGCGTCGTTCTCCCGGATCTTGACGCGCATGTCCGAGACCTTCGCCGCGGTGGTGTAGGTGTCCTCTTCGACGTCGATCACGGGGATCTCGGTCTTGCGCAGCAGTTCCTCGGTCCGGGGCTGGATATGGATTCCGCCGGTCAGGGCGATGCCGGCGATCGATTCGTCGGGCCGCAGCAGGTGGCGGCTTAGCACGGCCAGGATGATGTCGTCGCGGTCGGCGGGGGTGATGATCAACGCGCCGGCCATCCGGTGATTCAGGGCGTTGTGGGCCGTCATCGCGCAGACCACGGCGGAGGAAACGGGCGTGCTCAGGGATTCCTCGCCGTTGATGACCTCGGCCTTGAGGGCCTCGGCGACCTGTTCCATGGTCGGCCAGGTCAGCCGGGGGACGTGGGGGATGACCCCCAGCAGGGCGAGGCCCATTCGTTCGAAGGCGATTTGCAGGTAGTGTCGGGTCTGGTCCAGCTTGGACGGCAGCACCTTGTTGGCGATCACGCCCAGCACGGGCACCCGGTAGTCGTCGAAGAGGGCGCGGTTCACGGCGACCTCGTCGACCGGCCGGCCGATCCCGCCGCGGGTGACGATGATCACGCCGCTTTCGAGAAGCCGGGCGACGGCGGCGTTGCTCAGGTCGAAGACGGATCCGACGCCGGCGTGCCCGGTGCCTTCGATCAGGGCCAGTTCGCAACCATCCGTGGCGTTGCGGAAGGAATTGACGATCATCTCCTGCAGCCCCGGCAGGATCGAATCGGGATCGTCGAGGTATTTCCGGGTGAAATCGCGGCGGATGGCCACCGGGCTCATGTCCTTGAGCCTGGAATCGAGACCGCAGACGTGCTGGACCAGCACCGAATCCTCGTCGATCTGTTCCCCGCCGATGTCGATGTAGCGTTGTCCGACGGGCTTGATGAACCCGACGCGGTTCACCCGTTCCTTGAACGCCTTGGCCAGACCGATGGCGATCGTGGTCTTGCCGTCGTCCTGGGATGTGGCCGCGATGAAGACTGTGCGCTGCGTTTTCATGGAAGATTCCGCACATCCTCTACCATCGCGGGGGGGATGCCGCAAGATTCCTCGGGGAAGGCGGGGCGACGGAAAATCTTGCATGATGCGCGAAGGGGATTATGCTCGGGCCGGAGGGATCGGCCATGGCGCAGCAAAAGGAACCGAAAAACCTTCTGACCTGGACCCGGGATCTGCTCAGGGCCGTGGACGAACGGCCCTACCTGGAGGGGGCGTTGCACGAGCTGATGGAATCGCTGATCCGGGCCGTGCCGACGCAGACGGTCGCCATGGTCCTGGTGGATCCGGAAACCGAACGGCTGATCCCGAAGATCGCCCGGGGCTTGAGCCACCGTTTCACGACCTCGCTGAACCGGTCCCTGGGGGCGGGGGCGATTTCGACGGCGCTCTGGGAACGGGAAACCATCCTCATCGATTCGGCCGACGATCCGCGGATCTCCGAGGTGAGACTGGAACACGACATCGCCCACGCGGTGGTGGTTCCGATCATCTCGACGGGCCAGGCGGTCGGGTATCTGCACGCGGACCGCGGCGAGGATCCCCCCTTCAGCCGGGAAGAGGTCGTTTTCCTGGAAACCTGCGCCCATCTGACCGGCCTGCTCCTGCACCGGTACGACATGGCCGATCGGCTGCGGGACCTGGAGCCGTACGACCCGGTGACCGGGGTGCTCCGGTATCCGGCGTTCATCGAGCGGCTGGAACGCGAGTTCCAGCGTTCGATCACCTACCGGCATCCGATCGGCCTGATCCTGATCGACCTGGAAGGATACGGACGGCTGCTGGACTTCTCGGGCGCCGAGGCGGCCGGCGACGTCCTGCGCCGGGTGGGGCAGGCGATCAAGTCGCTGATCCGCGGCGTGGATTTCGTCGGACGCTACGGGCCGGACGAATTCATCGTGGCGCTCAGCGACACGGCTCCCGAGGCGCTTCCGCCGGTGGCGCACGGGATCCGCACGACGCTGGGCAAGATCCGCGTCGAACCCTTCAAGGACGGGATCCGGATCGCCGGCGGCGCCGTCTGTCTTTCGGAACTGAAGGAAATGCCCGAACTCGACGACCTGTTGCACTCCCTGCGGGCCAACCTGCTGCGGGCGCGCCGCAAGGGCGGCAACCGGATCGTGGTCACCTGTTTCCAGGGCGGGGACACGACGGTCTCCGAGGTCTGACGAATCGGCCGTGCGCTCTCGAAACGATCCGGCGTCGTCCCCCGGTCTTTCCGGATCGGATCCGTGGGTCCGGTTCGGGGTCGCCGCCCGCCTGCTGGTCGGCGCCGCCCTGGCGCTCGGCTACCTGAGGGCGTTTCCGGACCGCAGGGATTACCTGGGGCATTTCCTCGCGGCGTTCGGGGCCACGCTCCTGCTGATCCAGGGGCTTGCGTTTCTCGGCCGCCCCCGCCGGATCTGGATGCAGGCGGCGTTCGCGGTTCTCGCCGGCACGGCCGCGGGGTTCCTGCTGGAGAAGACCCTCTTCCAGACCGGCCGGTTCGATCCGGTCGATTTCGTCAACCAGAGCCTGGGCGTCCTGATTGCGGGTCTCACCGTCGACTGGGACGAGCCGCCCGGAAGCCGGGGCATGATGTCGTTGTACGCGATTTTCGGGGCGGCCGCCGCCGTCGGAGGGTTTCTCGTTGCCGGGTAGGGCGAAACGCTGCACGGCGGCGGCGTTCCTGATCGCCGTCGGCGTCCTCTGTTCGGCCAACGTGTGGATCACGTTCGGACGAACGCTGATCCCGTCGGCGCTCGACGGCAGGGTGACGGATCTCGCCTGGCTGCAGGCGAAGGCGGCGGGGTGGCCCGGGGAGGACAGCGCCAACCTGGTCACGATGGAATCGGGACGGGTCCTGGAGGTGGAGCCGGAGATCTATCACCGCCTCCGCGTCGGGGATCGATTGCGCAAGACGCGCTGGTCGGCGACGCTGCGCCGCAACGAAGAAACGATCCCGCTGCGGATCTCCTCCGACGCGCTGGGCATGTTCGCTTTGATGCCCGCGGTCCTTGCGGGGGCGATCGCCCTGTCGATCGACAAGCTCAGGAGGCCGGATCCGGGGGACGATCCATCGGGCGGTTGACGGTTCAGCGGCCGTGCTGCTTGACCTTCAGCCGCGTGATCGCCCGTTTCAGGGCCATCTCGGCCCGGGCGATGTCCAGGTCGCGTTCCCGCTCCCGGAGACGCCGTTCGGCGCGTTCCTTGGCGCGGCGCGCCCGTTCCTCGTCGATCTCCGAGGGTCGTTCGGCGCTGCGGGCGAGGATCGTCACCCCCTCGCGTTCGACGACCAGGAATCCGCCGTCCAGCGCGAAGATCTCCCGGTTGCCGCCGGGGTAGAGCACGTCGAGTTCGCCCGGTTCCAGCCCGAAGACGTAGGGTTCGTGGCCGGCGTAGACGGCGAAGCGGCCTTCCTCCCCGGGAGCGTTCACGGCGACCACGTCGGTCTTCAACACCGCGCGCTGCATGGTCAGGATCTCGAGGGGGAACGTCCGCTCGGCCACGTTCTACTCCTTCGGGGATGTTTCGGCCCGGGCTGCGTCGGCCGCGGCTTCGGCCTTCATCCGCTCGGCCTTTTCCACCACTTCCTCGATCCGTCCGACCATGTAGAAGGCCTGCTCGGGCAGGTCGTCGTACTTGCCGTCGACGATCTCCCGGAAACCGCGGACCGTCTCCTCCAGGGGCACGTAGGCGCCGGGGATTCCGGTGAACTGTTCGGCGACGAAGAAGGGCTGGGAAAGGAATCTCTGGATCTTGCGCGCGCGGTCGACGGTCGTGCGGTCTTCGTCGGAAAGCTCTTCGATCCCCAGGATGGCGATCATGTCCTGCAGATCCTTGTAGCGCTGAAGGATCTGCTGGACGCGCCGGACCGTTTCGTAGTGGTCCTCGCCGACGATCCGCGGGTCCAGGATCCGCGAGGTCGACGCCAGGGGATCGACCGCCGGGTAGATGCCCAGCTCGGCGATCTGGCGGCTGAGGAAGGTGCTGGCGTCGAGGTGGGTGAAGGTCGTGGCCGGAGCCGGATCGGTGATGTCGTCCGCCGGAACGTACACCGCCTGCAGCGAGGTGATCGATCCGCGGCGGGTGGAGGTGATCCGTTCCTGCAGCTCGCCCATCTCCGTGCTGAGCGTCGGCTGGTATCCGACCGCCGAAGGCATCCGTCCCAGCAGGGCGGAGACCTCCGAACCGGCCTGGACGAAGCGGAAGATGTTGTCGATGAAGAGCAGGACGTCCTGGCCCTCTTCGTCCCGGAAGTATTCGGCCACCGTGAGGGCAGAAAGACCGACCCGCAGACGGGCGCCCGGGGGTTCGTTCATCTGGCCGAAGACCAGCACGGTGTTCTGGAGCACGCCCGACTCGGACATCTCCAGGTAGAGATCGTTTCCCTCGCGGGTCCGTTCGCCGACGCCCGCGAAAACGGAGCGGCCGCCGTATTCCTGGGCGATGTTCCGGATCAGCTCCATGATCAGAACCGTCTTGCCGACGCCGGCGCCGCCGAAGAGGCCGACCTTGCCGCCCTTCGGATAGGGGACCAGCAGATCGATCGCCTTGAGCCCGGTTTCGAAGACCTCCGAGGCCGGAACCTGTTCTTCGAAGGGCGGCGGGGGGCGGTGGATCGGCAGATACGTCTTGGCCTTCACCGGTCCCTTTTCGTCGATCGGTTCCCCCAGGAGGTTGAAGACCCGGCCCAGGGTCGCCGGTCCGACCGGCATCGTGATGGGCGCCCCCGTGTCGACGGCCGGGGTCCCCCGAACGAGACCGGCCGTCGGCGACATGGCGATGCAACGCACCGTGCGGTCGCCCAGGTGTTCCGCCACCTCCGCGATGATGCGCAGTCCCGTCTCCTTGCTTTCGATCCGCACGGCGTTGTAGATGCCGGGGAGGTCTTCCGAAAAGAATTCGACGTCGACGACGGGGCCGACCACACGTTTCACGCGTCCCTGGTTCATCGTTTTCCTCTTCCTGAATCGTCCGGCTATTCGCCCGTTTCCTCGCCGTGGAGAAGGCTTTCCGCGCCGGCCACCACCTCGAGGATCTCGGTGGTGATGGAGCTCTGGCGCAGGCGGTTGTAGGTCTTGGTCAGTTCCCGGATCATCTCGTCGGCGCTCTCGGTGGCGTTGTGCATGGCCACCATCCGGGCGGCTTGTTCGCTGGCCGCCGATTCGACGAGGGCCCGGTAGACGTTGACCTCGAGATAGAGGGGCAGGAGGCGGTCCAGCAGCGCCTCGGCGGGCGGTTCGAAACTCATGGAACGCCGCGGAGGCACCGGTTCCCCTTCCGCGGCCGAGGGTTCCGGGGCGTGTTCGATCGGCAGGAGTTCGATGCTGCGGGGCGGGTGAACCCCCATGCTGCGGAACGCCGTGTAGACCAGGTCGATCCGGTCGTAGCGTTCCTCGGAATACGCCTGCACGAGGTAGCGCGTGATCCTGCCGACGTCTTCGGCGGGGATCTCGATCCCGGGGGAATCGAACTGTTCGTCGAGGGGAAGGTTCCACCGCGAGAGGTAGCTGCGGCCCTTCCGTCCGACGAGGATCATGCCCACCTCGGCGCCTTCGGAACGCCTCTCCCGGGCGACGCGGGCGGCCTCTTCCATCAGGACGGCGTTGTACCCGCCGCAGAGGCCCCGGCTGGAGGTCACCGCCACGATGCCGGCCCTGCGCAGGGGCCGCCGCACGAGCAGCGGGTGGGAGGACGCGGTGAAGGATTCGCCGACCTCGCGCTGGATTTCCGAGAGCCGGTCCGCAAACGGGCGCCCCTTCGTCGCCCGTTCCTGGACCTTGCGCAGCCGGGCCGAGGCGATCATCTCCATGGCGCGCGTGATCTGCTGGATGTTCCGGATGCTGCGGATCCGTCCTCGGATGTCTCGGGTGCTCGGCATTTCGGCTCTTTCCCGGCCGTCCTCACGTCGCCTTCGGCTGGTAGATCGTCTTGAACTCGTCCGCGGCCTTGCGCAACGCGGCCTCGGTTTCTTCCTCGAGACGGCCCGTATCGCGGATCGTTCTCAACACGTCGCCGTGCCCGGTCTTCAGGAAGGCGACGAACTCCCGGCTGAACTCGGCCACCGCCGGCGTGGGCAGATCGTCGAGGTATCCGTTGCCGCCGGCCCAGATGACCACCACCTGTTCTTCCATCGGGATGGGTTCGTACTGCGGCTGCTTCAGCAGTTCGGTCATCTTCTCCCCGCGGTTCAACTGGGCGCGGGTGGCCGGATCCAGGTCGGAACTGAGCTGCGCGAACGCCGCCAGTTCGCGGTACTGCGCCAGATCCAGGCGCAGTCGGCCGGCGACCTTCTTCATCGCCGGTTCCTGGGCGGCCCCGCCGACCCGCGACACCGACAGGCCGACGGAGATCGCGGGCCGGATCCCGCGGTGGAAGAGGTCGCTCTCGAGATAGATCTGGCCGTCCGTGATCGAGATGACGTTCGTGGGAATGTACGCCGAGAAATCGCCTTCCTGCGTTTCGACGATCGGCAGGGCCGTCAGGGATCCTCCCGTGCCCGGGATCATGCGGATCTCGAGCCGGTCGGCGTCCGGATGCTTCTCCAGCGCCGCGCGCGCCTCCTCCAGTCCCCGTTCCCCCGGGTAGACGCGGCCGTCGACGCCCTTGTCGGGCGTCTCCCCGGCGTCCTTCGGCGCCAGGACGTAGTCCTCGCGGATCTTGGCCGCCCGTTCGAGCAGGCGGGAGTGGAGATTGAAGATGTCCCCGGGAAAGGCCTCCCGTCCCGGGGGGCGCCGCAGCAGCAGGGAGACCTGCCGGTAGGCCACCGCCTGCTTGTAGAGATCGTCGTAGACCACCAGCGCGTGCCGTCCGCCGTCGCGGAAATACTCTCCGATGGCGCATCCGGCATAGGGCGCGATGTACTGCAACGAGGCCGGATCCCCGGCGTCGGCCGAGATGACCACCGTGTACTCCATGGCCCCGTGTTCCCGGAAGGTCTGCACGACCTTCGCGGTGGTCGAAAGCTTCTGTCCGATCGACACGTAGACGCAGAAGACGTCCGTATCCTTCTGATTGAGGATCGTGTCCACCGCCAGGGCGGTCTTGCCGGTCTGGCGGTCGCCGATGATCAACTCGCGCTGCCCGCGGCCGATCGGGATCATCGAATCGACGCTCTTGATGCCCGTATGCAGCGGTTTCTTGACGGGCTGGCGCTGGACGACGTTCGGCGCGGGAGCGGAAACCGGCCGGAATTCCTCGGTGCGCAGCGGGCCCTGGCCGTCGATCGGCATGCCGATCGCGTTGATCACCCGTCCCAGGAGCGCGTCGCCGACGGGGACCTGCAGGACGTTGCCGGTCCGGCGCACCGGGTTGCCTTCCTCGATCCGGGTGTAATCGCCCAGGATCATGATCCCCACCTCGTCTTCGTCGAGGTTCAGGGCGACGCCGTAGATGTTCCCCGGCAGTTCGAGCATCTCTTCGGCCATGCAGTTGGGAAGGCCCCGGACCCGGGCGATGCCGTCGCCCGATTCGAAAACGGTGCCGACCTCTTCTTCGCCCAGTTCCGCGCGGTACGCCTCGAAATTCCGACGCAGCGTCTCGCGGATTTCCTCGGCGTTGATCTTCAATTCCGCCATGCCTCGGTACCCTTCCGATCGAGGTCGCGACGCGGCCTCAACTCACCAGTCGTTCGTAGATCTGTTGCAACTGCCGTTTCAGGCTTCCGTCGATGACGCGGGATCCCACCCGCACGCGCACGCCGCCGATGAGTTCCGGGACGACGTGCGACGCCAGGCGCACCCGCTTGTGAAAATGCTCCGAGAGGGCTTCTTCCAGCCGGCGCACCTCGTCTTCCGTGAGCGGCAGGGCGCTTTCGACGTCGCCCACGACCTCCTCGGGCCCGCTGGCCGAGAGTTCGAGGAAGGCCTCCATCGCCTGTTCGAGGATCGGGGCCCGGCCCTGCGCCGCCAGCAGCGAGATCCATCCCGTCACCAGCGGATGGATCCGGTCCCCCAGGAGTTCCACCAGGGCGTTTCTCTTGCCTTCGGAGAGGATCGTGCGATCCCGCAGGAGCGCCCGGAGTTCCGGATTCTGCGCGATCAGTTCCCGCACGCAGACGACTTCCGCGTGGGCGGCCACGATCGCGTCTTCGGCCGAGGCGATCTCGAAGAGGGCCTTGGCATAGGCTTCAGCCAGTGGCCGTGTCATGCGTCTTCAGGTCGTCGAGAAACTCGTCGACCAGCCTCCGGTTCTCCTTGTCGTCCACCCTGGCGCGGACGAGTTCCGAGGCGATCCGCACCGAGAGATGGGCCACGGTCTCGCGAAGCTCCTCCAGGCTCTTGGCCTGGAGATGTTCGATCTCGGCCTGGGCGGCTTCCAGGATCCTCTGCGATTCCTGGCGGGCCTTGTCGGTGATCTCGCGGCGCGTTTCCTCGGCCTGGTTCCTGCCTTCCTCGAGGATCTTCCGGGCCTCGGCGCGGGCCTCGTCGAGCTGGGCACGGTACTTGGCAAGGATTTCTTCGGCTTCCTCGCGCGTCTTCCTGGCGGTCTCGACCGAGTCCCGAATGCGCTGTTCCCTCTCCACGAGGGCCTGGGCGATCGGCCGGAAGGCGAAGCGGGAAAGGAGCGCCAGCAGTGCGACGAAAATCACCAGGGTCCAGATCATCAGACCCGGCTCGAAATGCATGAACTGGATCTCTCCCGCACCGGCGCCGCCCTCCGGCGGCGTCACCGCCGAAGCGACGTTGCAGGCCAGAGCCATCGTTATCAACAGGGCGCTGATTCTGCGCATCATTCGTACTCCTGGAAGAAGAGACATCCCCGGGACGTCTCCCGTCCGGACCGGGTCATCCGCCCGCCTTCTTCGTCATCAGGAGGATGGCGATCACGAAGGCGTAAAGGGCCAGGGCCTCGACGAAGGCGATGCCCAGGATCATGAACCGTTGGATCACCGGGGTCTGTTCCGGCTGCCGCGCGACCGCTTCGGTGGCCTTGCCCGCGAGGAACCCCATGCCGATGCCGGTTCCTCCCGCCGCCAGTCCGATCGCCAGCCCGGCCCCGAGCCACGCCAGTGCTGCTGCGTCCATAACGTCTCTTGCTCCTCTCCGATTTCTTTTCGGCTCCCCCGCCGGGGAACCCCTCCCGGACGAACTCCGGGCGCGGGCGGTCGGATCTCCGGGGACCGGCCTTCCGCCCTAGTGTTCCTCCAAAAGCGCCTGGCCCAGATACATCGCCGTCAGCGCGGCGAAGATGAAGGCCTGGATGAAGGCGACGAAGATCTCGAACAGGTTCATGATCAGCACCACCAGAAAGGGGAAGGGCGCGATCAGGATCGTCCACGAAAGCTTCACCGCCGCGATCGTCATGGCAAGAAAAACCGCCAGAACCATGTGCCCGGCGAACATGTTCGCCGCCAGCCGGACGAACAGGGAAAAGGGCTTGGCCAGGAAACTGAAAAACTCGATCGGCACCAGCAGGGGAAGGATCCACGCGGGCACCCCGGACGGAACGAACATCTTCAGGAAGCCCCCGATCCCGTCCTGCAGGATCTTCGCGACGATGACCACCGAGATGGAGATCAGCGCCAGGGTCAGCGTCACGCTCACCTCGGCCGTGGCCGCCGTGAACACCCCCGGAATCGGTCCCAGGCCGAGAAGATTGCAGAAGAGCACGAAGAAGAAGATCGTGCCGATGAAGGGCGTCCAGGCGCCGATCGCCTGGGGGCCGATGAAATCCCTCACCAGGAAATCCTGGATGAAGGAGAACATCGCTTCCCAGAGGTTCACGTACTTGCCGCGGGGAATCGTTCCGGTCTTCTTCGCGGCCACGCGGAAGAAGAAAAAGGTCAGCGCCGCCGCCAGCAGCAGCATCACGACCTCGTTGGTGATGGTGAGATCCACCGGGCCGATCCGCAGTTCCGGTCCGAAGGGGATCACCGTGTGCTGCACGTGGATGATTCGGTTGAAGACTTCGGTCATGACGGCTTCCGGTTCTCGTACAGGGTGTGGGTCTTGCAGGTGGCCGGAATCAGCAGCGCGGTTGCGGTCAGGGCGAGTCCCAGGCCCATCGGGACCGCCAGATCAGGGCGGCCCTCCGCCACGGCGAAAAGGAGGGAACAGACGATGAGAAGGCGCAGCGCCAGGTGAGCGACGATGCGCAGCGCTCCGGGAATGCGGCCCGATCGCACCCATCGGACGTGGGCCCGCCGGCGCAGCGCGTACTGCAGCAACGCCGCCGCCGATCCCAGCGAGATTCCCAGCCACCAGCTCATGGTTCGCCTTCGTTTCGATCCCGGTTTTCTCCGTCGCCGTTTCCGGAACCTTCTCTCCTACGCAAAAGTTTGAACAACGTCCAGTATCCCGCCGCGATTCCGAAGAGCAGTCCCGCGATCAGCAGCCAGGGCTCGGTTCCGAACCGTCGATCCAGCCAGTATCCCAGGGCGGCTCCCAGAACCACGTCGACCAGCACCTCGATGCCGATCGACGACAACGCCCAGTTCGAACCGCGGCCTCGCCCGGATCGTTCCCGCAATGGGTCCTTCATCGGCCGCCTCCCGTCGGGGCCCCTCCCGGGGCGAACCGTCCGCCGGCTTCCCCCGCGTCTTTCGACGGTCTGCCGGCGGCGATTCGCGCCAGTCTACTCGCTGCAGCATCTCGCGCAAGCGGGAGACCGGCCGGTTCCGGCGCCGGTCGGTCGGGACGGGGGGCAAGCGTCTTCCTCTGTCCCGCCGTCGACCTTTTGCGATATCCGGATCCCCGCCTCCCCGTTTCGATCCGCCGGTCGGGCGGATCTGCCGGGACGGAAACGGCCGGCGGAGTGTCCGAATCGCGGCCGTCCGACCTTTGCGACGGGAGAAAAGTCGACAATGAACCGCATCATAGGAGGCAATCCGGCATCCGTCTACGCCTGCGACGCCGGGAACGCGCGCGCTTTTCCCGCGGCCGATCCGGGCGGGCCGACGGGGATTGCCCCGCGCGACGTCCGGTGGTATATGCCCCTGTTTTCCCGGCGTCTGCGTCGGCGGATTGCGCGCGGGATTCGAGCGGGGCGGCCGTGGTCTCCGAACCCGGCGTCCCGGATTTCCGGTTTCAAAGAAGCCTCCCGGGTCGTATACAGACCCCCGGGGAAAACGATGGTCTTGAATGGATTGATGCAGGGGACGCTTCTTCCCGTTGCGCTTCCGGACCCGACCGGGTCCGGCCTGCGCCGGGCGACGCCGGGGGGTGCGCCGTGATCCCGATCCGAAAGGGTCTCGACGTTCCGATCTCCGGCAAGCCGGAGCAGGCGGTCCGGGACGCGCCCGCGCCGCGGCACGTCGCGCTGCTCGGGGACGATTACGTCGGGATGCGTCCCACGATCGCGGTGGAACCCGGCGCCCGCGTCAAACGCGGTGGACTGCTCTTCACCGACAAGAAGAATCCCGGGGTCCGGTTCACCTCGCCGGCGGCGGGGGAGGTCGTCGCCGTCCACCGGGGCGAGAAGCGGAGGTTCCTGTCGGTCGTCGTCCGCGTCGACGATTCCGGGGAAGAGGAGACCTTCCAACGGTTCGCGGAAGGGGACCTCGCGCGCCTGGATCGGGAGACCGTGCGGGACCAGCTCGTGGCCTCGGGCCTCTGGACCGCCTTGCGCGCGCGTCCCTACAGCAAGATCCCCGCGCCCGACAGCGTGCCCCGGTCGATCTTCGTCACCGCCATCGACAGCCGGCCCCTCGCCCCGGATCCGGCGGTCGTTCTCGAAGGGCGGCACGGGGATTTCCTCGCCGGACTGCGCGTGCTGAGCCGTCTGACCGACGGCGCCGTGCATCTCTGCCGGCGCCCCGGCGCGGCCGTTCCCGGAGACGATCTCGAGGGGATCTCCGTTCACGAGTTCGCCGGTCCGCACCCGGCCGGGTTGCCCGGGACGCACATCCACATGATCGATCCCGTCGGGGAGGAACGGACGGTCTGGCACATCGGCTGCCAGGACGTCGCCGCCGTCGGCCGACTTTTCCTCACGGGCCGGTTCGACCCCGAACGCGTGATTTCCCTGGCCGGTCCCGTGGTGAAGAACCCCCGGCTGGTGCGCACGTGCATCGGGGCGTCGGTGGAGGACCTGCTCGCGGGCGAGCTGCCGGATTCCCCGGTCCGGGCGATCTCGGGATGCGTTCTTTCCGGGAGAACCGCCGAAGGGCCGGAGGCGTTCCTCGGGCGGTATCACCTGCAGGTCTCCGCGATCTCGGACGTGCGCGGCCGGGCGTTTCTTTCCTGGCTCGCCCCCGGGCTGAACCGTTTTTCGGCCACGGGCGCCTATCTGTCGGCGTTCGTCGCGCGGCGCAGGGAATACGATTTCACCACCGCGGCCCAGGGGGATCCGCGCGCGATCATCCCGATCGGCGTCTACGACAAGGTCATGCCCCTGGACCTGCCCGTGGTGGCCCTGCTCAAGGCGATCGCCGTGGGCGATCTCGAGCGGGCCCTGGCCTTCGGATGCCTGGAACTGGACGAAGAGGACCTGGCGCTCTGCTCCTTCGTCTGTCCCGGGAAGAACGATTACGGTCCGCCGTTGCGCGACCTGCTCACCCGCATCGAGAAGGAAGGATGAGCACGATGCGAAGATTCCTCGAGCGCATCCGCCCGGCTTTCGAAGAGGGAGGCAGGTTCGCCCGGCTCCATCCCTTCTACGAGGCTCTGGACACGTTCCTGTACGGGACCGATCGCCCGACGAAGGGCGCCCCCCACGTCCGCGACGCCCTCGACCTGAAGCGGCTGATGATCGTCGTCGTGGCGGCCCTGGTTCCGACGGTTTTCATGGCGATGTGGAACACGGGTTACCAGGCGAACCGCCTCATGGCGGAGATCGGCATGGACCGGGTCGAGGGATGGCGCGGCGCCGTTCTCTCCCTGCTCCATGTCGGACACGATCCGGCGAGTTTCTGGGCGAACCTGTTGCACGGGGCCCTCTGGTTTCTGCCGGTCTACTTCGTCGCCGTCCTGGCGGGAACCTTCTGGGAAGTGCTCTTCGCCGTGGTGCGCAAACACGAGATCAACGAGGGCCTCCTGGTCAGTTCCCTCCTCTTCCCCCTGACCCTGCCGCCCGCGATCCCTCTCTGGCAGGTGGCGCTGGGAATGAGCTTCGGGATCCTGATCGCCAAGGAACTCTTCGGCGGCACCGGCAGGAACTTCCTGAACCCCGCGCTGGCCGGCCGGGCCTTTCTCTACTTCGCCTATCCGGCGCACATCACGGGCGACACCGTCTGGGTGGCGTTGGACGGGATCACGCGCGCCACGCCGCTGACCGCCCTTTCCACGGCGAAGGCCGCCGCGGGGATGGAGGCCGTGCACGTGACCTGGACGCAGGCGTTCCTGGGAACGATCCCGGGGTCGATGGGGGAGACCTCCGCGCTGGCCTGCATGATCGGCGCCGCGGTGCTGCTGATCACGGGAATCGGATCGTGGCGGATCATGCTCTCGATGCTCCTCGGGGCGCTGGCGATGGGCGCGGTCTTCTTCGGCCTGGGAAGTTCTTCGAATCCGATGTTCGCCATGCCGCCCCACTGGCACCTGGTGGTCGGAGGATTCGCCTTTGGGCTGGTGTTCATGGCGACCGATCCCGTCTCCGCGGCCCAGACGAACACGGGCCGCTGGATCTACGGAGCGGGCATCGGCGCCCTGACCGTGCTGATCCGCGTCGTCAACCCGGCGTATCCGGAGGCCGTCATGCTGGCGATCCTGCTGGGGAACGTCTGCGCGCCGTTGATCGACTGGTTCGTCTACCAGGCCAACATCCGACGGAGGGCCGTCCGCTGTGCCGAATGAATCCGCAGCCAAGACCTTCGGGATGGCGATCGCCGTCGCGGTCTCCTGTTCGCTGCTCGTTTCGGTGGCGTCGGTGAGTCTCCGGGGGCCCCAGGAGAAGGCCCGCGCGTTCGATCGGAAGAAGAACATCCTGATCGCCGCCGGCCTCTACGATCCGCAGGGATCGATCGACGAGGCCTTCCGGCGGATCGAGCCGCGGATCGTCGACCTCGACACGGGGAAATACGTCGACGCCGAAGGCGCGGACCGCGAGGCGCTGCTCGAGCAGACCGATCCCGCCCGGGGAGACAAGCTCCCGCGGGAAGAGGACATCGCCGGCCTGCAGCGCCGCGAGAAATACGCCGAAGTCTACCTGGTGAAGAAGGGCGACCGGATCGACGCGGTCGTCCTGCCGATCCGGGGCAAGGGTCTGTGGTCGACGATGTGGGGGTTCGTCGCCATCGACCGGGACCTGAAGACCGTCCGGGGGATCACCTTCTACGAGCACGGCGAGACGCCGGGCCTGGGAGGGGAAATCGTGAATCCGACCTGGCGGGCCCTCTGGCCCGGCAAGAAGATCTACGACGACGAAGGCAACGTCCGGATCCGCCTGGTGAAGGGGGAGATCAAGCCGGAAAGCCCGGAGGCCGCGTTCGAGATCGACGCCCTCTCAGGCGCCACCCTCACCAGCAACGGCGTGACGAATCTCATGCGCTTCTGGTTCGGGGACAGGGGGGTCATGGCCTACTTCGAACGGCAGGCGCAGGAAGGGGGACTCCATGGCTGAACCGAAGGCGCGCGAGGTCCTCCTCGACCCGATCTTCAACCGCAACCCGATCGCCGCGCTGGTGCTGGGCATCTGCTCGGCGCTGGCGGTCACCGGGAAACTCGAGACCGCGCTGGTGATGAGCATCAGCGTCACGCTGGTGGTCGCCTTTTCGAACGCCGCCATCAGCGCGATCCGGCGCCACATCCCCAGCAGCATCCGGATCATCGTCCAGATCACCATCATCGCCTCGCTCGTGATCGTGGTCGACCAGGTGTTGCGCGCCTATTTCCTCGACATCTCCAAGCAGATCTCGGTCTTCGTCAGCCTGATCGTGACCAACTGCATCGTCATGGGCCGGGCCGAGGGATTCGCGATGAGCCACCGGCCGTGGCTGAGCTTTCTCGACGGGGTGGGCAACGGCCTGGGCTACAGCGCCGTGCTCCTGGCGGTGGCCTTCATCCGGGAACTGACGGGGTCGGGCAGCCTCTTCGGCTGGCAAATCCTGCGGACGCAATCGGAGGGCGGATGGTACGTGCCCAACGGCCTGATGCTTCTTCCCCCGAGCGCGTTTTTCATCATCGGCCTGTTGATCTGGGCGCTGCGCACGTGGAAACCCGAGCAGATCGAGGAGGACTAGGACCGTGCACTACGTCAACCTCTTCATCCAGTCCGCGCTCATCGAGAACCTGGCCCTCAGTTTCTTCCTCGGGATGTGCACCTTCCTGGCCGTCTCGAAGAACGTCCGGACCGCCTTCAGCCTGGGGATCGCCGTCATCGTCGTGCAGACGGTGACGGTCCCGGTCAACAATGTGATCTACCAGCACATCCTGAAGGCGGGGTCCCGGGGGTGGATGGGCCTGAGCGTCGGGGCGGATCTCGACCTGACCTTCCTGGGGCTGATCACCTACATCGGCGTGATCGCCGCCGCGGTCCAGATCCTGGAGATGGTGCTGGACCGGTACGCGCCCGCGCTCTACAACGCCCTGGGCATCTTCCTGCCCCTGCTCACGGTGAACTGCGCCATCCTGGGCGGCTCCCTCTTCATGGTCGAGCGCAACTACAACTTCGCCGAAAGCGTGGTCTACGGCCTCGGTTCCGGCGCCGGTTGGGCGTTGGCCATCACCCTGCTCGCCGGAATCCGGGAACGGCTTTCCTACAGCAATCCGCCGCCCGGATTGCGGGGCCTCGGGTTGACGTTCGTCACCGCCGGACTCATGGCCCTGGCCTTCATGGCCTTCGCGGGGATCCAGTTCTGATGGGCGAGATCATCGTCAGCGTCACGCTGTTCACGGCGATCATCGTCGTCCTGGTGGCACTGATCCTCCTTTCGAAGGCCCGGCTGATTCCCAGCGGGGCGGTGACGATCCGCGTCAACGACCAGAAGGAACTGGCCGTGCCGCGCGGCGGGAAGCTGCTCGGGGTTCTGGCGGACAACGGGATCTTCGTCGCCTCGGCCTGCGGCGGCGGCGGAACGTGCGGGCAGTGCAAGGTGAAGGTGCTCGCCGGGGGCGGGCACATCCTCCCGACGGAACAGGCCCACATCAACCGACGCGAGGCGCGGGAGGGGGAACGGCTGGCCTGCCAGGTCGCGGTCAAGCACGACATGGTCGTGGAGGTGCCGCCGGAGGCCTTCACGAGCCGGCGCTGGGACTGCGAGGTCGTCTCGAACCGGAACGTCGCCACCTTCATCAAGGAACTCGTCCTGAAACTGCCCGAAGGCGAGGATCTCGATTTCAAGGCGGGCGGATACGTGCAGATCGAGGTGCCGCCGCACCACGTCGAATTCCGGGATTTCGAGATCGAAGAGGAATACCGCGACGACTGGGACCGTTACGATCTGTGGCGCTACAGCTCGGACGTCGACGAGGAGGTCTCCCGCGCCTATTCCATGGCGAACTATCCGGCCGAGAAGGGCATCATCATGCTCAACGTGCGGATCGCCACGCCGCCCCCGGGCGCGCCGGAGGGAACCCCGCCGGGCAAGGCCTCCTCCTACATCTTCAGTCTGAAGCCGGGCGACAAGGTCACCGTCTCCGGTCCCTACGGAGAATTCTTCATCCACGATTCCGATCGCGAGATGGTCTACATCGGCGGCGGCGCCGGCATGGCGCCCCTGCGCAGCCATATCTTCGAACTGCTCAAGACCCGCAACAGCCGCCGGAAGATCTCCTACTGGTACGGGGGACGGAGCCTGCGGGAACTCTTCTACCAGGAGGAGTTCCGGAAGCTGGAAGAGGAACACCCGAACTTTTCTTTCCACATCGCGCTTTCCGCCCCGTTGCCGGAGGACGGATGGACGGGGCCGACCGGGTTCATCCACCAGGTTCTCTACGATCTCTATCTCAAGGATCATCCCGCCCCGGAAGACATCGAGTACTACATGTGCGGACCGCCGATGATGGTTTCCGCCGTCCTCCAGATGCTTGACCAACTCGGCGTCGAACCGGAGAGTATCTTCTTCGACGATTTCGGAGGCTGACGATGGACTTCCTGGTGACCCTGCTCGCGGCGGTCGCGGCGGTCGGCTTCGGCGTGCTGGCGATGGCGTCGGGGCTCCTGCTGGGGGGGCGCGCGATGCGCAAGAGCTGCAGCGGGACCGGCGCGAGCTGCGACGGGTCCGGACGCTGCGGGCAGTGCGATTCCGCCCCGGCGAAACCGCAGGGCGACCCGGACGGAAACCGCGACTGTTGCACCCTCCCCGGGAGGAGGTGAGCCCGTGAAACCGGTTCCCCGGGCGGCGGATTTCATGGAGAAGAAGCCGCTGATCTTTCCGCCGGACATGCCGGTCCGGGAAGCGGCGCGCCGGCTCCTGGAGACGGAGGCCGCCGGCGCCCCCGTCGTGGATTCCGAGGGCCGGCTCCTGGGCGTCTTTTCCCAGCAGGGCCTGATGATCTGCCTGGTGAACGTGGTGGATTCCGGGGTCTTCCCTGGCTCGCTCGAACATCATCTGGATCCGGATCCCCCGCGGATCGCCGAGGAAACCAGCCTTCTGACGGTCGCGAAGATCTTCGCCGAATCGGATCACACCCACTGCATCCTGCCGGTGATGAAGGGGGAGAAGTTCGTGGGCGTCGTGACCCGTCTGGACGTCATGCGCGCCTATCTCGACTACATCTCCGAGGCGAAGGACACCCGCAGCCGGCTTCTCTACCTCAGCGCCCTCCAGTCCCCCGACGAGGCTCCCCCCACCTTTTAGCCACAAGGTCGATACGTCCCGCGAGCGCGGCGGTGAGCGCGAGCGGGACACCTTTCGGGGAGGTTTCCGGGAGGTAGAGATTCCACCTTTTAGCCACAAGGTCGATACGTCCCGCGAGCGCGCGCCGTGCGGATGATCCCGCCCCCTCCCGCGAAGGACGGCCTGTGGTGCCGGGACGCCCCCGTCCGTAAGGGGGGAACATCGGGAAGGAAGAAAAGATCCTGCCCGGCGCCGGCGCGGGGCGGCGCCGGCGTGTCGGCAGAGTAGGAGGCCGATCCACATCGGCCGATTCCGGAGGCGTGCCGTGCGGGGCGGGGCCGCCCCGACCCCGGATCCCCGCGAGCCGATTCCTGGAGGCGGATTGCGCCGTCCGGTTCCGCGCCGGATCGTCCCGTCCCGTCTTCGTTCGGCGGAGGAACGAAAAACGATTTCGCCTCGCCTACCGCCGGCCGGCCGACGCCGGCTTGCGGCGTTTGAACTGTTTCTCGAGCTTGCGCAGTCCGGGGCGGACCGTGCGCAGCGATTCCGCGTCCAGGTGATCGATGAACAGCACCCCGTCGAGATGATCGATCTCGTGCTGCACCGCCCGGGCGAAGAAGTCGGAACACTCGAAATCGAGCGATTTGCCGAAAACGTCCCGGGCCGCCACGCGAACCCAGCGGGCCCGCTTCACGTCCGCCCAGATCTCCGGGAGACTGAGACAGCCTTCCTGGCCGATCTGCAAACCTCCGCGATCCACGATCTCCGGGTTCACCAGTGCCAGCGGCATCCGGTCTTCCAGGGGATGCCGTACCCTCGGAATCCCCTTTTCGTCCTGCACCTGGGTCATCGGACGGATATCGACGATCACGATCCGCTTGAGCAGGCCGATCTGCGGCGCGGCCAGGCCGACGCCGGACGCCGCTTCCATCGTCGTGATCATGTCTTCCGCGATCTCCCGCAGGCGCTCGTCGAACGCGTCGACCGCGCGCGCGGAACGGCGGAGTCGTTCATCGGGATATCGGACGATCTGTGCCATGGATTCGTTCTCCGGGCGCTACCTTACGTTCGTTTCGCCTCGACGCAAACGCCCAACCCGACTTTCGAAGGCCTTCGCCGCGGGCAGGGCGGGTCACGGGTTGCCGCCGAGGGTCATCAGGATCATCCATCCCATTCCGAGATTCCCGGCGAGATACCAGGCCGCGAAACGGGCGCCGCTCTCCTCCCGGTGGATCAGCAGGTTGAAGACGAAGGTCAGCGGCAGGAGGATGCGGGCGTACGCGTACTGTTCCTTCCAGATGTCCGTTCCCAACAGGAGCATCAGCACCGCGAATCCGATTCCGAGTCTCCACGTTCGATCCGAGACCCGCGGGCGGGCCAGCAGATAGGCGGCCTGCGCCGACAACGACAACGGGCAGAGCACCTCGAAGATCCGCTGGACGGCGTATGCGCGCGAGGGACCCGGAAAATCGACGGCGAGGGCGCGGATCGCGTCCCCGAACTTGGAGACCAGGCCCGCGAAGGGAGGGGCGAAGTTTCCGCCTCCTCCGCTTCCCGGGGGGAGAACGCGGTGGACGTAGGCGAGCCATGCCGCGAGCGGCAGGACCATCACCACGAGGGAGAGAACGAATCGGCGCGGCCGAAACGTTCCCTCTTCGAACGGCCACGCCCGGGAAGGAAACCCGAGCGCCCAGGTCTCCTTGAAAATCGCCGCAACCCCCAGCAGAAGGCTGCCCGCGAACCATCCTCTGCCGGCGCAGAGGGATGCCACGCCCAGAACCGCCGCCGGCAGATCGGTCAGGGCGCGGGCCAGGGAAACCAGGGTTCCCGTACTCCAGAGCATGGCTCCGGCGAGAAGCAGGTCCCGCGGGGCGCGGAACCGCGTCCGCCGACCCAGCAGGAGGAGCAGGACCGCCCAGAATACGAAATTGAGCAGCGCATACGCCTGGAGGACCGCGCGGCCGCGGCCCAGCCCGATGCACCACGCCAGAAGGGGCAGTCCGATGCGGCGGCCCCGGTAGAGCGGGCCGTCGAGAACCTCGGCAAACCCTTCGCGCCGCAGGGTCGGATCGAGCGCGATCTGCGCGTAGAACTGCCCGTCGTAGCCCGGGAAGGTTTCAACGGACGGCCGCAGCCGATCGATCTCCGCGAACCGCCTCGTCTCGAACCGTTCGCTGAAACGGATCAGCCGGAGAAAGCCCGTCTCCGGAGAAAACCCCCAGCGGAGGATCAGCAGCGGCATCAAACAGAGCAGGGCCACGATGCCCGGTGTCCACAGATACCGCGCCGTTCTCATGACGTCCCTCCCGCCGACGCGGGCGCGGACGGGCCTTCGAACGAAGGAGCCGAAGGACCGCGGCGTCGCGGCGGGGAGGGGTCCGTTGCGCCGCCTACTTCAGGAACGGAATCGAGAGAGGATACTTCCACACCTCGCCGTTGTTCGCCTTGATCCCGCCGATAATGGGGAAAACGATGCTCAGGATGGCCAGGGCCGCCAGCATCGGGATCCCGATCACCAGGAAGATCAGGAAAAACGACACGATCCCGTAGATCAGCGCCGACAGGATCCAGTTGACCACGATCTTGCCGTGGACATCGATTTCCGGCATTTCCGTCTTCTTGATCTGCCAGATGACGATCGGCGCGATCAGGCCCGCGAAGGGCACGATAAACCCCGCCAGGAGCGACAGGTGCAGGAACATCGCCCACATTCGAACGTCCTCGTCCGTCATTTGCGTTTCGATCGGCGGCGGCGTCGATTCCGGTGTGCCCATCAACCCCCTCCTTTCGGATGCGAAACCGCGGTTCCTCCGCTCACGGAAGGATCCAAAATGTCCGACTGCGGAACCCTGCCCGCCTCGGCGGATCTTGTCAAGGGCGAATCGGCTGCCCGCCGGACGATGCGGGACAGGGCGCGTTCAGGGTCGCCGCCCGCTCCCCGCGATTTCCCGGTCGATCTTCTGCGGAAGGAAAACGACGTCGACGGTCCGATCGAGCGCGCCGACGTCGACCGGCCGGAGGCGGTCGATGCTTCGCGCGACGTAGCCGAGATCTTCCATGAACCGGGCGAACTCCCCGCAGGAGGTTCCGAGTTGCGAGTAGGCCCCTGGAGCGATCTCGGTGATGATGACCGGCGGTTCGTCCGTCTGCCGCAGGAAGGGTTCGAACCCGCGCATGACGGGGAACTCGAATCCCTCGGTGTCGATCTTCACAAGCCGGACGTTCCGAATGTTTCCGGCGGAAAGGTAATCGCTCAATGTGATCACCCGGACCTCGACTTCCTCGCTGACGCCGTCTTTCCGCATGAACCCGGGGACCATCGTGTTGAACCCGATGTTCCGATCTCCGGCAACGGCGATCCGCGCGGTCCCCTCCCGTTCGCCGAGGGCGACGCCGTTGACGTGGAGGCGGTAGTCCGGGTTGTCGTCCCGCACCTTCCGCAGTCGCGCCAGGTAGCGGGGAACCGGTTCGAAGGCGTGGACCTCTCCGCTCCTGCCGACCAATCCCAGCGCGAAGGCGGAGATGTATCCGACGTTGGCGCCGACGTCGATGAAGATGTCCCCTTCCCGAAGGAAGCGTTCGATCGTGCGTGTCAGGAGGAATTCGTAGGAGCGGAAGTACATGCTCCTCATCAGGGGATCGAGTTCCAGGTCGATCTCGAAATTGACGCCGTTGACCTGGATCGTCCCGGATCTGGCGGGCAAGGCGTAGGCCTTCAGGCTGATCCAGAAATCCCTCGGGTTGGTGAAGAGTCGTTTCCCCGCTCGCGCCGCCTTGCTCGGGAGGTTTCGCATGTACGGGTTCTTGAACATCTCTCCCCCAGGAAGCGTCACGATAACAATCGGCTGCGGTCGGCAAAAGGGAAATGCATCGCCCCTGTTTTCGAAACGGGGTCGAGGCGAAATTCCGGGCTTTTTCTTTTGCCGCCGGCCGTGCCGAGGGTATCCTTTCGGCCGTTTCGACGCGAAGCACGAAGTCCGGAGGATGCGGGAAACCGCCTCAGGATCTGCGGATGAAATCAATGGCCCGGCGCGGAAGAAGCGCAGGAATTGCGTCCCGGCGACTTTTCGGGGTGCGCGGTTCCGGCGGACGAGGATCTGCGATCCTCGGCGTGCTCGCGGCGATGGTGAGCGTCATCAACCCCTGGGGGATGGATTCCGTGAATGCAGCCGCACGCCCGCCCAACATCATCTTCGTTCTGGCCGACGATCTCGGGTACGCCGATCTCGGCAGCTACGGGCAGAAGAAGATCCTGACGCCCAACCTCGACCGGATGGCCGAGGAAGGGATGCGTTTCACCGACGTCTACTCCGGATGCACCGTCTGCGCCCCGTCGCGTTCCTGTCTGATGACCGGGCAGCACACGGGACACACCCGCGTTCGGGGAAACTCGTCGGTGCGCGGCGAGCGGGTCCCCCTGCGCGAGGAGGACCGCACGGTCGCCGAACTTCTTCGCGACGCGGGGTACGCGACCGGGATCTTCGGCAAGTGGGGGTTGGGCGAACCGGGCACCTCCGGGATTCCGAACCGCAAGGGGTTCGACGAGTGGTTCGGATACCTGAACCAGCACAACGCCCACAACTACTACCCGCCGTTCCTGTGGAGCAACGAGGAGAAGGTGATCCTCGACGCCAACGCCGGCGGCGCCAGGGGGACCTATTCCCACGACCTGTTCACCGAGAGAGGGCTGAGGTTCATCGAGAACCACCGCGACGAACCCTTCTTTCTTTACATGGCGTACACCATCCCCCACGCGATGCTCGAACCGCCGGACAACGAGCCCTACGGCGACAGGGACTGGCCCGAACCCCTGAAGAACTACGCCGCCATGGTCACGCGTCTCGATCGCGACATGGGACGGATCTTCGACAAGCTGAAGGAACTCGGGATCGACGAAAACACCGTCGTCTTCTTCACCAGCGACAACGGTCCGCATCGGGAAGGCGGCAACAACCCCGATTTCTTCGGGAGTTCCGGTCCCCTGCGCGGGATCAAGCGCGATCTCTACGAGGGCGGGATCCGCGTTCCGATGATCGTGCGCTGGCCCGGCCGGGTCCCCGCAGGGACGGTGAGCGACGCCGTCTGGGCCTTCTGGGATTTCCTTCCGACGGCGGCCGAGCTGGCCGGCGTCCCGGTTCCGGGCGGCATCGACGGGATCTCCGTCGTCCCCGCCCTGGAGGGTCGGGATCTGCCGCCCCGGGAATATCTCTACTGGGAGTTCTTCGAAGGCGGGTTCCACCAGGCGGTGCGCATGGGCCGCTGGAAAGGCGTGCGGCACGGGGCGAACGGCCCCGTCGAACTCTACGATCTCTCCGAGGATATCGGCGAAACGCGGAATATCGCCGCGGAACATCCGGACGTCGTGCGCCGGATCGAGGAGATCATGCGCACCGCCCGCACGGAATCGGAAGACTGGCCCGTGCCCCGGGAATGACGGTTCCGCCTACTCGAACCGCAGGATTCCGTAGCGGGTCGGGTCGTACAGGGGACCCGCCCACTGCATCTCCCGCTCCCGGCTGCGCGGCCGGTGCCGCCCGAGGTTGAGTCCCCACTCGCTCCCCTGCGCCGGGGGCTCCGTCAGGGAGAGGTCCGACCAGGGGATGCGCATCTCCAACGCCCAGAAGTCGTCGCCGATCCGCAGGGAGCTTTCGTAATCGCTCCGGAAATACCGGTCCGGCGTTCCGAGAGGACGGGCGTTGAAACGCGTGCCCGCGGCGTTCTGAAAGAGGCGAAAGAACTTCCGCCGGGTCGTTCCGGGGTCGAAGAAAAGTTCGAAATCGTCGTCGCTCCACGTCAACGGAATCGGCGGCCCCGCCCGGGCGACGAGTTCCGCGGGGTTCGGTTCCTCCATCCGGGCGGCCACGTAAATCGCATCGTCGTCGTAGAGGAAGCGTACGGCCGTTTCCGTTTCGGGATCGGAACCGTCTTTCCCCCGGAACGCCCGGATTTCCTGCGCGCGCGCCCAGTCGGCCTCGTCGAAGATCCCGTCGATCCGGATCTCGCCCGTGCGCCTGGCCGCCCGCGCCACCGGCGGAACGAACAGGTCGTACCGGGCGCGGAAGACGACGGGCGCCTCCAGCGGAATCCGCGGGACGTATTCCCCGGGGGACGGATTCGCCCGCCGGCGCCGGTACCGCTTCTCCCAGGAACGCGATACGGCGCCGGTGCGCACGGTCTCCTCGGTCCGGACCTCCAGCCAGGGCATGCGGTCGGCGTCCGGGGCCGACGGCGTCGAGAGATGGAAGGAAACGTTCGCCTCGCCGCCGGCCGGCGCCTCGACCCACCGGTTTTCGGGCCGGATCGTCACCTCCGCCCCGTACGGCACCCTCCAGGAAAGAAGGAAACGCCGGGATTTGTCCAGGGGATTCGGGACGGCCACCGGAAGGTCGCCTTCCCAGGGCAGGCCCGGCTCCCAGCGGCTCACCCGGATCGTTCCGTCTTTCAGGGTCATCGGGCCGATCTCCCGCCGGTCCCGGTCGTCCACGGTGTCGATCGGCAGGACGGATCCGGCGCGGATCACCGCGTACCGGGCATCCCCGCCCGGATCGACGGTCGCCTGCAGGTATCCGAAGAAGAGTCCGCCCCGCTCGTTCTGCGGCATCTCGCCCGAACTGTTCAGAACGACGTACTGGATCCCGTCGCGTTCTTCCCAGACGTACTCGTGGGTGTGCCCCGCCGCCACCATCTTCACCGGGTACCCGCGCAACAGGGCGTGGACCTCTTCCCAGTCCGCCCGCCCGGGGTGATCGACCGGATAGCGCCACAGGGGGCTGTGCACGAAGACGAAGATCGATTCCGCGGTTCGCGGCGCATCCCCCCGCCGGTCGCGCCCCTCCGCAAAGGACCGCAGATCGGCCGCCAGCCATTCCCGCTGCCGCGCTGCGACGCGGTCGTCTTCCCCGCCCCGCCAGCAGTCCAGGACGATGCAGTGCGCCGGCCCGGCGTCGAACGAGTAGTAGTACCGACCCCTCCCCCAGACCTCGCCGTAGACCGCTTCGGCCTGGGGGGTCACCACGTCGTGGTTTCCGGGAACCGGGTAGAAGGGGACCGTCAGCGGTTCGAGCTGCGCACGGAAGATCCGCCATTCCTCCCGCAGCCGTTCTTCGTCGTAGGTGTATCCGTGGATCATGTCGCCGATCTGCACCACGAAATCGGGCCGCAGCATCTCGACCTCGTGAATCATCCGTTCGAAGACGTCGGGATGATCGAGCTGGCTGTCGCCCAGGACGATGAACCGGATTCCCGCGCCGGCGGCGGAGGAGGCGTCGGACGCGGAACCGCGGCCGCCCAGAGGGCCTGCAAAGGCCAGGAGGGTAAACGTGCCCGTGCCCATCCATCGTGCGAGATTGCTCATGGTTTCGCCTCCGCCGGCCGGTCCCGGATCGGCCGGGTCCGGCCTTTCCCCGGCGAGCATGCCCCAGCGCACGGTCGATCGGGAAGCCATTCCCACCGGCTCGCCCCGGGGATTGCCTTGCCCGGGATGCCTCTGTTTCAATCGGATGTCATGTT
>CAYNBQ010000011.1:30641-53244 GCA_964395275.1 uncultured Verrucomicrobiota bacterium
GTCCTGGCGCCCGGGATTCACCATGTCGCCCTGGGGATCCGGACCGCCGACGCGCAGGCGCCGTGCGCCGGCGAGGTCTTCGATCTCCCGCACCAGGGCCATGGTTCCCACCACTCGGAAGAGGAATGCTCGATCTGTCGGGTAGCGGGGACGTCCGCGGACATCGCCGACGGCAGATCCGACGATCCCGTCGTCCTCGTGCGTCGCCCCGCGTTGCGCCTGCCGCGGCGTCCCGCCGTGCGGCCCGACGCCGGCGTCCTTCCCTGCGAAAGAGCGCCTCCGGTTTCCCCGAACTGCTGACGTCCGCGCGTTCCGCGCTCGTTGTCATCACGCAGTTCCCCTCGGGGGAGAACCACGGAGGTCGTGAATCATGCGATGGACCGTCATCGCCTGCTTGCTCTGCATCATCTCGATTGGATCGGGGCTGGCTCAGGAATCCGTTCCGGAGCCGTCCGGCCCGGAGGACGCCGTTCTCCGGCGCCTGGAAAAGCTCGAAGAGCGGCTCCGGTCGCTCGAGGCCGAGAACCAGCAGCTTCGGGAGGAAATCCGCGGGCTTCGGGAAGCCACGATCCAGGCCGCGCAGGAAAAGAAGGAAAAGGCGTCGGAGGAATCCATCCGGGCCCTGCGCGAAGCCGCCAGGGCCGCCGCCGAATCCGCCGCCGCGGAGGAAACGGCCCCGCGGGGGGAGGAAACCGTCTTCCGCTCGGGCACGATCGGTCTGCAGGCCCTGAATCCCGAAATCAGCCTGGTCGGGGATTTTCTTGCCCGGTACGTCCGTTCCGGCGGAGAAAACTTCGCCGAGCACGACGATGGGACGGATCATTCCGGATTCTTCTTCCGGACCCTGGGCCTGCATTTCCAGTCGTACCTGGATCCGTATTCGCTCTTCAAAGGCGCCGTCGAATTCCATGAAGGCGGCGAGACGGAGCTGGGCGAGGCGTACGTCACCTGGTTCGGGCTCCGGCCGGGTCTGAACCTGACCCTCGGCAAGTTCCGCCAGCAGTTCGGGATCGTGAACCGCTGGCACATGCACGGTCTCGACCAGGTGAACTATCCGCTGCCCCTGCAGGAGATCCTCGGTCCCGAGGGATTGAACCAGTCGGGGATCTCCCTGGAATGGAACCCGGGCGCGGCCTTCGGCGGAAGCCAGGAGGTGATCTTCCAGCTCACCAACGCCTCGAACGACCGGCTCTTCTCCGGAAACGAGTTCAGCGAACCCGCGTACCTGCTGCGCTACCGGAATTTCCGGGACCTGACCAAGGACATCTACCTGCAGCTCGGGATCAGCGGGCTGGCGGGCACGAACGACCGCTGGCCCGTGGAACAACCCGACGGCGCCTCGATCGAGGTCCACGACACCCTCTGGACGACCGTTCTCGGCCTGGATCTGACGTATCTCTGGGAACCGACCGACCGGATGCGGTACCGGAATTTTCTCTGGCGGACGGAGTTCTACTACGGCAACCGCGATCTGGTCGCCCCGGACGGGTCCGGCGAGGACACCCTGGATTCCTGGGGCGTCTATACCGAGTTGCAGAGCAAGTTGACGCGGACCCTCGAGGCCGGGGTCCGTCTGGACTATTTCGAACCGGACGACGCCTCCTACGCGGAACCGGGCTTTTCCGCGGGAACGAATTCCCCGTGGGCCTGGCAGGCGTGTCCCTATCTGACCTGGTGGCAGAGCCCCTTCGTTCGACTGCGGCTGGAATACGACTACCTCGGCGGCCAGGAGAAATCCTTCCCCGACGAACATCTCATCATGCTGCAAACGATCGTCGCCGCCGGTCCGCACAAGCACGAGCGGTATTGAAGAACTCGCGAGGTGCATTCATGAACGCCAAACGTTTTCGCGGAATCCTGATCGGGGGACTCCTTTTCGGACTGCTGATCTCGAGCGGTTCCGGCGCGCCCCTGCGGGTCGTGACGACGCTGCCGGACTACGCCTTCTTCGTTCGGGAGATCGCGGGAGACCGCGCGGTGGTTTCCTCGATCGTCCGGGGGGATCAGGACGCCCATTTCATCCGTCCGAAACCCTCCTTCGCCGAGATGGTCCGGAAGGCCGACGTGCTGGTCACGACCGGTCTCGATCTGGAGATGTGGGTGCCGACGGTGATCGACAAGTCCGGAAACCCCCGTGTCCGGAGCGGACGGCCCGGGTTCGTCGCCGCGGCCCAGGGGATGCCGCTGCTCGAGAAACCGAAGGTGCTTTCGCGGATCGAGGGCGGCCTGCACATCTACGGCAACCCGCACGTCACCAGCAGCCCGATCCTGATGAAGATCGCCGCCCGGAACATCGCGCTGGGATTGATCCGCAACGATCCCGGCGGCAGGGAGATCTACGAGGCGAACCTGGAAAACCTGTTGGATCGAATCGACCGCCGTCTGTTCGGGGACCGGCTCGTCGAGCTTCTCGGGGGCGACACCCTCTGCGAACTGGCGAATCAGGGGGCCCTGATCGAGTTCCTCCGGAGCCATGATTTCGAGGGCAAACCCCTCATCGATTCCCTCGGCGGCTGGATGGGCGAGATGCTTCCCCTGCGCGGCGTCCCGGTGGTCACGTACCACAAGAACTGGGTCTACTTCCTCCGCCTCTTCGGGATGAAGGAGGCCGGGACCGTGGAACCCAAGCCGGGAATCCCCCCCTCGCCGAAACACGTGAAAGAACTCGTACGGACCATGCGCGAACAGGACGTGCGCATCCTCTTTTCCGCGAACTACTTCGACGAACAGAAGGTCCGTTCCGTCGCGCAACGGGTCGGCGCCCGGGCGGTCATTGTCCCGATGTACGTCGGCGGCGCCCCCGGCGCCGACGACTACTTCTCGCTGGTCGACCTCTGGGTCCGTTCCCTTCTTGAGGCGGCTGGAGCGGCGGGCCTCACCTCGTCCTGAGTGGATTCGGACGGGCGGATCCCGATCCCGGCTACTCCCCCGGTCGGAATCGGGGCCGCCCGTCCCCTGGAGGTTTCCATGGACTACGGCATTCTCCGGCTGATGCTGCCGGCCTTCTGCGAATGTCTCGTGCTGGTCGGGATTCATTCCTACCTCGGCGTGCACGTGATCAAGCGCAAGGTGCTCTTCGTCGACCTGGCCCTGGCGCAGATCGCCGCCCTGGGCATGCTGATCGCCCTCTTCTTCGGCATCACCCCCCATACGCCGGCCGCCTACGGCTTCTCCCTCGTGCTGACCGCCGTGGCGGCGGGCGTCTTCGCCCTGACCTCGGTTCCCTCCGCCCGCATCCCGCAGGAGGCGGTCATCGGCCTCGTCTACGCGGTCGCCGCCGCCACCTCGATCCTCCTGATCGACCGCGCGCCCCACGGCGGGGAACACATCAAGGAAGTCCTGACGGGCGCGATTCTCTGGGTCCGCTGGCGGACCGTCGGGATCGCCGCCCTCGTCTACTCGCTGGTAGGGCTCCTGCACTACGCGGCCCGGCGGAAGTTCGTGCTCATCACCGATCATCCCGACCGGGCCTGGGCCTCGGGGATCCGCGTGCGCTTCTGGGATTTCCTCTTCTACCTCTCCTTCGGGGTGGTGATCACCCTCTCGGTCGACACCGCGGGCGTGCTGCTGGTCTTCGTCTTCCTCGTGGCCCCCGCCATCATCGCCATCCTTCTCACCGACCGCTGGTTCCACCAGCTCGTCATCGGCTGGTCGCTGGGACTGCTGGTGACCGTTTCAGGGCTGGCGACGTCCTACGCGGCGGATCTTCCGACCGGACCGACGATCGTGGCCGCCTACGCCGCGGCCCTGTTGATCATCACCGGCGTGCTCTACGTGCGGCGCGCCGAAGACCGCCGGCGGGCCATGCTCACCACAGCGGCCGTCGTCGCGGCGGCGTTGGGGATTTTCCTTGCGATCCGGATCGCCGGGGCCGCGCTCGGGGGACGCCATGCGGCGCACCCGGCCGGACCGCACCGTCAGGACGCGGCGCCGTCCGCCCCGGCCGAATCGCCCGGCGACGAAGCGATTTCCCCCCGCTCGCCCATGGAAGAGGCCGAAAGGATCTCGGATCTCCTCGTCCGGGATCGGGCCGAGGGCGTCCGGGCCGCGATCCGGTTTCTCGAAAGCGATCCTCCGATCTTCTTCCGGGAAGAGGTCGCGCGGGCGCTTGCCGCGACCCTCGGGCAGGAATTCGCGCCCGACGGGAAACTGCCGATGAGCGACCCGGTCAACCGGGCCGTCCTGGAACGGTTGAAGAAGGCCGCGGAAGGATCGGCGCCGTAGTCGGCCGGTTCCGTCATCAGCCGCATCCGGGGCACGCGCGAATCACGTCTCCGGACGTGCCCCCCTGCGGGCGAGAAGATGTCATCGGCCCGGCGGCGGGGTCGCGGCGACGCGGTGCAGGGCGAAATCGTCGAAGTCGACGCGGAACGGGTAGTTGTCGGTTTGGGTCGTCTTCCCGCGCAGCCAGATGCTGATCGCCCCCTGTTCGCCGGGTCGGACGGGATCGCTCAGCATGTTCACGAAAACACCGTGCACCGCCGGGAACCTGCGCCAGAGCACGGTCGCCGCGTCGGGGTCGGTCGTCTGCCCCGTCGGATCGATCCCCACCATTGCGACGTGTTTGTCGTCGATCACCCATGTCGAGCGGATCTTCCCCGAGACCCGATAGGTCCCGTCCGGATCCAGGCCGTCGACCCGCTGCACCCAGCCGCCGTCGACCTTGTTGTTCCGGTATCCGCCGCCGATGACCTGCGCCACGCGGTTTTCGCCTTCCGGACCCTCGGGCACATGCCGATGGATCGTCCCGGGTTCGACCGCAAACGGTTGCCATCCCTCGAGCACCCCGCCCTCTTCGGTCTCCGAAACGATGGCGCCGGATTCCATGTCGCCGTTGACCAGGAGGTTTTCCCCTTCGACCGCCTCTTCCCAGTTTCCGATCGGCGCATGCTCGTATTCGATCACCTGCAAATCCAGATCGAACGCCTCCTCCCGGTTCCCGCCGCGATACGCGGTCCCCGATTCGATTGCGTCGGGCGGAACCTTCCGGTAGGGGTTGAACCCCGGTTTGATCGGAGAGGGTTCTCCCTTGATGTTCCGGAAGCCGTGCAGGGTTTCGTACGACTCGATGCTCGTGAACTCGATTCCGTAGACGCGGCCCGGTTGCAACGGCACCTCGCCGGGAGCGAAGACGACGCCGAAAGTTCCCCAGGAAGCGTCGCCGGTGTAGTTCCCGTTGCCGATGGCGATCTTCGGAATCCCGACGACGGGGCCGTCCGGTCCGTCCTCGTGCACCCGGATCCGGAGCCGTTGGCGGTTCATCGACGGTTGCGTGCCGAGCGTGGCGGCGTAAAGGATCACCGCGGCCAGTCCTTCTCCCTGCGCCGCGTAGGTCTGGGTCCAGGTCCGCTCGAATCCGGCGAACTCCCGGAACGGCACGTGCACCTTCTTGTTGCAGGGGATCAGCAGTCCGTCCCCGTCCGTGGAAACCGCGATCCAGAGATCGTGCCCCGTGAATCCCCTCTCCCCCCCGGGGCCGATGCGGAAGACGTCCGACGAGAGATCATCGTCCTTGCGCCAGAACATCTGGAACGTCCCCCCGGGTTCCGCCGCCCGTAAGCGGACCGCGTACGTCTCCCCCGGAACGAGGGGAACGTGTCCCGAATCCCAGCCGACGGAGAAACGACGGTTCTTCATGCCGCCGCAATCCACGCCGGGAACGCGGCCCGCAGGGCCGACCTGCGGCCACCGGTCGGGCGGACCATCGGTCTTCCGGTGGATCGAAACGAGGATCTCCCGGCTCCCCGGACCGTCCCCGTCAATCCCGTCGTGCACGGGTTTGAACCCCACCTGCGTGACCCCCGTTCCCCGCGCGACAAAGGTCTGCCAGTACTCCGCCGCCGGTTCCTCGTCCCATGCCCCTTCGTCGAAACAGGCGAAATCGAACCGCGGAGTCAGAACGCGGTCGAGGGTCTCCCCGTCTTCGATGAACTGGTTGGTCAGCAGCAGGGGCCGGATGAAATGCGAAGGACCGCTGAACAGGAGCGTGTAGTTCCCGCAACCCCCGGTCAGGTAGTACCACCCCCGCGGCTCCATCTCCCAGGTGCGATGGGCGATCGCCTGGTTGTCGGGGCCGGGACGGCTTCCGAAGACGCGGACGGCGGCGAAATCGTACGAAGGCGCCTCCGCATCCGCCCATCGCGGGGCGCGCAACCTGCCGGTGAAAACCGCCTGCCCCTGCGCGCCGAGGGCGACGCCGAAGAGCAGAACCTGGAAGATCCGGCCTGCGGAACGCTTTCGTCGATTCATTCCGACCTCCTGCGGCGGGGCGAAATCGGCCCCGTCCCCTTGTGTTATGCTTGACGACAGGCGGGCCGCAGGCGCTTTCCCGCGGCGCCTCAGTCGAGACGGACCTCCCGCCCCGTTTCGGACGATTCGTACACCGCATCGAGCATCTTCATGATCGTCACCCCCTGTTCGCCGGGGGAAACGCATTCCGCATCGCCCAGAACGCAGTCGACGAAATGCCGCATCTGCAGTTCGAACCCGTCCTTGCGCTCGGGCAGGGGGACCGGTTCGATCTTCGGTTCGTTCTTGCCGTTGTAGGAAACGACCCGCGGGCCTTCGGGATGGGTGATGTCGAGCGTGGCCTCGGTCCCGTAGAGAATCGTCTCGACCTCCGGTTGCCGCTCCGGATTGTTCAACGCCCAGCTCGCCGCAAGCTGCAGCGAAGGGCCCTGGTCGAACCGGATCAGGGCGAAGGCGCTGTCGTCCACCGTGTATTCGACGCCCTCGGGCACCAGGGAGGCGAATTTCCGATACGCCACGCCGGTGACGGACACCGGTTTCGGATGGCCGAGCACGAACCAGGCGATGTCGAGCATGTGAACGCCGATGTCGATCAACGCGCCGCCTCCGGCGCGTTTGCGGTCGACGAACCAGCCGCCGGCCCCGATCGGGATCCCGCGCGTGCGCAGCCACTGGGACCGGGCATGGTAGATCTCGCCGAGACGCCCGCTTTCGGCCACGCGGCGCGCCGCCCGTTCCACGGCGCCGAAACGGCGCTGCACCCCGAGCATCAGGAGACGGTCCGCCTTCCGGGCCTCGTCGACCATCGACTGGGCTTCCCGCGCGTTCAACGCCAGAGGCTTCTCGCAGATGACGTTGGCCCCGGCCCGCAGGCAGTCGATCGTCACCGGCGCATGCAGGAAGTTCGGAAGGGCGACGCCGACGGCGTCGAGATCTTCCTTCTCCAGCATCTCGCGGTAATCGGTGTAGGTGCGTTCCAGGCCGAAATCCTTCCTGGCCTGGGCGCATCGCTCGGGATCCCGGTCGGCGGCGGCTACCGCCTTCGCGGCCGGGTGCGACGCCATGCCTTCCAGATGCTTTCTGCCGGGCCAGCCGAGCCCGATCACCCCCACCTTGATCTTCGAACCGGTCATTCCCCACACCTCCTGTCCGCCCCGTCTCCAGGGGGGCGGTTGGCGGTGGATCTTGTCGCGGCGTCCCGCGGGGGGAAATCAAAAAGGCGCCGATTCGCCGGGGAAAATCCGGGCGGTCGGGGAAGCCTTCCGACCGCGTCCTTGCGATCCGTTACCCGGATTCAGGCCTCCCGCACTGCGTTCCGGCCCGGGTCAGGATCGTCCGGAGGATTCGAACCGCCGATGTCGAGAGAATCGGGTGAGCCGGTCGTAGCCCGCCTGGATGCCGTACCCGATCAGGAGGATCCACGGGACGCCGAGCCCGACGATGTAGAACCACTGGGCCCGGGAGGGCGATCCACGCCAGAGAGCGGCCATGACCGTCCAGATCGAGCGGTGGAAGAGAAACACCGCCATGGACGCGTAGGAGATCCCGCGCAGGAGACGGGCCAGGAGGGGGGGCTTCTCCGCGGCAGAGTCCGGCAGATCCAGCGCCGCGACGAAAACGGGGATCGTGGCCGCCGGGATCAGGGCCGTCCGCGCCGTCCGCAGCCAGGGGGGCAGGGGACCCGGCCGGCCGTAGAGATGGAGAAGCGCCGCCGCGGCCCCGGCGGCCGCGGCCGGAAGCAGGATCCGTTGCCGGGAGGTCAGGTTCCGGGCGTATCGTCCGCGGATCATGCCGGCGGCGAAGAAGAAAACGTAAAGCTCCGAGAACTCCTGGAAGAGGCGGATGCCGAAGGCGTGCGCGAGGAAGCGCATCAGGGGGATCGAAACGATCACGATCCCGAGGCGCAGGGAGAACGCACGCGGGTCTTCCAGGCTCCGCCGCGAGAAGAGGAAAAAGAGGTAACAGCCCCAGAGGATGCTGACGAACCACAACGTGTAGTAGTTCGGCTGGAAGAGATCGGGCAGCAACGACTGGAGCGCGAAGGCGTGGATCAGGAAGTTCGGAACCGAGGGACGGGTTCCGCCGTGCAACCAGGGATAGGAGGAGAACGATGCGGCGACCAGCGCCAGCAGATACAGGGGCTGGATGCGCAGGAAACGGTTGGCCGCAAACGAGCGGGGCGAAACGCTTCTCTTGGACCGCGCGAGTTTCCAGCCGGAGAGGAAGAGAAAGCCGCCGACGGCGAACTTCTGCAGAAGAAGGTGAACGTCGTGACGCCAGATCGGCCGGAGGCGGTAGGGAACGTACGTGTAGCTTCGGTGATGCAGAAAGAGCACGGTCAGAATGAGGACCGTCGCGAGCAGATCGACGGCGAAGACGCGTCTCTCGGAGAGGGGCGGTGCCTGGTTCATGGGAATGGAACGGATCCCGTCCTTGAGAATCCGTGCCGGTCCGCTGGGGTGCAACGCCTTCCGGCCGACTGCCGGGGTGCTGTTGCGGCGCTCTCTCATGCGGTCGATATCCTGCAATGTCCTCGAGGTCATGCACAATACCTTCCGACCGAACGGGAGGGGCGACCTCCGCAGGCAAGCCCTGGGATGGGCGGTTCTCTGCATCCGCTTCTTTGTTCCCCGCCTTTCCTGGAGGCCGATCACGGCAACTTTCCCGAAGGCAACAGCTTTCGTGGAACCTGCTGCAGGTGAACGGGGGCCGTGAAGCCGGTCTTGCGGTCATTTCGGGCTTGCGAGAAGAGCGAGAAGCGTGTATAAAAAAAAGGGTCGCGAGCGAGGCGATAAGCTTCGGCCGGGGGAATCGGTTCCCGCGCGTTCCTGCTGCGCTTTGCCGCAGGTCGGGCGATGCAGCGAGGGCGACGGAGGGAGGATCTCGGGGCTGACGTGCTGGATCACGAGCAATCACGGGCATCCGGTACTGGACGGGCGGGATCCGACGCCCCAGACGGAGCTCCGGCGGAGCGTTTCGGGAGGAACGATACGCGGTCACGACCATCGTAGGTGAGACGCATCTGTGGAAGTGCATGGTGTACGCGGACCGGAACACGATACGAGCGGGGGTGGCGGACGAGCGGGAAGAAAGGGAGTGGAGCGGCCATCGGGGGGCGATGGGATTGCGCGAGCGGTGCCGGGTCCTGGATCCGCAGACAGTGCTGAATCGGATCCGGATCGATATCCCGGATCTGTTCCGGGCCGCGTACGCAGCATGGGCTCGACAGGATCGACGACGGCAGGGAAGCTGGACCAAGACCGCCGAAAGAGCTGGTCGGCAATTCGATGATCGAGCGGGTTTCCCCGTTGGTGCTGCGGACAAGGCCCCTGCCAACAGGAGCCTCCGGGCCGCGCACGCCCGGGCGTGCAAGATCGGGCTCATCCGGCACCATCTCCGCAGCCCGACCGCGACGCCGGCGGGCTCTTCTTCGCCCGGCCCCCCGGATCGGGCGCTCAACGAGAAAACCAACGGCCGCGTCCGCGAATCCCTTCCCCGGCGGAGCTGTAACGGATCGCCCGGGATCTCAAACGCCGCCTCCGCAGGATCCCTGTCTCCTTCTCATTCCCCGGCGGGTTTCCTTACCGGGAAGTTCGACTTGAACTGCGAACCCGCGCCGGAAACGGAAGGCAACCAACGTCGCTACAACGAGCCATTGTGCTTCGAACCCCGGGGTCCCAGCCTGGGAAAACATGTCAGCAGCCGACAAGAAGGAACAGGAGGCGGATCATGAGCAATGGGCTGCGAAAGGGGAACCGCGGGGAAAGCAAACGGTGAAAGCAAAAGGGAACAGGAGGGAGATCGTGAACGATACACGGAAAGAAAAACAGGGTATCAATCGGCGCCAATTCTCGAAACTCGCCATTGCGGGAACGGCTGCGGCGGGGGTCATGCTGCGCGGAAGCGCCGCCCGCGCCGCCGAGAATATCGCGCCTGCGGGGCGGAGCACACGTGGGAAACACAAGGTTATTGACTGGCGTTGCCGTCCTCCTTTGCTCCCGTACAAGGGGCTCTTCGACCTGCGCCTGAGTTTCATCGCCAACCGGCCAAACACCCTGGCCAATCCGGCCACCCACGGGAAGGTGCCGCCCGCCGTGAAGATGGTCGGCCAGCCGAATGCCATGGAGGAATGGTGGAAGGAAATCGACGCGGCCGGGGTGGATATCGTCGTTGCCAACGGGCGCTACGCCGCCGGCATCAAGGAAATGAGCATGGACAGCGACACCCTGCTGAAGCTTCAGAAGAAGTACAAGGGGCGCTTTTTCGGGCTGGCGGCGCTCAACCTCGATCAGGATATCGGCAAAACCTGCGAGGAACTCGAGGCGGCCATCAAGAGAGGCCTGCGCGGCGCCAACATAGAACCGGGCTACCGCGCGAAGAACGGCGGCCCGACGACCATCGACAACCCGGACTTTTATCCGATCTTCGAAATCATGAGCGATAACGGCTACCCGCTGATGGTGCAGACGGGCGCATTCGCCGGAATCGAAAACTGGCGTGATGCCAACGCCATGTGGCGGTTCGACGGGCTGATGAAGAGTTTTCCAAAACTCAATCTCGTCCTTGCCCACGGGGGGTATCCGAGCATCCAGGAAACGCTGGCCCTGGCGCTCAAGCATCCGAGCGTCCACATCTGCCCCGACTGCTATACGTTCTGGCCCGGAGGACAACTGTACCAGATGAATATCGAGCTGCTCCAGGACCAGTTCATCTACGGATCGGCCTTCCCCTTCGGCAACATCGACACAACGCTGGAACAGACTCTCGCGCTCAACCTCAGCGACGGCGTCCTGGAAAAATACCTGCACGGAAACGCGGCGCGCCTGCTGAAGCTCGGCTGACTCAACCGGAAAATTCCAAGGAGAATACCAATGAAACGGAACATCATGGGAACCGTACTGGTCGGTATCTGCCTGGCGCTTATTGCGGCGGGCGGCGTCGCAGCCCAGGATTCCCCCTTCAAATCAGCCGGCAAGGGGACCCTGACACCCGACACCATCAGCGAGCATCCGATCATGCCATGGTGGATGCCCGCCGCAGCGGAAGCTGAACCCTACCAGTACCGGCACATCGATATGGTTGCCGTATCCTTCGCAACGGATTTCGATAAAGCGGCCGGACTGGTACCGGAGGATCTCGACCTGCTGGCCCTTCCCGGCATGCCCGGGCAAACAGCCGTCACAATGCTCTTCGCAAAGTACCGTGAGAACGACCAGACCGGTCCATACATGGAGATGGTGGTGTCCATTCCGGTCATTGCCGACGGCGGCCTCTATCTTTATGTCGCCGCCATTTATGTCGACAACGATGCCGCGTTGATCGCCGGACGTGAATTCGGAGGTTATCCGAAGAAGATCGCCGACATCAATATCTACAATTACGGCGACCTTTTTCTTTGCCGTATGAGCCGGTCCACCAGCCAGGAAAAGACGGCGGATCCGCAGTTCTCGGATATCGCGACCGCGAAGGTTGCGCGCGGCGGGCAGCTCTTCTCGGTGCCGCTGCCCGAGGAGGACATCCGGCAGTTGCCCTTCCCGTTCAATATGCTGCTTCCGCTTCCTCCCGCCAACGGGAAGCCGCAACCTTACGTCCTACCGACCATGGGCCTGCGAACGATCCCCGGCGTGGGCAAGGACGCGAAGCATGCGGAAATCATGCAGCTTATCACCACCCCATGGGTCATCACCAACGCCAGGGTCTGGGCGGGAGTTCAGCCCAGCATCGATCTCATCGCGAATGCGGAAGATCCCATCGCCCAGATGCTGCCGATCAACATGGTGCTGGCATCCTTCATTCTGCGGGGCGACATGTACACCGATCCCACGGACTGGGTTCTCTTCCGGGACTACAAGAAGGGGAAATAGGTCGCAATCGACCGATCCCGTGCGGTGTCCCTTCCGTCCCGCGCAAGGGGCGGGAGGGACGCCATGCTATGGGAAGGGTTTGCTTTGAATGTCGGAAAGCGCTATCGGCCTGTATTCCACAGCCTGGTCGTCTTCCTGACGGGAGCCGCCGTCCTCGAGGCGTCGGATTCGTCCGTTTCGGAACGACCCGCGGTCTCGAAGACGGCGGCTCCGTTTTGCGCAGGACTGCGGGATGCCGGCGCGCTCTACAGCAATGCGGAGAACAAATGGGTCCAGGAATTGAGACTCCTGGGGCGTTTCCAGTACCAGCTTGCCCGCGTAGACGGAACCGGATCGGATGGGCGAGGCTTCAACTACGACACGGATGAATTCCGACGCGTCTGGCTTGGCGCGCGCGCCCGCCTGCTGCAATACGTGGAGGCCGAGGCGCAGTGGATAATGATCAAGGACGGGAAGCCGAAGGGGAATCCGCGGACATCGGACGGCCAGATATGGGAGATGTTCTCCACGCTGGATCTTGGCGGCCCGCTTGCGTTCAATGACGAGAACCGGCTGTCGGCCGGATACGGGCGGCGTATTCTCCCCATGGGCGCCGAATGGCACACCTCCTCGACGAAGATCAAGACCGTCGAACGTTCCGCAATCGCCAACAAGATCTGGCCGGACGACGGCGAAGCGTCGAATCCGACCGGCGTGTGGCTGGAGGGCGGACGCGGCCCCTGGGATCTTACCGCCGGCGCCGCTTCCACAGAAACCTCGGAAGGCCTCGCCGACTGGACGGGCGGAACCCTCTACTATGGGAACGTCACAGGGGCCCTCGGCGACATTCCCGCAAGAATCATCCTCGACGGCTTCTACCAGGATGCGGTAGCCGGATACGACACGCTCGCCGGCGGGCTCGAATGGGTTGCCTCCGCGGCTGTCGAATACGCCCCCGAAAGCTGGTCCATCCTGTTCAACGTCGTCTATGGCGACAACGGCGAGCAGTCGGACCCGGAACGTGAAGGCGACTTTTGGGGGCTGGTCATCCTCCCCTCGCGCTACGTCTGGAAGGACTGTCTCGAGACCGTTCTCCGGTACGAATACCAGGGGGCCGAAAACCCCCGCGGCGCCTCACTCAACAGTCGTTACGCAGGATACGCCGGGAAGAGGGGCGATGCGACGCTCGCCGGCGGCGGCAGGGGCGACAAGCACCAAAGCCTTTATCTCGGATTCAACTACTACTTCTGCGGCGACCGCCTCAAGCTCATGAGCGGCATCGAATACGAACGGATGCAATCAGAAGGCGCCGACGAGTATGAGGGATGGACGTGTTTTGCGGCATTCAGGTCGCACCTCTGACCTGGATGATTCACGAAGGCCGGGACCCGGGGTTCGGAAAAGACGGGACGGGCGGGGTTGCGGCGAGAGGGCGGTGTGCGAGAACCCGACCACCTTAGGCGGAGGCGGACCGACTTTGCGGCGCTGGACGGATCGCCGGTGCGGCGAACTCGCTTCGTGAGTGATCCGGGCTGACGGCGGACGGTTGCCGTGCCGATGTTGCTCCGAGAGCGTCAAGCGGGGCTCAGACGGTGATGCCGAGGGCGTGGAGATCCCGTTCGACGGCGGCGGCCCAGCCGCGGTTGGCGGCCGGGTTGGCCGGGCTGGGATGAAGGATCCTGCCGACGGCGACGCCGAGACCCTCGCAAACGTTGCGGGCGCGGTCCTCGGCGAACCGGCCGATGCCCACGACGTGATCCGGCTCCATGAGTTCGACGGTGCGGCGCAGGGCGCGGTCGCAGGCCTCGAAGAGGGGCGCCTGGGCGGCGACGGGAAGACGGTCCGGGGTCAGGTTCCGACCGGTGTCGGTCAGGAAGGCCAGGGGACAGTAGTTGGCGACGTAGAATCGATCGAAGAATCGGTCCGGCGTTCCGAACCGATCGCGTGCCCAGGCCCAGAACCGCGCGCCGCTGACCTCGCTTCGCGGACAGTCGAATCCCTGCACGGGTCGTTTCGGATGTTCGCGCGCGGGACGGTCCACGGGAGCGCTCAGCCCCATCCAGTCGCGTACGGCGGCGATCTCGCCGAAGGGGACGCCGGTCTGGGCCATGCCGAAGGGGCCGGGGTTCATCCCGAGGAAGATCACGGCGCGCCGCCCCCGTCCGTAACGTTTCAGGTAGAGGTCGTGGACCCGCCGCGCATAGACGAGCGGGTTGTAGACGTACGCGACGGGCGGACCGAACCGGAGCCGTTCCACGTCGCGGACGAGATCGTCGGTCAGGCGTTTCAACCCCGTTGGGATACGCGATGCCACGGGCGGACCATACCGGACGCGGTCCCGTGTTGTCATCGCTCCTTCGCGGTGCGCAGTTCCAGTCCCGGGATCTTCAGTCGGAAGGGGCGGGACGGTTCTTCCAGCACCACCGCACTGCGGTCCGGGGAAGGGTGCCAGGGATCGCCGACGACGCGCGCGTCGGGCCGCAGCCGCAGATCGGCCGTGCCCCGGTCGTAGTCGATCTCCAGTTCGTAGGAACCGGTTCCTTCATAGTCCACGTAGGGGGAGGAGCCGACCCCGAGAATCCGGTTCGGACGTTCCGGAAGCGGAAGGGGCGTCCAATCGGGCGGGATCGGGGCGGAATGCATGACGTCGGTCCCGTCCGTCCAGAGGCTGATGTTCCGGTCGAACGAGACCGCGCAATGGTCCCAGACCTGTTCGGTGTCGCCGACCGCGTACATCGCGCCCCGGGGCGTTTCCCGGAAGACGCGGCCGGCGATGGTGAAACTGACGGCCTTTCCCGGGGTGTAGAAGAGGTTGAGATAATGGGATTCCCAGTCCGTGTTCCATTCGGCGGTTGACCGCGAGTCGTACTGGAACATGGCGCAGACCTGAACCCCGGCGTTGCGGAACCGGCGCGCGAACGCCGGGTAGAGATACGAACCGGAGGTCATGATCCCGTCGAACTCGTAGACGAAACGCGCCTTGCGGTTCAGTCGGGCGTCGAGGGGGGTGTCCCGGGTCTGTCGGAGATAATTCTTTTCTTCTCCGACCTCGCCGAAGACGCCGGCGTAATCGCCGGTGGTGACCGCTTCGCAGGGGGAATCGGCTACAGCCTGCACGAGATCGTCGCGGCCCCCGGTTTCGAAAAGGGCGCAGGCGACCGGCTGGCGTGCGCCGGTTTCGCGGATCGCCCGGTGCATGGTCTCCAGGTAGGCGCGGAACCGTTCGTACCGGAAGAGGGGAAAGAATCGTTTCTCGTCCTCGAACCCCCGTTCGCGGCACCACCGGTTCCATTGCGCCAGGAGCCTGCGGCGGCAAGGTTCGATGCGTTCCCGGGGCATTCCGCTGATTTTCGCCTCGGGGTCCTTCATGAGGTCGTAGCCGACGTACCTGGGTTCGTTCATGATCTCCAGCACGCAGAGGGAGGGTTCCTCGCGGTATCGCCGGCCGGTGTAACGGTTGCGATGGTTCAGGAATCCCTGCAGGTAGTTCGCCTGGGCGGCGACCGCCGGCGGGTCGCAGAACATGTATTCCTTCGGCGTGTTGCAGGAAAAACTTTCGGGATTCTCCTCCGGGGACCACCACCACGCGATCGGCGTGAAGAAGAAATACAACCCCCGTTTCGTGCCTTCCGCGACAAGGTAATCGAGCAGCTCGAGATGCTCGTTGTCGACCAGGTTCCCCTCGCGATCGGAGATCTCGCGGTCGAAGACGTGGATCCGGACGACTTCCGCTCCCATGCGAACCATGTCGTCGAGATCCCGGCGGATCGCCTCGTGGAAATCGACGCCGAGGCGCTTCATGTTCATGTACTGGTACCAGCTCTGGGGGTAGTAGTTGACCCCCCAGAGGGCCACCTCGTCCCCGTCGCGGTAGCGGAGGACGCCGTTCTCCACCCGCATGGGGCGCAGAGGGAGCGGATCGCCGACCGGTCCCGGCGGCGGCAGGCGGACCGGCGGGAGTTCCCGTTCCGGGGGAAAGGCGATCCCGATCCGGTTCGGCGACTTGTAGATGCCCCCTCCGTATCGATGGTTGAAGACGACGATGCAGAGAAGGTTGGTTTCCCCGAAACGGACGCTCTCCGGATCGATCCGGTAGACCCGCGGCCGGTTCCAGCCGTCGGTGCGTCCGATCTCCTGTCCGTTCAGGTAACAGACGTCGGCGTCGTCCACGGCGGCCAGGCGGAGTTCGAGTGAACGGCCTTGCCAGCTCTCCGGAACCAGGATCCGGGTGCGCAGCCAGGTCGGTCCGGTTTCGTCCCAGACGGCGGGGATGGTCCGGATCCGCCAGGTCGAATCGTCGAACCCGGGCCGCATCCAGCCTTCCTTCTCGCCGACGCCGTTCTCCGCATGCCGGGCGCGGAACGCGAGGGCTTCCAGATCGTATCCGCCGCCGACCGGCAGCGTTGCCGACGGCTTCCCGTCGACCACGGCGGCGACGACCGCGGGTTCGAACACATCGGCCGCGTAGCGGACCTTGAAGAAGACGGGCGTATCCGTACGGACGGAAAGGGCGATTTCCTGTTCCTCGGGGGTAATCTCGAGGGAAGCGGGTCCGCGCAGCGAAATCGCGTGTTTCCCCGGGGCGGTCTCCGTGCGCAGGACGACCGCCACGTTCTCCACGGCGCCCGCCCGACCCGGGGGAAGAAAGGTCGGGACGAACCGGAGCGAAACGGGGGAACCGACCGCCTGACGGGCCGCGGCGGCGACCAGCAGCAATCGAAGAGACCGCCGCGCCAATCGTGATGGAAGGGACTTCATGGGCAACGCGCGGATCTTCCCCGGTCGGCGGGAGGCGAGGCAAGGCCTCATGCCGGGCTTGCCGGGCGGGGTTCCCGCACGTCATTCTCTTGCGGGACCTTCGGACGGGACCGGGGGCCGCGAAGGAGGAGACGAAAGTGATGTCAAGAATCCGATCGATCGCAGCGGCTGTCGCCGTCCTGGCCTGCGCCCAGGGCGCGGTGGATCTGCAGGCGAATCCCTACGGGGTGACGGGCGGAGACTGGCGGCCCGGCGGGCTGATGGAATCCCTGGGCATGCCGAAGGATTGCTACGGCATCCACTGGGGCGTGCTGCAGGAAACCAACGTTCCGCAGATGCCGCGTCCCTGCAAACCCTCCGCCAGGAGCTGCCGGTTCAGCGCCTACCACGCCGAAACGGACACGATCGAGGACAAGGAAAAGCTCGCAGCATGGGTCCGCGAACACCCGGGGAAGGTCTGGGTTCTCGGCAACGAGCCCGACAACCCGGGGCAGGACGGGGACGGTCTCACGACGGAGCAGTACGCGGCCTTCTACCACCGGTACCACGAGCTCATCTCCGGGATCGATCCCACCGCCCGGTTCGCCGTCGGCGCGCTGGCCGGCGACGCGGCGCCGGGTCAGGTGGAGAACGACATGCGCTGGTGGGAAGAGGTGCTGAAGATCTACCGGGAGCGGTACGGCGAGCCGATGCCGGTGGACATCTGGAATTACCACTGCTACGCGCCGCCCTATCTGCGGGACGCCGACCGGTACATGGAACTGTACGTCGATCCCTTCTGCGAATGGGTGAAGACGGTCGACGGCGGCCGCTACAGGGATTGCGAGATCTGGACGACGGAGTTCGGCATCGGGTTCTGGATGGGCGCCCTGAACGCCCGCTGGGTGGAACCTTGGATGGACCGCGTCTGTCTGCGGCTGGAACGATCGGACGTGGATCGCTGGTTCTGGTTCCTGGGAAGCTGGGACCGGTGGACGCCCGGGGGCGACTGGCAGCAGACCGCCCTGGTGGGCGCGGACGGGACCCCGACGATCCTCGGACGGCGCTACGCGGATCTGGCCCGCGGATATCCGAATGGCGATCGGACCCCGCTGCGGGATCCGGCGCCGCGGGAGCCGCCGGCGCGGTTCACCGACGATTTCGACGACGGCGACGTCTCCGACTGGATCGACAAGTCCGGACCCTGGATCGCCGACGCCGGGACCTACCGCTGCAAGTGGGGATACGAGATCCCCGGGTTCTGGGGCGACAAGATCCCGCGCTGGTGGGGGCATCACACCCTGAAGCCGTTCGTCTACGGGGATTTCACGGCCGAGGTCGATGTGAAGATCTTCCCCGGCGGCGACGATGAAAAACACTGGGCGGGGTTCTATCTGCGCGCCCCGGAGATGTTCGGCGGTCCGGCGCAGGGCGGGTACCTCGTCTACCTGAGGCGCAACGGCGAGCTGGGGGTCTACCTGCAGTCCGAGGGAAGCGTCGTCAAGCAGCCGAACGTTGTCGAAGACACCTCGACGTGGCACCGGTTGAAGGTCACCTGCCGCGGAACCCCGACGCGGATCGAGGTGGAGGTCGACGGCGAACCGAGGGCCTCCTGGACGGATCCGAAGGCGCGTTTCTCGAAAGGGTTCACGGCGCTGGCCTCCGGCAAGGCCGACTGCGCGTTCGACAATCTCTCGATCACGGTCCTGCCGGCGACAGGGGAAGAAGACGTCGCGGCCGACTCCGGCGAGTAGGGCGTCCTTTGCCGAAGTGGGGATCGACACGCGGAGGGTGTCCTGTGGAGCCGGAACGCCCCCGTTCGGTCCGGATCGCAGCACAGAGTAGGAGCCCGATCCCGGGGCGATCACCGGAAATGCGGCCTGAAGGGCCGCCGGTCGTCAGCCCGGGGCAACGCCCCGGGGAATCGAGCGCCCCGATCCATCGCGCGCTGAAGGCGCGCCGCAGGAACGGGAGAGGGTGCCGCGCCTTCAGCGCGGAGGAGATGGTTTGGGATCGCTTTTCCCGGGGCGGCGCTCCGCTTGCCCCGGGCTGACGAGCGATGCGCCTTCAGCGCATTTGCAGGATGTCGTCCTTCGCGGGTAGATGCGCGACGTCCTACTTCGTCCCGGCAGGCCGGGATTTCGAAGGAGAGCGGGGCGTCGCGTCTCCACAGGTCGTCCTTCGCGGGGCGGTTCGTGCCGGCAAGGGACAGGGGGGGGTCACGGAGAGGGTTCGAGGCGGAGGTCGCGGATCCAGAGGGGAGCGAGGTCGTCCACGAGGAAGCGCATGTCGGCCTGAACGTTCTCGCTGTTGCTGAAGAGACAGTTCGTCAGCCGGACCGTCGCCTCTTTCCACTGCCCGGTGTCGGTCAGCCGGACGGGCTCGGCCGGATGATACTGGCGTTCCGCCGCCTGGCCCGGGTAATCGGAGTCGTAGTGGATCCACAGGCGTCCCGTGCCTTCGTCGAAGTATTCGAACGAGAGGGCGTAATCGGCCGGCGGATCGAGGGGGCCGACGGTGACGTCGAAATAGACGCACGGTCCCTTCTCCGTCGTCGTCCAGCACCAGCGTCCGGCCTTGCGGACGACGCGCCACTGGCCGTCGGCGCCGCGCACGCTGCGCAGCAGACCTTCGGGATTCCACAGCGCCCGCAGGGAAGAGGCCAGCTCGCCGAGAACGGCGTTGCGCTTGGACAGATGCGGGAGGAACGCCTCGTTCGCAAAGATCGCGGCGAAGGCCTGCGCGGCCGCCTCGTCGTCGCCGCGCCGGATCTCCTCGCGGACCCGGGCGATGGCGCGGGCCAGGGGCGCCTCGTGCGTGGCGCGATCGATCGCCGCGCGGGTCGATTTGATGAAGGTCTCGAGAGCTTCGTAGGGTGCATCACCCGTCCGGCTTTCGAGTCGATCCAGCGCGGCCAGCGCATCGGCCTTCGTGCGGTCGGCGGTGTCCTCTTCGTAGAGCGAGGCGTACATGAAGGCGAACGCGACCTCCTGCCAGAAATCGGAGATGTCCGCGAGGCGATCGATCGACGAAACCAGGGCGGCCGTGGCCGGCGTGTCGGCCGTTTCCCGCGCCCGGCCGGCGGCGGCCTGCGCCTGTTGAACCAACCAGCGGGCGGTCTTCTTTTCCAGGCGGACGTCGCCGAGGACCGCGTCGGTCGGATGCAGGAGTTCGGCGATCCGTTCCGCCTCCGGACCGCCGGATCCCGCAGCGAGTTTCCGGAGCCGGTCCCGCGCCGAATCGAAGGGACGGAGACGGTTGCCGTCGGCAAGGAAATCGAAGCCGAGTACGCGGAAAACAAGATCGCTCGCGGCCTCGGCATGGCGCAACGCCGCTTCCGCCGGTTCCGCCGCCGGGCCGTAGTACTCTTCGCAGAGCGACCTCCTGATTTCGGCCGGGGAGGCCAGCGGATTGTCGCCGAACCGACGGAGGGCTTCGAGGTTCAGGACGTCCGGACGGATCCGGTCCAGGAAATCGTCCGGGTTCACGCGGGCCACGTAGCCGTCGGCGCCGGCCAGGGCGACGCGGACCACCATCGAGGCAAGACGGTTGATTCGGATGTCGGCCGCGCCGACGCCGCCCCCGGCGCGCCCAGCGAGGTCGAACGCGGCCAGGATGGGGCGTTCGCCGAGTTCGGCGACCTTTTCGGCCGATGCGCGCGAAAGGACCTCGGCCGGCAGGAGAATCCCGACGTCCTCCGGAAGGGCGTCGATGCGCGTCGTCGATCCCCCCTGGAGAGAGTCCAGGGCGAAGAAGAGGCTCTTGCCACTGCTTCGGCAGACCGCGAGGAGGGGTTCGATCGGAGTGGACCCGTGGGGCGGATCGAGAATCACGCCTTCCACGTCGGGAAGGCGCCGGAGCAGCGCCGCCAGGCGGTCGGCCGGGGCAGGACCGAGGCGCAGGCGCAGGACGCCGCCGTTGCGGCCCAGGGCGGCGGCGAGCCGGTTCAGGGCCCGGATCTCTTCGGCCCGGGGCTCGGGGGATGCGGGGATCCGGACCACGAGATCACCGATGCGATCCTGTGCGACGGCCCTGCGAACCGATCCGGAGAGGCAGACGTCGAGCCCGTCGATTTCCCAGAAGGCCCGGTCGAACCCGTCGAGATTCGCACGCACTTCGGCCGTGACAGGCAGGATGCGGCGCGAAGCGGCGTAGATGCCCGCGATATCGTTGGAATGGAAACGCAGCCCCGCACCGGTGAGCGCACGGTCGGGTTCCTCGAGGACCACGTAGCGTTCGGGGCCGCGATCGGGGTTGACCCCGGCGCTGAATTCCCGGACGTCGCCGAGACGGCCGTCCGGAAGCAGGGGTCGGGCCCAGACGCGCAGGAGCGTGACGTCCCATTCCGGTTGTCCGGCGGCGCCGAATCCGACCATCACCCATCCCTCGGGCAGATCGATCCGCGCCTCCAGACCGTGGTCCGGTTCCGATCCCAGCCGCGTTTCCGCCGGGTCGACGAGTTTCCCGTCGGCGGTCAGGCGGTGGTAGCGGCAGTACATCGTCGTGATGTTGTCGTAGTTTGCGCGGAAACCGAGGCCCGTGATCACGGCGTTCTCGGGAACGTCGAAGCGTACCTCGGTGACCTCCTGGCGATCGGTCCGCGCGTCGACGAGGACCGTTTCCGCCGGGGCGACGGCCGCGCCGCACACGAGGGCGAAGGAGACGACGACGGAGATGCGCATGTTCATGGTCTTTTCCTCTTCTTCCGGTTTGCGCGAACGGGCGATGACGTTGACAGGAGAGCGGGGTCGGGGTCAAGAAACAGGGTTGCCCGGACAGCATCGGCGCCGCCGCGGGTCGTCGTCGAGACAGGGAAGCCGGGGAAGGGGATCGGGACGGTCCCGGATCACGCCGAGTTCCACCAGGGCGTCGGCGAGTTCCTCCATGTGTTCGTTCAGGTAGGCGACGAGGATCGCGTCGCGCTCCGGATCCCAGCCGTACCGGCGCATCTCCCGGCAGGCGTCCCGGGGGTTCCAGCCCTCGACGAGCATGCGGTAGGCGGCGGTGACGCCGCCGGTCCTCTGAACGCCCGCGGAACAGTGGACGAGGGTCGGGATCCCCCGCCGGCGGGCCTCGTCCATGGCGGCGATGGCGCGCGCATAGTTCCGGATGTCGCCGGTTCCGTTTCCGATCAGGGGGAGGTTGATCACCTCGATCCCGAGTTCCCGGGCGACGGCCCGTTCGTTTTCGCGGTAGGGATCGTCGGAATCGGCCAGGGTGAGATCGATGATTCGGCGGATTCCATGATCCCGGAGGGTGCCCCGGATGACGGCGGGCGAGATCTGGCCGCTGCGGTAGAGCACGCCCGGATCGATGACGCCCCAGCGCCGGGGGAAGACGTGGTCGCGGATGACCTTGTGCCAGGCGACCGCCGCCAGAGCGATCGCCGTCGCCGCGGCCGCCAGGTGCAGGATCCGGCGGGTCTTCGAGGATCGAGTCCCTTTTCGGGGGTTGGTTTGCATGTCCATCGGGGCCGAGGGTAGCGTGAACGCCGGGCGGTGGGAATCCGCGGGAGAGGGGCTGCTTGGGGAAAGCCCGTGGAGGCGGAACCTCCCCATTTCGTCCGGGACGCAACACAGAGTAGGAGCCCGATCCCGTTCGGGCGATCGGTTGTTCCGGTTTACGGCGGCAAGGGGGAGGGGGACGGGTCCCTTCTACGAGCCTCGGCGTTGCATCGGTTCCGTAAAGGGACCGGAGCCTGGCGCCGGTGCGGGGGGATGCGGCCTGAAGGGCCGGAAGGCGATAGCCCGGGGCAACGCCCCGGGGAATCGGGT
>CAYNBQ010000012.1:0-51881 GCA_964395275.1 uncultured Verrucomicrobiota bacterium
GCACGGCCCACGGGGAGATCAACGCGATCCGCCGCGCGTGCCGGAAACTCGGGACGATCGATCTGTCGGGCGCGACGATCTATTCGACCTGCGAACCCTGTCCGATGTGTTTCAGCGCCTGTCACTGGGCCCGCTTGGACCGGATCGTCTACGGGGCGTCGATCGAGGATGCGGCGGCGGCGGGGTTCCGGGAGATCACCGTCTCGAACGAGCAACTGAAAGCGCTGGGCGGTTCGCCGATCGGCCTGAGGGGCGGGATCCTGCGGGCGGAATGCGCGGAACTCTTCCGGGAATGGAAGGGAGGACCGGCCGCGCGGACGTACTAGTCGAAGCAAGAAAACAAAAAGGACGCGGCCCCTTTTTGATTACTTGACCTCGAGGAGGTCGGGCGGGAAGTCGGTGAGCGTTTCGAGCCCCTGTTCGGTGACGAGGACGTCGTCCTCGATCCGGACGCCCGCGTACCCGCGCACGTAGATCCCGGGTTCGATGGTGAAAACGCATCCCGGAACCGGTTCCACCTCGCCGGGGACCGGGCCGAGGGTGTGTCCGACCGAATGGATGAACGGTCCGAAGCCCGCCCGCCGGAAGAGCCGGTCGACGGCGCGGTTGACCTGGCGCAGGGTCCGGCCCTTTTCGAAGAGTTCGAAGGCGAGTTGCCGGGCGTCGCGGACCGTGCGGTGGATCTTCTTCTGGCGGGGTTTCGCGCGGCCGAAACAGAACGTCCGCGTCATGTCCGATCCGTACCCGTGGCGGGCGCCGCCGCCGTCGATCATCACCAGGTCGCCCGGGCGGAGCCGGCGTTCGCCGACGAGGGCGTGGGGCAGGGAGGTGTTTTCCCCGAAGGAGACGAGCGTGCCGAAGGTCAGGACCTTCGCGCCGGCCCGCAGCACGGCGCATTCGATCCGGACCTTCAGTTCGCGTTCGGTGATTCCCTCGCGCAGCCAGCCGGGGACCCTGGCCATGACGCGCGAGATGACCCGGGTCATCTCGCGCAGGAGCGCAATCTCGGCTTCGTCCTTGACGGACGCCGTTTTTCGAACGGCCGAAGACGAGTCGGTCCACCGGCGATCCGGCAGGCGCCTTCTCCATTCGCGATGGCCCGCCGCGGAGAGGGCGGCCAGGGGCATGGCGATTCTGCGGGCGCGGCCGACGGCGCGGCGGATCGCGGCCTCGTGCTGATGTCGGGTCCGGTACTCGACGACGGGCCATCCCGAACGGGCGGCGGCCTCGGCGAACATGACGTGCGCAACCAGCGTGACGCCCTCGGGCGTCACGACGGCCGTCCCCTCGTGGGCGCCGGTGAGATAGAGTCGCGCGCCCGCGTCGCCGGCCGCGCCGGCGATCGCGCAGTCGGTTCCGGGCGGCAGGAGTTCGAAGACGCGCCGGCGGCGGGCGGCGAGGCGTTCCGGTGCGAAGGGATCGGGCTTCATGATCGCTTCCTCCCGCGCGCGGCCCGGCCTCTTCGGGGGCGCGGCGCGGGCGCGAGCCTCGTTTCGACGGCCTTTTCCAGTTTCGAGAGGCGATCGCGCAGGGTCCGGTTCTCCCGGTCCAGGCGGTCGAGGTCGTCGCGCAGGGTGCGCAGCGCTTCCTCCCGGCCGGCGCCTTCCTCGAGGCGGCGGAGGGAACGGCGGACGCGCGTTCGCACCATCCCGTTGCGGTGGCTTTCCCAGGTCCTGCGCACGGGGGCGGCGGCCTCGGGATCGCCGAGCGCGGCGAGGGCCTCGGCGGCGGCGCTCACGACGAAGATGTTCGGATCCAGAAGCAGTTCCTCGAGGGTTTCCCGCACGCGGGTTCTGCGATGGTCGCGGGGAAGCAGCCGCGCGATCGAGGCGAGGGCGGCCGCGGCGGTCTGGCGGACCTTCTGACTCCGGTCGGGGGCGGTGAGCGGAAGGAGAAGATCGATTCCGGCAGGATCGAGCAGAGCGCCGATCCCGCGGACGACGCCGCACAGGATCGTGTCCTGCCAGGAGGGGATTTCCAGGGCGTCGCGGAGAATTCCGAGCGAACCGGGTGCGCGGATTCTGCCGACCGAATGGGCTGCCTCGGCGCAGACGAAATAGGAAGGATCCCCGCCGAGGACGGGAACGAGCCGTCGAACGAGGGTCTCGTCGCCGCGGAAGGATCCCAGGGCGGCGACGATTCCCCTGCGGGCCTTGGGATGTTCTTCGCTGCGGAGCCGTTGGAGGAGCAGGGCGCGGGCGCGTTCGCCGCGGATCGTCCCCAGGGCGCGGGCGGCGCGGGCGCGGATCGCCCAGAAGGAATCCCGGCGCAGGGCCCGGCCGAGGGCTTCGATCGCCTCGGGGGACGCGTCGCGCGCAAGGGCCTCGACGGCTTCCACGCGGCCGCTGAAACGCGGATCCTCGCGAAGCTGCGCGGTCAGCATCTCGAGCGGTTTGCGGAACTCGAGGCTCCGGAGGATGTCGTGATCAGGATCGACGCGGACGCGGGTCGGCCGGGAAGGCAGCGGGAAATAGAAGGTTTCTTCCGCCCGGACGATCCGGACGGAGCGGCGCAGGGTCTCGCCGCCGCAGACGAATTCGACGGGAAGATCGAAACGGAAGACCGGCGTGCCGTCCCCGGTGTCCTGTTTCTGGCGTACGGTGAGGGCGGCCGTCCGGCGCGGGTCGTCCCAGGCCCACGAGACCGACAGTTCCGGGTGCCCGGGCTTGTAGACCCACTGTTCGAAGAATTCCTGGAGGCTGCGGCCGGAGGTTTCCTCCAGCACCTTCTGGAGATCGGCGGTGACCGCCGAGCCCCGGCCGAACCGGCGGACGTATTCGCGGACGCCCCTGCGGAAGGCGATCCGGCCGAGAAGCCGTTCGAGCATGTGCAGGACGAGGGCGCCCTTCTTGTAGAGGTGCGCGTCGAAGAGCTGCATCGGTTCGTCGTACTCGTTGGCGACGATCGGACGGCGGTAACGGGTCCGGTCCTCGTTGAAATAGTCCTCCTGGAGTTCCCAGAAGATCCGTCCCCCCGTTTCGGGCCCTTCGCGGGGCGTCAGATCGTGGATCTCGTAGAGCGAGCCGTAGTAGGTGGCGAACCCCTCGTTGAGCCATCCCTGGGACCAGTCGCGGCAGGTGATCAGGTCTCCGAACCACTGGTGGGCGAGTTCGTGGGCGACGAGACCGTCGCTGGAGAAATCCAGATGCGCCCGCCGATCGTGCAGGGTGCGGTCGGTCAGCACCGTGGCGGTGGTGTTCTCCATTCCGCCGAAGATGAAATCCCGCACGCAGACCTGGGCGTATTTCTCGTAGGGATAGGGGACGCCGATTTCGCGCGAGAAGAAGGAAAGCATCCGAGGGGTTTTTCCGAGGGAACGCATCGCCTCGCGTTCGCGTCCCGGCTCGACCCAGTACTCGACGGGGATCCCCCTCCACGACTTGCGGATCACCTCGAACGGACCGGCCGCGATCATCACCAGGTAGGCCGGATGGGGAATCTCCTGGCGGTAATGGAAGGTGCGCGTCCTGCGCCGCGCGTTGCGCCGTTCGGAAACCAGCCGCCCGTTGGAAAGCGCCCTGAACGGTTCCGGAACGGTGACCAGGACCTCGGTGACGGCCTTCTCGTTCGGATCGTCCACGCAGGGGAACCAGAAGCGGGAATCGTCGTCCTGGCCCTGGGTCCAGGCCTGGAGGGCCCGTTTCGGGTTCTCGGGATCGCGGCCGACGAAATAGAGCCCGAGCGGGGGGCGGGCGCGGTAACGGACGATCGTGCGGGCGGTCCGGCCCGCGGGGAGGGGACGGCCGAGATCGATCGTGAGCTTGCCGCCGAACGCGTCGTGGGACAGTCGCCGCCGCCCGTCGCTCACCGAGAGAATGTCCATTTCTTCCGCATCGAACGTGACGCGCCGGACGGGATCGGCGATCGCGGCGAATTCCGTGGTGACCGCGCCCGAGATCTCGCGCCGCTCGAAATCGAGGGTCACCTCGATCCGCACGTGTCGGACGTCGATCGGCCGATCCGGGGCGTAACGGGGTTCGGCCCCGGGAAAGGCGAAGGGTTGGCGTCGATTCGAACTGAATATCCGGCCGCAGAAATCCTCTTCCCGGGCGCGTTCGTCTTCCATGACGGTTCCCCTCCCTTGGTGGGTGACCCTCCAAGGTACGGGAGAGGGGAAGGGCCCGCAAGGACGGCGGTCCCCGGGAAGGACGGCCGCAACCGGGGAGGAGGCTTCCCAGAAGGTCGATCCGGTGCAAAACTGGCGGCGTGCGACGGGACTGCGCGGGAGGCCGCGCGGCACAAGGAGCCCGGAGCGTACGGAGGGCGAGGGAAATGCACGACGGACGGACCGCGGGAAAGGCAAGGGCGTTCACCCTGATCGAGTTGCTGGTGGTGATTGCGATCATCGCGATTCTCGCGGGCATGCTTCTGCCGGCGTTGGCGCGTTCCCGGGAGAAGGCCCGGCAGATCAGCTGCGCGAACAACCTCAAGAACATGGGGCTGGCGGCGATCATGTACGAAGGCGATTTCGACAAGGTGGTTCCGTTCAACGGGAACGCTTCCGGCAACAACATCTGGGCCGGCGGCGGGGAGAAGATCTGGTGGAACCTGCTCGACCAGTACATCCGGCAGATCCGCAACGTGGACAGCCCCAGCACCGGCGTCTACTACTGCCCGTCTTCCCCGGTGAAGATGGGAACGGGGATCGCCAGCGACATCTTCAAACGATCCTACGGGCACAACGGGATGTATCTCGGGTACGGGGGGACGCAGGTGGTTTCGGCTTCCGAGGTGAAGTATCCCGCCAGGACGCTGTTGATCATGGAGATCTGGCGAATCGACGGGCAGGAGGAACGGGGCACGGCGTTCGCGTTCCCGCCGAGTCACTCGTATTCCCGCATGTACGGTCCGCCGGGATGGCACGGCGGGAAGAACAACATCCTGTTCTGCGACGCGCACGTGGAGGTCATGACGCGAAGGGAGCTGATGCGGGAACGGCGGGGCCCGAACCAGGATCTCTATTTCCGGCTGGAAGGGCCGAAGACCTTCCGTTGATCGAATCCGTCGCCGGTCATGCGGGGCGTCGATCCGTTTCCGGACGGCGTCTGCGGCGTCCGGCGGCATTTCCGAAATCGGTGTGAAGGAGATGGGAGGGGGAGCTTCCTGCCTGTGAAGAGAGTCGTTTCCAGGGGATCGGGGAGAGAAGTCGGGATCCGGGGGATCTTTTCCGCCGCGATCCCGGCGGCCGTTGCGCTCTGTTCGGCGGGAATGTTGCCGGCGGGAGTCGCCGCGCACGCCGGGGACCTCGAGGAAGGGGTCTCCCGGAAAGGGGCGCAGGAGTCGTTCTTCGGAATCAACGGCGTGAGTTTCTTCCACTACTGGAAGAACGGCGATGCGCTGGAGGTGGCCCGCCGGCGGATCGAATGGATGCGCAAGGCCGGCGCGCGCTGGGACCGTTTCGATTTCTGGTGGGGGACGACGGAGCCGGAACGGGGACGATACGACTGGAGGGCGGCGGATACGATCGTCTCCCTTTATGAAGAGGCGGGCATCGCCATGATGCCCATCCTCTGCTATGCGAGCGCGTGGTCGGGCGGGGTCGCTCCCGCGGACGGGGCGGAGCGGGACCGATACGCGGCATGGGTGAAGACGGTCGTCGGACGCTACCGCGATCGGATCCACGTGTGGGAGATCTGGAACGAACCGAACATCCGTCCCTTCTGGACGCCTGATCCGAACCCGGAGTCGTACGCGGAACTGCTGAAGAAGGCCTATGCGGCGGCGAAGGAGGCGGATCCGGACTGCACGGTCGTCGGCGGCGTGACGAGTCTGACGGATCTGCCGTTCCTCGACGTGCTGGGCCGCAGGGGCGCCCTGAAGGCGATGGACGTCCTTTCGATCCATCCCTATTCGCTGGCCGGCGGCCCCGTCGAGGCGCACCTGGACCAGCAGGTCCGGCTGGTGCGGCGTCTCCTGGACCGGTACGGGGTCCGGATCCCGATCTGGATCACGGAGATCGGCTGGAAAGCCGATCCGTCGGATCCGGAGGCCGTGAAACGGCAGTCGGCCTACCTGGCGCAGACGATGGCGATGATGAAGGCCGAAGGGGTCGAACGTCTCTTCTGGTTCAATCTGGTCGACTGGTCGGAGAAATGGGGGATCGTTTCGCAGGACGGGAAACCGAAGAGGAGTTTCGCGGCCTACCGGCAGGCGGTCGAGATGCTCGAAGGCGCGGAGTATGCGGGTTGTCCCCGGTTCGAGGGGGTGCGCGCCCGGGCCTTCCGCTCGTCCCGGGGGGATTTGCTGGTCCTGTGGACGTCCACCCCGGAGAAGGCGACGTGGGATCCGGGGGAACTGCGGGTTGCCGAAGTCCGCGACGCCTGGGGCGAACCCGTCGAATCGCAGGACGGCCTGTATCGAGTCGACACGGCGCCGTTGTACGTTCGTCTGGAGGATGGCGCGCCCCTCGATCTTCTGCCCCGGGCTCCGGCCCCGGAAAACTGGGTCGTCAACGGCGATTTTGAACTGGGGGAGGGAAACGATCCCTACGGATGGCAACGGGGTTCCTTCATCGACAAGAAGCTCCAGCAGGGCCGGTTCGCGTGGATTCGCGCCGAGGGCGGCCGGAACTCGTCGGTCGTGAAGATTTCCCATGCGCGAAACGCCGCCTGGGAGAGCTTTCACATCCCGGTGATGCCGGGCGCCCTCGTGCGGGCCTCGGCGAGGGTCCGCTGCGAAGGCGCCACCGGCGAAAGCCGGATCGAACTGCTGATGCTGGGGGGGAGCGGCTGGCCCTTCCGGGGACTCGTGGCGTCCGATCCGGTATCGGGAAACGGTGACTGGACGAAAATCGCCGTTGAAGGAAGAGTTCCGGAAGACGCGAGTTATCTGCGCGTGCGACTGGCGAGCCGGAAGAACCGCGGACGGGTTTTCTTCGACGGGGTCGAAGTGACGATCATGGAATAGCGGGCCTGCGGAAGATTTTCCGGCGGAGAAGATTCGAACGGCGGTCCGGGCGGCGGGGAAAGCAGGACGGAGATGATGCGGACGGAAACCTGGCGGCGAATGATCGCGCTCGCGGCCCTGGCGGGATTTTTCCTTCCCCCGGGGGCGGGCGCGGAGGATGTGCTCGAACTGCGCGACGGACGCCGGATACGGGCGCCGTACGTGGAGTATGTGGACGGAGATTTCCGGGCGCCCGAGGGGGAGACGTGGTCGCGGCAGGATGTGCGCCAGGTCTGGTTCGAGAAGGAATCGAAGGCGCCGTCCGGGGCGGAGAGCGGGATCCCGTCGGAGAAGGCTTCCGGCGACGATGCCGCCTGGATCGCCCGTTGGTTCGCCGAGGCCGGGCGTCTTCAGGAGAAGTATCCGGACGTCCAGGGGATCATCCTGGTCGACGAGGGTACGTACGAACTGCGGGCGGACGGCACGCGGCTGGCGCGGACGCGTTTCGTCGGCAAGATCCTGAAGACGAGCGCGCGGGACTGGGGACGGATCGCCCTGTGGTTCGAGGAGGAGCGGCAGCGGATCCGCATTCTGCGGTCGCGGACGATCCTGCCCGACGGCACGATCTACACGCTGGATCCCGACGCCTTCCGGGTCAGCGAACCCTACAGCGGCCTCGTCTTCTTCAATCGGAACAAGGTTCTTTCCGGAGAATTGCCCCGGGTTGCGCCCGGCTGCCTGGTGGACATCGAGTACGAGGTCGAGACGTACAACCCGTTCGATCCCGAGATGTTCTTCCCGGGGTTCCTCTTCCAGTCGGAGGATCCGGTGGCGCTGTCGCGTTTCACGGTCGTGATGCCCGAAGGACGGAATCTCTACTGGCGGGCCTCGAGAATGCCCGAGGGCAGGGAAGAGCCGGAGACCGAGCGCATGGCGGACGGCCGGGTTTCCTACGTCTGGGAGGCGAGGGATCAGCCGCCCCTTCTGAGCGAGCCGAGGATGCCGGCGATGTCGGACGTGGTGCCGGTGGTGCGGACCTCCGTCTTCAAAGACTGGGGGTACATCATGGACTGGCTGCGGAAGGCCCAGGACCAGCGGATCGTGGTGACCCCCGGGATCCAGGCCCTGGCGGACCGTCTCGCGGAGGGGGCGGCGACCGATCGGGAGAAGATCGCGCGGCTCTATCCGTATCTGCAACGGGAAATCCGGTACGTATCGATCAAGGGCGGGATCGGTTCCGGTTTCTCGGGGCACCGGGCCGACGAGACCCTCCGGGCCGGGTACGGGGACTGCATCGACAAGGCGATCCTGTTCGCGGCGCTGGCGAAGGCCCTGGGGATCCGGTCGGATCCGGTGATCCTCATGACCAACGACCGGACGGATCATCTCTACGAACTGCCGGTGCTGGCGGGCAATCATGCGATCTCGAAATTCATCACGGACGAGGGATCGTTTTTCCTGGATGCGACGGCGACGACGTATCGTTTCCCCGCCTTCCGGGCGGACGATCAGGGCGCGCAATGCATCAACGCGCAGGCCGGAAAGATCGAGACCATCGACCTGCGGCCCCCCGGGGAGGAGGGAGGACGGAACGAGGGCGATCTCGCCCTGGACGCCTCCGGCGACGCGAAGGTCCGATACGTCCTGCGATTCTCCGGGACGCCGGAGGCGCGGATGCGGGCGCGGGTGGAGCACAGCAAGGAGGAGGAACTGCGCCGGTATTTCACGGAGATGGTGGGCCGGTACAGTCCCGACGCCCGGCTGGTGGACGTGGTTCCCCGCAACACGCTGGACCTGTCGGCGCCCTTCTACCTGGAACTGGACTTCGAACTGCCCGGCTGGGGGATCGAGGCGGGCGACCTGATGATCGTGGGGATTCCGGGGGGGGAATACCGTTTCGTGGAATCCGCCTTGGAAGAACGGCGGTACGACATCGAGTATTCCAGCTGCAACCAGCAGGAACGGGAGGTCCGGATCCGCCTCCCGGCGCCGTACCGGGTGCTGTCGCTGCCCGAACCGGTGCGCCTGAGCTGCGCTTTCGCCGACTACGAATCGTCGTACGAACCGGAGGACGGCGGGATCGTCTACCGCGATCGATTCCGCCGGCGGACGAGGATCGTTCCGCGGGATTCCTATCCTGAATACCGCGATTTTCTCAGGAGCGTGGCCAGAACGACGCGGGAAAGGATCTTCCTGCGGAGAGTCGAATCCGAAGGGCGGGAAGGAGAGGGACGATGAACCGTTGCGTCGGAAGGCTCCCACGTGCGGGGCTGGCGTCGTTGCTCCTTCTTGCGGGAGGCTGCCGCACGGCGAAGGTTCCCGTTTCGGAGCCGGCGCCCGTGCCGGCGCTCCCGGCGGGCGGGCAGGAGATTCCGGGATCGGAGGCGGCCCGGATCGCGCCGCCCGACGTGGCGTATCTCGAGGGAGGCGACGAGTTCACCGGCCGGTTGCGGCAGATCGACGCCGCCGGGGTTTCCTTCGCGACGGAAGACGGCGACGTCCTTCGCTGGACGCGCGAGGAGATCCAGAGGGTGACCGTCGCGAAGGCGAGACGGTATGCGGGAATCGACCGGGTTCAGGATCTTCCCGACGAAGCCCTGCGGACCCTCTGGCGGGATGCGCCGGGGCCCGGAGACTACCCGGACGCGGGTTACGTCGTCCTGCGTACCGTGAAGTTCTACCGGCTGGAAGCGGACGGCTCGTCGGTGCGGTCGATCCGTCGAACGATCAGGATCCTGAAGGATCGCGGCAAGTCCGCGGCGAACGTGGTGGTTTCCTACCTGGAAGACCGGGAGGAGCCGGAGATCGTGCATGCGATCTCGATCTCGCCGGAGGGCGAGGTCCGGCATCTGAGCGACGCGGCCGTTTCGGACAGCTCCGCGAACTCGAACCTTCCGGACTACGACCGGAAGCGGCTTTTCAAGTTCGCGCTGCCCCAGGTCGAGATCGGCACCCTGATCGATTACGAGGTCCTCGTCCGCAGGGCGAAGAACGATCTGCTGCATCCCTTTTCCGCGACGGAGGTCTTTCGGGGCACGGAACCCCTGGTGGAGAAGAGGCTCGTGGTGGAAGTGCCGCGCGGGGTTCGTCTCCGGACCGAAACGCGGAATTTCGCCGGGGGCGGAACCGCGAAGAGCCGGGCCGGCGGATACGACCGCGTGGAATGGAGGGTGACGGGACAGACGCCGATCGTGTCGGAAGGGATGATGCCGCCCGTTACGGACTACGCCCCGACGGTTTCGTTCTCGGCGGGATCGACGTGGAAGGAGATCTGCCGGGCGTATCTCGAGGCGATGGAGTCGGCGGCGCGGGATCCCGAGGGGCTGATCGCAACCCGGGCGGCGGAATGGGCCGGGGAAGCGCGGGGGCCGGAAGCGGCCCGCCGGTTGTACGAGAAGGTCGTGCGCGAGATCCGGGACGCGCCCGTCCCTCCTTCCGACTTCCAGTACGAACCGAAACCGGCGACCGAAATCCTGCGCAAGGGCGTTGCGAACGGTATTGACAAGCCTTTCCTTCTCTACGCCCTGATGAAGGCCGCGGGCATGGACGCGGAGTTCGTCCTGGTCCGGGGCCAGGGCGCCGGCGATCTCTTCGGAAAGGCCCCGACCGTGGGCCAGTTTTCGGCGGGACTGGTTGTCTGCCGCGGCCGCGGGGAACCGACGCGGTGGGTGGCGGTGACGAGCGACCGGGTTCCTTTCGGAGTCCTGCCCGCTTCCTACCAGGGGGGCTGGGCGCTGCGTCCCGAACGGGCCGGGCGTCCCGTGCCGACCCCGGTGGCGCCGCCGGAGGAGGAATCGCGGGTCTCGACGTTCCGGATGACGATGGATCCGGACGGCTCGGTGGAGGTGTCCAAACAGGTCGAACTTTCCGGGCAATCGGCGATCGGGTTCCGGGGGCTGAAGGAGGCGCGCGACGAGGAGATTCGGCGTTCGTTCCAGCAGAGCGTCAGCCGGATCGACGCCCGGGCGCGACTTCTTTCGTACGAGATCAGCGACCTGAACGATCTGGAGACGCCGGTCGTCTATCGGGTCCGGTACCGGATTCCGGGCTACGCCCTGCGATCCGGAGACAGGATGCTGGCGTTCCGGATTCCGGAACTGGACTACAGCGCATCGATCGTCGCCAAGCCGGAGCGAACCTACGACCTGGATTGGAGTTCGAAGCTGGAACTGCGTACGGTGATCGAGATGCGGATCCCGGATGGCTACCGGGTCTACTATCGCCCGCAGGGCCGCTCCTACCGCACCCGATGGTTGCGGTTCGAATCGAAAATCCGGGAACGCTCCGAAGACGGCTTCGGGAGTGCGATCCTGGAGTACCGGGACCGCTACGTGCGCGACAGCCTGCGGCAACCGGCTTCGGCGTGGGATGAACTGCGGGAATGCCTGCAGACCCGCGCGCGCCTCAGCCGCGAATACCTGGTGTTGGAGAAGTCCGGTGAATGACCGGACCACCGTAGGAGATTCGTGCCGATGAAGAACAGGCGAACCGCTTTCATATTCCTGTCGGCGCTCGTCGTCCTTCTCCTGGTCGTCGTGGGGCTTTCGATGACGACCGTTTCCGCGAGAAGGGAACTGCGGGACGCGCGGGAGCGACTGATTCTCGTGGAGAAACAGCGGGACGAGGCCCGCGACGAAGCGGCGGCGCTCCGCGGGGAGACCGTGCGGCTGCGCGCCCGGATCGATCAGCAGGAAGCCATGCTCACGGCGGAGCCGCGTTTCGAGGAGATGGAGGACCTCAGGACCCGGTTGGCCGAATCCGATCGGCGCATCCGGGAACTGGAACGACGGCTCGCGGCGTCGGCGTCTCCGGAAACGGAAATCGAGGCTTCTCTTTCCGCGGAACCGGCCCCGGAAGCCGCGGTCGAAGAGGCGGCCCCGGAACCCTCCGAAGAGGAGCGCCGGAGGCAGCGGGAGGAACAGCGGGCCGCATTCCGGGAACGGGCGCAGGGACTTCTGGCGGAACGGATCGAGGCCTATCGATCCCGCCTGGCGGAGGAAAGCGATCCGGCGGGAATCGAGGTGGGCGCCGCCATCGTCGACCGGTTGCAGCAGATGGATCAGCTCCTGGTGACGCTGTCGGATGCCGCGGATCCGCAGGCGAGACGCGAGGCCTACGCGAGGATGGGCGCGCTGTGGCGGGATCTGATGCCCCTGATGGAACAGGACCGGGACCTCCGGCTCCGGAGCCTGGCGACGCAGATCGGCTACGAAGACGCCGACGCCGCGGATCGTTTCGTCGATTACATCCGACGGATCTACGAAGACACGTCGTTCACGCCAGGCCAGCTTTTCGGCCGGAGGGGTCGGCCGCGCTGACGGCCGGCGGGAGGGAATTCATCGTTGCAGGACGACCGTGCGGAGATCCGGCTTCGCCCCTATGCCGCCGAAGACGAGAAGCCCCTGGCGGGGTTTCTCGCCGAAGAATTTCCCCGGGAGAAATTCACGCCGCGGGTGCTGCGGAGCCGGCTGCTGGACGATCCGGATTTCGACCCGGAACTGACGCTGCTCCTCTTCCGGGGAAAGCGGCTTGCCGGCTTCTGGTCGGGGGTCGTTCGCCGAAACGATCCGGAGGTCGCGCAGGTCAAATGGTTCGCCGTGGCCCGGCGGGACCGCGGCCGGGGATACGGCACGCGCCTGGCGGATCTCTGGGAGGAGACGGTCCGGCTCCGGGGAGCGATTCGGGCGCGGGTCTGGTGTTCGGTGCCGGTCTACTTTTCTCCGGGGATATCGACGCGGTATACGGAGGCGATTTCGTTTCTCTGGCGTCGCGGATACGAACGGAAGTCCGAGACCCGGAACATGGTGGTGGATCTGACCGCCCGGAAGGCGTGGATTCTCGAGCCGCAGGAGCGGCGACGATTGTCGTCGGCGGGGGTGCGCGTCCGACGTGTCCGCGCGGAAGAGGCGGCCCGCTTCGACGCGTACCTGGCGGATCGATGGGACGGCGCCTGGCGTACCGAGGCGATGCTGGCCCTGGGAAACGATCCGATCTCGGCTTTCGTTGCGGAACGGGGTGGGGAGTTCGTCGGATTCGCCGTTTACGACGTCAATCAGTTCGAGAACAGCTTCGGCCCGACCGGCGTGAACGAGGAACTGCGCGGGTCCGGCATCGGGAAGGCCCTGTTGTTTTCGTGCCTGGAGGACCTGCGGCGGCTGGGCCACGCGGAGGCCGTGATCGGGGCCGTCGGCCCCGTTCCGTTCTACCATCGCGCCGCGGGCGCGAGGATCGCCGACACGTTCTGGATGATGGAGAAGCCCCTGGATCCGCCGGCGGAAGGCCCCGGGGACGGGGAACCGTGAGGCGCGCGGATTTCCGAAGGAGTACCGAAGGATGAGGAAACGACGGATCTCGGGAATGATCGCGGCGGCGCTGATCGTGGGAATGGCGGCGCCGGGATCCGGCGAGAGACCCAAACGGGTCTTCAGGATCGGCGAACGGTTCAAGTACGGGATCCACTGGGGGATCCTGAACGTCGGGTCGAGCGTCATCGAGGTCAAGGGCATCGAAGAGGTCGACGGACACCCCTGCTATCATGTCGTCGCCCGGACGCGGTCGAACGCCGTCATCGCGGCCTTCTACCCGGTGGACGACACGGTGGAGACTTTCATCGACGTGGAAGGGCTTTTCAGCCGGAAATTCATCAAGAAGCTGAACGAGGGGAATTACCACGCGGACGAAGAGACGATTTTCGACGTCGACAGGGGAATCGCGTACTGGAAATCGCACCGCAACGGGAAGACGAAGGAATACGGAATCCCGCCGGAACCCCAGGACGTCCTGTCCCTGATGTACTGGTTGCGGGGGCAGGACCTCAAACCGAACTCGAAGTACAAGTTCCAGGTCTGCGCGGACGAGAAGGTCTATACGGTGGAAATGGAGAGCCGCGGCCGCAAGAAGGTGCGGCTGGCGCGGAAGGCCGGGGGGAAACAGACGGCGATCGAGGTCGAACCGGTCAAGGCGGAATTCCAGGGCATGTTCGTGCGCAAGGGCAGGATCGTCATCTGGGTGAGCGATGATGAGAAGCATTATCTCCTGCGAATGATCGGGAAGATCCCCGTGGCCAGCATCAAGATGATCCTGCAGGAAGTGCGCGAGGGCGACGAGCAGGAGGGAGCGGCTCCCTGATGTCGACCGGGGAGAGAGAACGGATCGGCCCGCTTCTTGCAGGGATGGAAGGACGTCGCGTGGTCGTCGTGGGCGACGTCATGCTGGATCGTTACGTGATCGGCCGGGTGCGCCGTATTTCCCCGGAGGCGCCGGTTCCGGTGGTGGAATACGGCGAGGAGATCCTCTTTCCCGGGGGCGCGGCGAACGTGGCGGCGAACGTGGCGGGGCTGGGAGGGGTTCCTCGACTGGTCGGGGTCGTCGGCGGGGACGGCGTCGGCGCGGAACTGGCCGCGGTGCTGGAGGGACGCGGGATCGCCGTCGACGGGCTGGTGGCGATTCCGGAGCGTCCGACGACGGAGAAGGTGCGGATCGTGGCGAACCGGCAGCAGTTGCTTCGGATCGACCGCGAGCGGATGGATCCGCTCGATCCAGGAGCCGTGGAACGGGTGCTGGACGCCGTCGAACGATCGATCGAGAAGGCGGAAGCGGTCGTCGTGGAGGATTACGGGAAGGGATTGATCACGCCGGATCTGCTGCATGCGATCGTCCGGCGGGCGGAAGGAAGGGGCGTGCCGGTGGTCTTCGATCCGAAGGAGAATCATCCGGTGCCGCTGGACGGGGTGACGGTGGCGACGCCGAACCGTCGCGAGGCGTTCGGACTGGCCGGGCTTCCCGAAGCGGCGCCGGTGGATCCTCCCGACCGGGACGAGGCGCTGAAACGGGTCGGCCGGGTCCTGCTGGAACGATGGGGTTGCGCGAACGTGCTGATCACGCTGGGGGAGCGGGGCATGTACCTGTTCTCCTCCGGAGGTCCATCGAGGCACATCCCGACGATGGCGCGCGAGGTTTTCGACGTATCGGGCGCCGGAGACACGGTCGCCGCGGCGGTGGCCCTGGCCCTGGCGGCGGGCGCCGCCGTGGAAGAGGCCTGCGCGCTCGCGAACCATGCGGCGGGAGTGGTGGTCGGCAAGGCCGGCACGGCGGCGGCCACGCCGGACGAGATTCTCGAGAGTCTGAAGGCGTGAAGAAGATCGGGGATGCGGCGGTTCCGGCCGTTTTCCTGGACCGGGACGGTACGGTGATGGAGGATGTCGGATACCTGTCGGACCCCGGCGGGGTCCGTCTGCTGCCGGAGGCGGGCGGGGCCCTGCGGCGGCTGCAGGAGGCGGGCTATCGGCTGGTGATCGTGACGAACCAGTCCGGGGTGGGCCGCGGCATGTTCGCCGCGAGCGACGTCGAGAAGGTCAACGAACGGTTGCGGGACCTGCTGAGGAAAGAAGGAGTGGCGCTGGACGGCGTCTACGTCTGTCCGCATCGTCCGGAAGACGGTTGTTCCTGCCGCAAACCGGCGCCGGGACTGATCCTGCGGGCCGCCGACGAGCTCGGGATCGATCTTTCCCGCTCGTTCATGGTGGGGGACAAGGATTCCGACGTCGAGGCCGGCCGCGCGGCGGGCTGTCGAACGGTGCGGCTGATCCCCGGGGCGGAGGGGCCGCCTTCGTCGCCGGCGGCCGACGCCGCGGTGGAGAACCTCGCGGAGGCGGCGGACTGGATTCTGGGAGAAGGGAGGGAACGCGGATGAAGGAAGGCGTCGTTGCCGTCATTCCGGCGCGTTGGGGATCGACGCGTTTCCCGGGCAAGGCTCTGGTGCGGTTGGGCGGCGTGCCGATTCTTGCGCGGGTGATCGAGCGCGTCCGGGCGTCGGTCCGGGTGGACGGGATCCTGGTGGCGACCGACGACGAACGCATCCGCGACGCCGCGCGATCCTTCGGAGTCGAGGCCCGGATGACCTCGCCCGATCATGCCTGCGGAACGGAGCGGGTGGCGGAAGTCGCCGCGCGACTCGAACAGAGCGTGATCGTGAACGTCCAGGGCGACGAGCCGTTTCTCGAACCGGAGGCGATCGACGCGGCGGTGGACGCCCTTTCGGAAGATCCGGAAGCGGCGGCTGCGACCGTGGCCTTTCCGACGTCCGACGCCGCGCTTCTGACGGATCCGAACCGGGTGAAGGTCGTTTTCGATGATGCGGGCCGCGCCCTGTACTTTTCGCGGGCCCCGATCCCGTGGAACAGGGAAGGCGGCGGTTGCACGGCAGGTCACGTTCACGTGGGTCTCTACGTCTACCGCCGCGCGTTTCTGCTGGAATTCGTACGGATGCCCGCGGGACGGCTGGAGGCCCTGGAACGCCTGGAGCAGCTTCGGATCCTCGAATCGGGCCGCAGGATCCGGGTGGTGACGGGTCCCTGGGAATCGCCCGGCATCGACGTGCCCGCGGACCTCGAAGCGGCCGAGAAGCGGTTGAGCCGTTCCGGAGGCTGAGAAGACGGGGGAGCGGCGGCGCGCTACCGCACCCATTCGACCTCGCGCAGGCGTCTGGCGAGGGTCTCGATGTCGTAGGGTTTGGCCAGGAACCCGCGGACCCCGGATGCGAGAAGGTTCTCGACGAGTTCCTGTTCGACGTAGCCGCTCACGAGCAGGATCGGCAGGTCCGGGTGCTTTTCCAGGAGGTATTCGGCGACTTCCTGGCCGCTCATCCCGGGCATGAGAAGGTCCAGCAGCACGATGTCGATCCCCTCGGGATCCTGCTCGACGACGGCGATGGCCTCCTGGCCGCCGTCGGCCAGGACCGTCCTGTATCCGAGACGCCGCAGGAATCGATCCGCGATTTCCCGCAGGAGACCCTCGTCGTCGACGACGAGCACGCGTTTCGGCGTCTTGGTGCCGACCTCCGCGGCGACCTGTTCCTGGTACTGGCGGACGGCCTCCAGGGCGGCCGGCACGTAGATCGATACGGTCGTCCCGCGGCCGCGGAGCGAATCGATCTCCACGACCCCCTGATGGTTCGACACGATGCCCTCGACGACGGCAAGCCCGAGACCCCGATGTTCGCTGGAGGTGGTGAAGAAGGGTTCGAAGACCCGTCTGCGTATTTCCGGGGCCATTCCCCGGCCCGTATCGGCCACCTCGAGCCGGACGGTCAATCGCGGTTCGAGATCGGGATGACGGCGGAAGAAGGTGTTGCCGAGTTGGGCGGCCGAGACCTCCGCGGTGCTCAACCGGATTTTCGAGCCGGATCTACAGGCCTCGACGGCGTTGAGAACGAGGTTGGTGACGACCTGCCGCCATTGCCGCCGGTCGCCGCGCAGCCGCGCCGGTTGAAGGTCGAGTTCGAGGCGGATGCCGGAGTGCAGCGAGGTTCGGCACAGATCGAGGGCTTCCTCGACGACATGCGCCAGGTCGAAGGTTTCGATGACGTATTTCCCGCCTCGGCCCATATCAAGAAGTTTCGACGTGAGACGGGCCGCCTGTTCGGTGGCTTCGATCACCCGGTCGATATCGGGCGTCACGGGGTGATGTTCCCCGAGGGCGTCCCGGGCGAGGCTGGCGAAGCCCAGGGCCGTTCCCAGGGTGTTGTTGAAATCGTGGGCGATCCCGCGGGCGAGCCGCGCGATCGATTCCACCTTCTGGAGTTCGACCACCTGGGATTCCAGGAAACGGGTCCGCGATATGTCGCGGAACTGCAGCACCATGGTGTTGCCCTCTCCCACGGGGGAGAAGACGCGGCTCGCGGAGATCAGGCCGGGGAAGAGACGGCCCGTGCGGGTGATCAGTTCGATCTCGATTTCCGCGCGCAGGGAATGGCGGACGCGGAATGTGAACCCTTCGATCAGGCCGCGGGATTCCGGGGCGACGAGCACCTCCCAGGGCTGGCGGAAGAGTTCGTAGGGGACGTAGTCGAAGAGCGCCAGGGCGTTGAGGTTGAGGAAGATGAGACGGTCGTCGCTGTCGACCACGGCCAAGGGGATGCTGAGGCTTTCGACGATGTCGTGGTGGAAGGTCGGGGAGGGCAGATGGGCGTGGAAATCGACGATCCGGTAGGGAGGTTCCGCCGAGAGGGCTTCGATCTCCGCGAAGAGACGATCGAGAACCTGGCGTTCGAGTTCGACGCCCTGCTGGGTCACGCGGACGTAGCGGGTCAGCCCGAGGGGGATGATCCCGTAGCGTCCGCTTTCCTCGCGCGAGACCCCGATGCCGATGCCGTGTCGGAATCGCCGGGGGGCGCCGTGGAGGCCGGCCAGCCGCGGGACGCAGTTGACCAGGCCGGCGTTGCGGCTGAGGGGACGGAGATCGGCCAGCAGGATGTCGATCTCTCCGCCGGGGCGGGGCTCTTCGGGCGGGGAACGCATAACGGAGGGCCGCCAGCCGCGACGCTTGGCTTCCGCGACGAGACATCGCTCCGTCGGGGCGTCCGCAGTCAGGATGACGATCGATCTCTCCGCCATAAACGATTTCTCCGCCGGGACCGCTGAAAGTGTAGCATGAAACTCTCGAAAGGGGGAACCAGCATCCCCCCGGCGGCGGGCCAACGCGCTTTTGGGTCGAAATGCGGGCCGGAAAAGGGGCATATTCCCGGACGGACGGGCAGGGGGCGAAGGAGACGCGCCGCAAGGGGCGCGGCAGGACCGGGAGAGGGCCATGAAATACATTTTCGTAACCGGGGGGGTGGTCAGTTCGCTGGGGAAGGGACTCACATCGGCCGCGCTGGGGGCCGTGCTGGAGGCCCGCGGACTCCGCGTCTCGATCCAGAAGTTCGATCCCTACCTCAACGTGGATCCGGGAACGATGAGCCCTTTCCAGCACGGGGAGGTCTTCGTTACGGACGACGGCGCGGAGACCGATCTGGATCTCGGGCACTATGAACGATTTACGACTTCCCGCACCTCGAGGCTGAACAACCTTACGGCCGGCCAGATCTACGAGAGCGTGATCGGGCGCGAGCGGCGGGGCGATTACCTCGGAAAGACCGTGCAGGTCATTCCCCACGTGACCGACGAGATCAAGGCGGCGGTGCGCCGCCTGGAGGCCGGAGGGGATTGCGACGTCATCATCACGGAGATCGGCGGGACGGCGGGGGACATCGAGAGCCTGCCCTTTCTGGAGGCGATCCGGCAATTCGGTCTTGAGAGCGGGGCGAACAACGTCGTCTATCTCCACGTGACGCTGATCCCCTTCCTGAAGGCGGCGGGCGAGATCAAGACGAAGCCGACGCAGCACAGCGTACAGAAACTCCGCGAGATCGGGATTCAGCCGCAGGCGCTGATCTGTCGGACGGAACGGCCCCTGGACGACGAGGTGCGCCGGAAGATCTCGCTCTTCTGCAACGTGCCGCCGGAGGCGGTGATCCAGGAACTGGACGTCGAACACTCCGTCTACGAGCTGCCGATCCGGCTTCATGAAGAAGGGCTCGACGAAATCGTCTGCCGGCTGCTGGATCTGGCGCCGCCGGCGCCGGACATGAGCGCCTGGCAGGAGATCTATTCGAAGATCCTCAATCCCGAACACGAGGTCGAGATCGCGATCGTAGGCAAGTACATCGATCTGCCGGATTCCTACAAGAGCATCAACGAGGCCATGGCCCACGGGGGGATCGCGAACTCGGCGAGGGTGAAGATCCGGCGCGTCGACGCCGAAGAGGTGGAGGCCCGGGGGGCGGAACGGCTCCTGCGCGGCGTGGACGGCATTCTCGTGCCCGGAGGTTTCGGAAGCCGGGGAGTCGACGGCAAGATCCTGGCCGCCCGGTATGCGCGCAAGGAAGGCGTTCCGTACCTCGGAATCTGCCTGGGCATGCAGGCGGCGGTGATCGAGTTCGCGCGGGACGTTCTGGGCCTGCCCGGGGCCAACAGCCGCGAGTTCGACAACGAAACGCCCCATCCCCTGATCGACCTCATGGAGGACCAGAAGAAGGTGACCCTGATGGGCGCGACGATGCGGCTGGGCGCCTATCCCTGCGTGTTGCGGGAGGGAACCCGCGCCCGGGAGGCCTACGGGGAACCGGAGATCTCGGAACGCCACCGCCACCGGTACGAGGTGAACAGCGCCTACGAAAAGGTCCTCGAAGAGGCGGGGATGATCATTTCCGGACGTTGTCCCCAGGGGAACCTGGTGGAGATCGTCGAGCTGAAGGACCATCCCTGGTTCGTGGCGTCCCAGTTCCATCCCGAGTTCAAGTCGCGGCCGATGGAGGCGCATCCCCTCTTCCGGGGGTTGATCGCCGCGGCCATCCGCCACCGGGCCGCCGGCGACGGGCGCGGCATGGTCTCCTCCGGAAGGGCCGAAGAATCGTCCCGATGACCTCGCGCGTCGTCAGGATCGGGGAGATCGAAATCGGCGGGGACCGCCCCCTGGCGGTGATCGCCGGTCCCTGCGTGATCGAATCGGCCGACGGATGTCTCGGAATCGCCGAGCGGCTGGCGGCGGTGACCCGTTCCCTCCGTTTCCCCTTTGTTTTCAAGGCGTCCTTCGACAAGGCCAACCGGTCGTCGGTCTCCTCCTACCGGGGACCCGGTCTGGAGGCGGGACTGGAGATCCTGGCGCGCGTCCGCCGGGAGATCGGGGTCCCGGTCCTTACGGACATCCATCTTCCGGAGCAGGCGCCGGCGGCGGCGGAAGTGGTGGACATCCTGCAGATCCCGGCCTTCCTCTGCCGTCAGACGGACCTTCTCCTGGCGGCGGGCGCGACGGGCCGGGCGGTGAACATCAAGAAGGGCCAGTTTCTCGCGCCGTGGGACCTGGGGGGCGCGGTCGAGAAGGTCGTCTCGACGGGGAACCGCCGGATCCTGCTCACGGAACGGGGCGTGTCGTTCGGGTACAACCGTCTGGTCGTCGACATGCGTTCGCTGCCGATCCTCCGGGAGACGGGGTATCCGGTGGTTTTCGACGCGACCCACAGCGTGCAGGAACCGGGAGGCCTGGGAGACCGCAGCGGGGGGGAATCGCGCTTCGCACCGGTTCTCGCCCGGGCCGCGGTGGCGGCCGGATGCGACGCGGTTTTCCTGGAGGTGCATCCGGATCCTTCCTCGGCGTTGTCGGACGGGCCGAACATGATTCCCCTGTCGGATCTGCCCCGGTTGCTCGAGGTCCTGCGGAGAATCCACGATGCGGCGCGGTCCTGAGGCCTTTCCCGAAGTTCGCCGCCCCGGGCGGGACGGGGGCGGAACGTCGGGGAAGGCGCGGAAGGCGATCGACCCGGCCGACGGTCCGCGGATCGCCGGGGCGGGAATCGGGGTTGCAGTCGCCGGCGCATGCGGCGAGATTCGGAAGGCGTGCGGCCGCATGGCCGGCGGCCCCGGAGGTCGGAGGAAGGAGACCGGGCGAATGAAACGACACCGATCGGGTCCGATCCGATGGAGCGGGATCGCGCTGCTGTTGTTCCTCGCGGCGGGGGGGCCGGGGATCGTTCCGGCGGTCCGGGCCCAGATCGCCGGGCAGCGGATCCGCTCCTTCCGGGTTCCGGAATACGACGACGAAGGACGGCTGAAATGGGTTTTCAGCGGGGACGAGGCCCTGTTCCGGGAAGACGGAACGGTTCACATCACCGGGGTCAAGGTGGAGATCTACCGCGACGGGCGGGTCGACATGCTGCTGCGTTCGCCGGAGTGCGACTACGGTCAGGACCAGAAACGGGCGTGGACCGACGCCCCGGTGGAAATCACGGCGCCGAACCTGAGCATTCGGGGCGAGGGCATGGACTGGAAGGCCGAGGACGGGGTGATGGTCCTGAAACGAAAGGTGCGAGTCACGGTTCTGAATCCGAAGGAAGGAATGACGCGGGAGCCCGCGGAACCGGCGGCGGCCGCGGATTCCGGATCGGAGGGAGCAGGTCGATGAGGACGGAACGATTCCGCATGGGCACGGTTTGGACGATCGGCGTTCTTCTGACGATCGCGGGGATCGCGGCGGCGCAGGAGGAGGTCGATCCGACGACGCAACCGACGACGATCGACGCCCGGCAGCTCGAGGTGAACTACGAGAAGAACGTGGCGGTTTTCGTCGGGGACGTGGTGGTGGTGGATCCGCAGCTTCGACTCTCCGCGGACCGGATGACCGTCACCTTCGATCCCGCGAACAACCGGATCGCAAGGGTCGACGCCGACGGCCGCGTGAAGATCAGCCAGGAAGACAAGAGCGCCGAGGCGGACCGGGCCGTCTACACGGTCGCGGACGGAAAGATCGTGTTGACGGGTCATGCGCGGGTCTACCGGGAGCAGGACATGCTGACCGCCGACGAGATCATCTTCTTCCGGGGGGAAGACCGGATGATCGCGAGGCCGAACCCGCGCCTGACCTTCTACCCGACCCGGGGCGGGCTGGAAGAAAGGCTGATGGACCTGAGCGGGAACCGGCAGAAGAAGAAATAGCCGGCAACCCGGGGAAAGGCCGCCAGATGCTGCTTCGAACGGACGAGCTGGTCAAATCCTATCGGGGACGGCGCGTCGTCGACGGGGTGGACATCACCGTGAGTTCCGGCGAGGTGGTGGGTCTGCTCGGACCGAACGGTGCGGGGAAGACGACGACCTTCTACATGATCGTGGGACTGATCCGTCCGACCCGGGGGCGGGTCTATTTCGAGGACCGCAACATCACCCGTCTTCCGATGTACCGCCGGGCCCGCATGGGCATCGGCTATCTTTCGCAGGAACCGAGCGTCTTCCGTCGTCTGACGGTGGAGCAGAACATCATGGCGATCCTGGAGACGCTGCCCCTTTCGCGGCGGGAACGGCGGGAACGCCTGGAACAGCTCCTCGACGAGCTCGGGCTGGCCGGACTGGCCAAGAGCCGCGCCTACACCCTCAGCGGCGGCGAACGCCGCCGGCTGGAGATCACCCGGGCCCTGGTGACTTCTCCGAAATTCCTGCTGCTCGACGAGCCCTTCAGCGGAGTCGACCCGATCGCCGTGCACGACGTGCAGCAGATCATCGCCGAACTGCGCAACCGGGGCATGGGCCTCCTGCTCACGGATCACAATGCCCGGGAGACGCTGAAGATCGTCGACCGCGCCTATCTCATCCGGGAGGGGCGGCTTCTCGTGGAGGGACCGAGCCGGAAACTGATCGAAGACGCCGACGCGCGGAGGTTCTACCTGGGCGACGACTTCACGATGTGAAAGCCGGGGAGATGGTGTCATGACGAAACGCAGGGAACGAGGGGTTTCGGTCCGCCGTTTCTACGAGGAGAACCGCGGCGCCTGCGATCTCGAACTGGTGGCGGGCGGCAAGGGGCTGCGGCGGCGCATCCTGGAAAGCACGGTGAATCGGCCGGGGCTGGCCCTGGCCGGGTTCTACGACTATTTCGCGTGGAAGCGCGTCCAGGCCATCGGAAAGGCGGAATTCTCCTACCTCCGGAAGCTTTCGCCGCGGACGCGCCGGGCGAAGCTGGAGAAGCTCTACCGGCAGCGGATCCCCTGCCTGGTGGTGGCGCGGCGATTCCGTCCGTTTCCGGACATGATCGAACTGGCGGAGGAACTCAAGGTGCCGCTGCTGCGCACCCCGATGATCACGATGAAATTCATCAACGCGGCCACGCTCTTTCTCGACGGGGAAATGGCTCCGACGGAGACGATCCAGGCCGGGATGGTGGATATCCAGGGCATCGGGGTGTTGATCCGGGGCAAGAGCGGGATCGGCAAGACGGAGTGCGCCCTTGCGCTCCTGCGCCGGGGCTACAGCCTGGTGGCCGACGACGTGACCCGGCTGCGGCTGGTCGAGGGCCGCGAGGTCCTGGGCAGCGCGCCGGAGGCCACGCGCTACTACATGGAGGTCCGGGGACTTGGAATCGTCGACGTCTCGAGTATGTTCGGGATCGCGAGCATCCGCCGCGCGAAACGGGTCGACCTGGTCGTGACCCTGGCCGACTGGGAAGAACAGAAAGAGGAGATCGACCGCGTGGGTCTGGAGCGGTCGACGATCACCCTGCTGGGGATACCCATCCCGCACGTAACCCTGCTGGTCCGGCCCGGACGGGAGGTGGCGCATCTGGTCGAGGTGGCCGCGCTCAACGAGAAGCTCCGAACGGTGGGCTGGAACGCCGCCGAGCAGTTCAACGAGCGGTTGATCCGGTCGATGACGCCCCCGGAAGCGCGTTGACAATCCGCCGGATCTTTGAGAAGGGACCGCGGCGCGTTGCTCCCCCGATCCGCCGGGGCGGAGGAGCGGCGGGCGGATCGTAGAGGCGATCGAGCATCCCGATGAAGCCTGTGCAGAAGAATCGCGATACGACCGGGGATCCCGTGCGGGTGCGCGAGGTCACCATCGTCAACAAGCTGGGCATGCACGCCCGGCCGGCGGCGCTCTTTGTGCGTGCGGCTTCGCAGTTCGCCTCGGAGATCGAGGTTGAAAAGGACGGGGAGCGGGTCAACGGCAAGAGCATCATGGGACTGATGATGCTGGCCGCGGGAAAGGGGAGCCGCCTGCGGATTCTTGCGAAGGGGCCGGATGCCGAGGCCGCGCTGGACAAACTGGAGTCCCTGGTCTCCTCGGGTCTCGGAGAGGAGTAGGGGGCGGTGAAGACATCCGGGGAGGAGATTGTTCTGAAGGGGATCCCGGTTTCCCCGGGCATCGTGCGGGCCCCCTGTCTGCTGATCGGGGCGACCGAACTCGAGGTGCCGAACCGCCTGATCGCCGAGGACGAGATTCCCGGAGAGGTGGCCCGGCTCGAGGGAGCCCTCGAAGAGACGCGGCGCCAGATCGTCGAGATCCAGAACCGTGTCGGCAGGGAACTCGGCTCGGACGATGCGGGGATCTTCGATGCGCACCTCCTCTTCCTGGAGGACCGGACCCTGACCGATGAGATCAAGCGCCGGCTTCAGAAGGACCGGCGCAACGTCGAAATGGCCTTCCGGGACGTCTGCCGGCGTTACGTGGAGGCGCTCGGCCAGGTGGAGGACGAGTACCTACGGGAACGCGCGGCGGATTTCCGGGACGTGGCGCGCCGGGTCCTGCGGAACCTGATGGGGCACGAGGCCGACGAACAGCTGCGGACGGCCGGGGAACCCCGGATCATCATCGCCCACGATCTTTCTCCGTCGATGACGGTCACGATGGACCGGGAACACGTGGCGGGATTCGCCACGGACGTCGGCAGCGCGACATCGCACGTCGCGATCATCGCGGCGTCGCTGGGGATCCCGGCCGTGGTGGGTCTGCACGACGCCGCCCGGCGCGTGCGGGGCGGGGAACCGATTCTTCTCGACGGGTACCGCGGCATCGTCGTCATCAATCCCAGCCGGGAGACGCTCGCGAAATACGAGCGCCTCGAGAAATGGGCGCGCAAGGTCGATGCGAAACTCGAGGGGTTGCGCGAACTCTCCGCGGAGACGCTCGACGGATACCGCGTGGTCCTTTCGGCCAACATCGAAAGCCCGACGGAAGTCGACAGCGTCCACCAGAAGGGCGCCGAGGGGGTCGGACTCTACCGGACCGAATACCTCTTCATGGACCGCAAGATCCTTCCCGGGGAGGACGAGCAGTTCCAGGCCTACGATTCGGTGGCCGCGCGCCTGGCGCCGGCCCCGCTGATCATCCGCACGGTCGACGTGGGCGGCGACAAGTTCCTCTCCGGCAACGGATACTGGGCCGAACGGAACCCCTTCCTGGGCTGGCGCGGGATCCGCATCTGCCTCGACCGGCCCGACATCTTCAAGCCCCAGTTGCGGGCGATTCTCCGCGCCAGCGCCCACGGGAACGTGAGCGTCATGTTCCCCATGATCTGCTCGTGCGAAGAGGTGCACCAGGCGCGGGCGATCCTCGAGGAATGCCGCGGGGAACTGGAGAGGGAAGGCGTCGAGTTCGATCGGAAGATGCAGGTCGGCGCCATGATCGAGGTGCCTTCGGCGGCGCTCACGGCCGACCTGATCGCGCCCCACGTGGATTTCTTCAGCATCGGCACGAACGACCTCGTTCAGTACACGCTGGCGGTCGATCGGAACAACGACCGGATCAGTCGTCTCTACCGCCCCACGCATCCGGCCGTCCTGCGCCTCCTCGAACGGGTAGTGCGTGCGGGACACGACGAGGGGATCTGGGTGGGGATCTGCGGCCAGATGGCGGGAGATCCGGCCCTGGTGCCCCTGCTGGTCGGACTCGGGATCGACGAACTCAGCGTGGGTCCCGTCGCGGTGCCCCCGGTGAAACGGGTCATCCGCGCCCTGCGCATCGAGGAGGCGAGAACCCTCACGCGCGAGGCCCTGGCGGCAGGGAGCGCCGACGAGGTCGCGCGCCTGGCCGACGACCTGTTGCGCCGCACGGTGCCGGAGGTCTTCGAGGAAATCAGGAACGGAGCCGTGGACGCCGCGCCCCCGCCGGATTCCCCGGAGTCCGTGGAGGAGAGCAAGACGTGAATCTGTTGCTTCTGGCCGCCGGGTACGGGACGCGCCTCTATCCGCTGACGCGGAACCGGGCGAAACCGCTGTTGGAAGTCGCCGGCAAACCGATGATCGAACGGATCATCGAGTTGTTCGCGGATGTCGACGACATCGCGGAAATCATCACCGTGACGAACCACCGCTTCGCCGCGGATTTCGAGGCCTGGGCCGCCTCGTACGCCCCGCCGCGGGGCGTGCCGATCCGGGTGATCGACGACGGCACGACGAGCGACGACGACAAGCTCGGGGCGATCGGCGACATCCGTTTCTCCCTGGAACGGATCGGGCGGGAGAACGACCTGGTCGTCGTCGGGGGCGACAACCTTTTCGACCGTTCCCTGGGCTTCTTCTGCGAGGAGGGCCGCCGCCGCGGCGCGCTCGTCGGGGTCTACGACGTCGGCGATCTGGAGCTGGTCCGGCAGTACAACCACATCGTGATCGACGAAGACGATCGGGTGATCGAGTTCGCCGAGAAACCCGAGGAGCCGAAGAGCACGCTGACGGCGATCTGCCTCTATTACTTTCCCGCCGGCACCCTGCACCTGGTGGATCAGTACCTTCGCGAGGGGAACAACCCGGATGCGCCCGGCTATTATCTGCAGTGGCTGCACCGGCGGATTCCCGTGTATGCGTGCAGGATCCCGGGGACCTGGTTCGACATCGGCACGATGGAATCGTTCCAGCGCGCCAACGAAGCGTTTGGAGGCCGTTGATGGCAGCAGTACGACGGAATTTCACCTCGGAATCCATTACGGAAGGTCATCCCGACAAGGTCGCGGACCGGATCAGCGATTCGGTCCTGGACACGCTGATCGCGCAGGATCCCTCGAGCCGGGTCGCCTGCGAGACCCTCGTCAAGACGTCGCTGGTGGTCGTCGCCGGGGAGATCACCTCCCGGGGCGAGATCGATTATCACGAGATCATCCGCACCGCGATCCGCGACATCGGGTACGGGGAACCGGGCAGCGGTTTCGATCTGAAGACGAGTTCGTTCATCGTGGCCGTGGGGCGCCAGAGCGAGGACATCGACCGCGGCGTGAGCGGACAGGAGTCGCAGGGCGCCGGGGACCAGGGAATGATGTTCGGCTACGCCTGCACGGAGACCCCGGAACTGATGCCGGCGCCGATCGCCTTCGCCCACCGGATCACCCGCCGGCTCGCCGAGGCGCGCAAGTCGGCCCTCATCCCGCATCTGCTGCCGGACGGGAAATCCCAGGTGACCGTCGAATACGAAGACGGAAGGCCCCTGAGGGTCTCGACGGTGGTCGTGGCGGCCCAGCACGAGGAAGCGATCGCCGAGGACGATCTGCGGGATGCCGTGATCGAAAAGGTCGTCAAGCCGGCTCTTCCCGCGGAACTGCTCGACGGCGACACCGAATACCGCATCAACCGGACGGGTCGTTTCGTCATCGGGGGGCCCGAGGGGGACTGCGGCGTGACGGGCCGCAAGATCATCGCCGACACCTACGGGGGCATGGGTCGCCACGGCGGCGGGGCGTTTTCCGGGAAGGATCCCTCGAAGGTGGACCGGAGCGGGGCCTACATGGCCAGGTACGTGGCGAAGAACATCGTGGCGGCGGGTCTGGCCGAGCGCTGCGAGGTGCGCATCGCCTACGTGATCGGCGATCCCGAGCCGGTGGCCGTCGACGTGGAGACCTTCGGGACGGGACAGGTGTCGGACGGAAAACTCGCCGAGGTCGTGCGCGGGATCTTTCCGCTGCAGCCCCGGCGGATCATCGAGGAACTCGATCTGTTGCGGCCGATCTACACTCCGCTGTCGAGCTACGGGCATTTCGGCAGGGAGGACGATCTCGATGTCTTCACCTGGGAACGTCGGGATCGCGCGAACGCGTTGAAGGACGCCGTCGCCTGATCCCCGGGATCGAGGGACGGCGCGGCAAGGGAAAGGCCCGTTTCCGGAGGGGGGAGAACGGGGGCGGGGTCTCGGCGGCGAAACAGGAGAGAGGGTTCTGGGAGGATCCCATGGCATATCGTGTGAAATCTCTGGATCTGGCCGAATCCGGCCGGATGAAAATCGAATGGGCGGAATCCCGCATGCCGGTGATGATGGCGCTGCGGAAACGTTTCGCGGAGGAACAGCCCCTGGCGGGGATGAGGATCGCCGGCTGTCTTCACGTGACCAAGGAAACGGCGGTCCTGGTGGAAAGCCTCCGGGCGGCCGGTGCGGAGGTGGCCTGGTCGGGATGCAACCCGCTGTCGACGCAGGACGACGTGGCGGCGGCGCTGGCCGCCGAGGGGGTCGCGATCTTCGCCTGGCACGGGATGAACCGGGAAGAGTTCTACTGGTGCATCGAGCAGACGATCGAGATGCGCCCGACCCTTACGCTGGACGACGGGGCGGATCTGATTTTCACCCTCCATCACAAGCACCCCGACCTGGCGCGGAAGGTCCTCGGCGGCACGGAGGAGACGACGACGGGCGTCCACCGGCTCCGCGCGATGGGCGAAGACGGCAAACTCCTGTATCCGGTGATCGCGGTCAACGACGCGGAAACCAAGTGGGATTTCGACAACGTGTACGGAACGGGACAGTCGTCGATCGACGGCATCCTGCGGGCGACCAGCGTCCTGATCGGGGGCAAGACGTTCGTCGTGGCCGGCTTCGGGCACTGCGGCCGCGGGTGCGCGATCCGGGCGCGCGGGCTCGGCGCCAACGTGATCGTCACGGAGGTGAAGGCGACGGCGGCGCTGAAGGCGCTGCTGGAGGGCTTCCGGGTGATGTCGATGGACGAGGCCGCGGCCGTCGGGGACATCTTCATCACGGCCACCGGGATGAAGGACGTGCTGCGGGGGCCGCATTTCGCCAGGATGAAGGACGGGGCGATCTTCTGCAACACGGGGCACTACGACTGCGAGATCAACATCCCGGAGCTGGCGGCGCAGGCCGAATCGGTTCGCACGATCCGCCCGAACACGGAGGAATACCGGATGAAGGACGGGCGCCGGCTCTTCCTCCTGGCGCAGGGGCGCCTGGTGAACCTGGCGGCGGCGGAAGGCCATCCGAGCGAGGTGATGGACATGTCGTTCGCCAACCAGTTCATGTCGATGGTGCGTCTTGCGAAAGAGGGTCGGAGTCTGGAGCCGCGGGTCTACGACATCGATCCCGCGCAGGACGAGGAGATCGCGTCGTTGAAACTGGAGACGATGGGACTGAAGATCGATCGTCTGACGGCGGAGCAGGAGGCGTATCTGACGGACTACGCGGCGGGAACGTGACGGTGATCTGAGCCGGGCGGCCGGCCGAGGTTCGACCTCCTCCGATGACGGCATCGGGGGAGGTCGTTTTTCTGCGGAGAAGGGGGGCCCGTTTGACACGCCGAGCTTCTTGATATTAGTAGGTTGTACATCATAGTAATATCAAGGGGCCGTGCCCCGTTCCCAAGGAGTCTTTCCCATGAGCGATTCCCTCTTCCACGTGTCCGCCGTCGCCGAATCCCCCGCCCGGATCGCCGTGAACGCGCGGAATTTCCGTTTCCTCATCGACGAACCCCCGGAACTCGGCGGGGAGGATCGGGGGGCCAATCCCGTCGAATACCTCCTCGCAGCCCTGCTGGGCTGCCTCAACGTCACCGGTCAGATCGTCGCACGGGAACTCGGAATCGAGTTCCGGTCGCTCCGATTCTCCGCAACGGGCCGGCTGAACCCGGCCCGGCTGCAGGGAAAACCCACCGACGACCGGGCGGGCTTCAAGAGGATCCGCGTCGAGGTCGAACTCGATTCCGACGCCGATTCCGAAACGATCGCCCGCTGGATCGACGAGGTGAAGAGTCGCTGCCCGATCTCCGACAACCTCGGCGCGGAAACCCCCGTCGACCTTCACGCGCGCCTCGTACAACCCCAGGGCGCGTGAAGCAGGGGGGATTTCGGTCGCGCACAGGGGGAGAGCACCGCGGCCGGAATCCCGCGGTCCGTCGCCGTCCTCCGGGGCGGCGGCGGACCATCCTTCGTGCATGGAGAAAAGGATGCGGGAGATCGTCAGGATCCCAGGGAGCGTCGCAGAATCGGAGGAAGCTCGCCTCGCGGACGTTCCCGCCGGGGATCGAGCGGATGCTGATCGAGTTCGCGCTCCAGGGCGTCGCCCCATTCCAGTCGGCTTCCCACCCGGAGATCCGGTCCGTCGGGATCGCCGCCCAGGGCGACGTACAGCCAGGACGTCAGGGCGACGACCCTGGAAGCCGGCCAGCGCCGCAGGATGCCGGCCTCCCGGTCGGACCAGGCGAGCCTGCCCGCAAACGCGAAGAAACGAAGTCGCAACGCCGGATCCCCGATCACGGGATTCCCGTCGCCGTCGACGAAGGGAAGCCCGCCGGAGGGGGCGAGCCACTGGTGCGCAAGCAGCACGCGGGCGCCCCGGAGGAAGACGGGACGGAAAACCGGATCGGCGGAGAGATCGTCGATCATCGGCATGGGTGTCTTCGTGTTGTGCTCCGTGCCGTTGGAGACGGGAAAGGACCGCCGTTCCGCCTCGGCGAGGATCGCCTCCAGCCGTTCCCGGGTGTTCCGGTGCGGAATCACCTCCACCGCGAAGATCCCCCAGGCCTCGAGCCGGTCGAAGAGTTCCGCCGGATCCTTTTCGAATTCCGTCACGGGGTTGCCGAGGATCGGGTAGGTGGGAACCGCGCCGTATTCGAGGAAGAGGGAGCGCATCCTGGGAACGCTGAGGAATGCGCGGGGCGATTCCTCGACATAGGCGGGGCGTCCCGCCTTGACCAGCGCTGCGCGCAGGGCGTTCTGGAAGGCGGCGTCGGTCTCGAGCGCCCCGGCCGGGTCGGGGACGCCGAGGCGTCCGGCGGCGGCAGCCCGTTCCTGCGGATCCGGGTAACGCCGCACGAGCGCCTCCGCGAGGGCTTGGCAGACGTGACGCTCGGTGGTGTTGCCGTGGGGCGTCAGCGCAAGGGCCTCCTCGAAGGAGATGCGAACGTCGACGGCCCTCGCTTCGAGCACGTCGTTGATCCTGGCGACCATCGCCCGGTTTCGTTCCTCGAGGGCCCGGCGCATCGAGGCGAGGTCCCGGAATCCGGGGCCGCCGGGATCGAGATCCCGGAACACGCCCTTTCCGCTGAAATAGGTCCGGCCCGGATTGCCGGGATCGTTCAGCCGGATCCCGCGGGCCGCGCAATCCCCGTCGAGGGCCACCGCCTCGATGCCGAAGGTCGCCCGCAGATCCAGTCCGGCGCAGGCCTCGCGGAACTCCGGATGCCCTTCGATGGTGTAGTGGTCGTTGATCCCCACCACCTGCACGCCTTCGAGCCATGCCCGCCAGGCGGCTTCCGAAGGACTGCCGAAGATGCTGAAGGACTTGTTCGTGTGAAGATGGGTGTTCGTCCCGCGGAAGGCCGGGCGTTCCGCGACGCGTCCCGCCAGGATCGCGGGGATCCGGCTTCGAGGGGTCCCGGCGACGGGGTCGCCCGCGTGTTCCTGCAGATACCGCTCGTAGCCGGACTCTCCCCGGTCCGGTTCCCGGAGGCGTCTCTCGAGACGTTCGGTCGAAGCGTGGGAAATCGGTGCGTTCATGTCGTCAGGATGGATGTCGGCACCGTGCGGGGCAAGCTCCCTCGAAGGAATCACGGCGCGGTCCCGGCCTCCTGCGCGTCGCGGACGATGCGGCGCAGGAAGTCGGCGACGCTCAGGCGGGTCCCGGGGTCGAGGTTCCGCATCGCCTCGCGCGCCAGGCGGACGGCCTTCCGGAAGGTTTCCGTGCGTTCCTCGGTGCTCATCTCGAGCCGGTCGCAGGTGAAGGGGAGGGTCTGGCGCAGGAGCCCTTCGACGTCGATCCGGTCCTGCAACCGCACGCCGTTGGCGTAGAGGAAGTTGTAGGCGGTCATGAATCCCCGCATGGCCTTCTGCGCGCGCCGCCGGTTGGTTCCGAGATCCATTTCGACGGAGAGCCACCGTTCGAAATCGTCGTCGTCGGGCGGTCCGCGGAACCACCAGGGATTCAAGGAGACGGACAACCCGCACGCCAGGATCTCTTCCATCGCGGCCAGGCTGAATTCCGACACGAAAACGTGGTACCGCTCGCCGCGGCGGTACCAGTCGAGCTGGTCGAGGGTGGCCAGACTCTCTTCCAGGGCGCCGTCGGTGACGCGGTTCAACGCCTCCTGCACGTCGCATTCGGTCATGACGATCGCCTCGGGATTTTCCTGCCGGACGGCGTCCCGGATCCGGCGCGTCAGTTCCACGGCGCCCTCGTCGAACCAACCCGGCGCATCGGCCCCGGGATGGTCCGGGTGGTAATCCCTCCAGCCGGTCTGGCAACCGTAGCTGTCCAGGAAGACGCCGTCCGCGCCGAGATCGCCGACGAGGCGGCGGCAGCAGGCCGCCAGGTGATCGGCCCACCCGGACCGCGGCTGCATGAGATAGAAGGCGTTGCGGGTGCCCGGATAGTCGTAGAACCTTCCGGAGGCGTCCTGCATTCCCCAGAGGGGGCCCATCCTCCGGCCGAAATTCGTTTTCCGGGAAACGATGAAGGGTTCCACGTAGAGGATGACGCGTCCTCCGCGGCGGTGGACGGTCCGGATGCCCTTGCGCAGGGCGGTTTCCCCCCCGAGTTTGCGCGCGGGTTCGTAGGTTCCCTTGGCGCTGTATCCGCCTTCCCAGTAGTCGACCAGGTAGACGACGTCCGATCCGAGGCGCCGCGCGTCGTCGAGCAGCCGGGGGAGTTCCTCGAAGGAATCGATGACCTCGTCGAGGCTCCCGGGGCATCCGTGGAACTTCATCAGGTTGGACCCCGCCCCGGTACAGGCCGCCGGGGCGTAGATGGCGCGCGTGCGGCGCCACCAGTCGGGGCTGTCGACCGCCCGTCCCGGCGTCGCGGATCCGCAGAGGGCGAGGGATACCGCGAGGAAGAAAGGTTTCATGCCTCCGAGGATCGGAACCGGCGAGGGGGTTGTCCAGTCCTGCATGGTCCGGACGGTTCCCGCCGTCGGCGATGGAAAACGGCGGATGTCCCTCGACGCCTGCGGGGGGAGCCGTACAATCCTTCGTCCGGCGCGTCGGGGACGGGCGCGGGGGGCCCGCCCGCGGGATCCGGCGATCCGGCGGCGAAAGGAGGGATCGGGATGAAGATCGAGCGAATCGACGCCTTTCCTGTGCGGCGCCGCTGGGCGTTCGTGCGGATTCTGACGGACGAGGGCCTCGTCGGATGGGGGGAATGCAGCCTGGAAGGGCGTGCGCGGACGGTCTGCACGCAGGTCGAGGAACTGAGTCGCCGGCTGGTCGGAATGGATCCGCGGGGCATCGAGAGGATCTGGCAGCTCTGTTATCGGGGGACCTTCTACCGGGGCGGTCCGGTGGTGATGTCGGCGATCAGCGGCATCGACATCGCGCTCTGGGATCTGCTCGGCAAGTCGCTCGGCGTGCCGATCCACGTTCTGCTGGGCGGGGCCGTTCGGGAGAAGATCCGGGTGTATACCGGGCTGCCGCGGGCGGACCGGAAACCCGCCCGGGAAGGGATCCGGGAGCTGAGGGAACGGGGCCTGACGGCGTTCAAGACCTCGATCAACGCCCCGTCGGAAATGCTGGTCGGACCGGCGTCGCTTGCCCGGATCCGGGAACGGGCCGCCGAGCTGCGGGAGATCGCCGGCCCGGAGATGGACATCATGTTCGACCTGCACGGTCGGACGACGCCGGCGACGGCGCTTGCGACGGCCCGCGGCGTCGCCGCGGTCGAACCCCTGTTTCTGGAGGAGCCGTGCCTGCCGGAGAACGTCCCGGCCCTTGCGCGGATCGCGGAACGTTCCCCGGTTGCGATCGCAACGGGGGAACGGATCTTCGGGCGGCACGGGTTCCGCGAGATCTTCGAACGACAGGCCGCCGCGGTCGTTCAACCGGACCTGTGCCATTGCGGCGGGATCAGCGAGATCCGCAAGATCGCCGCGATGGCGGAGACCTACTACATCGCCGTCGCGCCGCACAATCCGTTGGGCCCGATCTCGACCGCCGCCTGTCTGCAGGTGGACGCCGTGATGCCGAACTTCCTCATCCAGGAGTTCGCGTCGCTCGGCGAAGAGGGGATCCTGGGGGAACCCTTCCGCATCGAGGAAGGATACGTGCGGGTTCCCTCGGGTCCCGGCCTGGGGATCGAGGTCCGGGAAGACGTCCTGCGGGAAATCGGCTCCGAGGACTGGGACAACCCCGTCGTGGAAGGACCGGACGGCAGCCTCCGGGACTGGTAGTCCGGAACCTGCAGGAGGGAAGAGAAAGACAATGAGCGGACAGGAGCGCGTGCTCATCACGGGCGCCCAGGGCCGGCTGGGACGCTACGTCGCGAAGACCCTGGCCGGGGAATACCGCCTGCGTCTTTTCGACCTCAGTCCGCCGACGCATGCCGTTCCCGGTTCGGAGGGTATCTGCGGCGACCTCCGGGTTCTCGATCATCTCCTCGACGCCGCGGCCGGCTGCGATGCGATCGTTCATCTGGCGGCGATCCCGGGCAACCTGCCGCGCGCGGATCGAATCATCGATACCAACGTCCACGGGACCTACAACGTGACGCTCGCCGCGGAATACCAGCGGGTTCCCCGCATCATCTTCGTTTCCTCGGAAATGGCGCTCGGCTTCCTCGGTTCCCACGGCGGAATCCGCCCGGACTACCTTCCCGTGGACGAAGAGCATCCGCTGCGGGCGATTGATCCCTACGGCCTGAGCAAGAAACTCTGCGAGGAGCTTCTCGACGTCTACCGCCGCCGCACGGGAGGCGAGGCGGTCTGCCTGCGCCCCGGCTTCCTGGTTTCCCCCGAGACTGTGGGACGGTTGCGGCGGCGCTACGGGGAACTTCCGTCCGGACGATGGGGAGGCAGCCTTTTTCTCTACACGGACGTCCGCGATCTCGCCCTGGGGATCCTGGCGTTGCTGCGGCGTCCATCGATCCGCAGCGGGGTCCTCTGGGTTACGGCCCCCGACAACGTCCTGGGCGTTCCGACAGCCGAGATCTGCCGGGCCTATTTCTCCGAGGGGATCGATCTGCGATGGGAACGTCTCCGGGGGAACGCGGCCCTGGCGGACTGTTCCCGGGCCCGGGAGGAGATCGGCTGGACGCCGCGGTATCTCCTGGGGGATCAACTCGCCGAGGTGAGCCGGAAGACCACGGGGGTGTGAAAGGGATCGTCCGGTCTCGGGTAGACGAAGAGAAAGAGGGCCGGCCCGGCGGAATCGCCGGGCGGTTCGCCTTCGAGAATCGGCGTCGGATCCCGGAGGAACCGTGCGAGACGGTGCCTGCGGGGATCCTCGGTGGGAGGACGCGGCGGCGCATCGGGAAGGTTCGGATCGCCGGGCGTCGCGGGCCGGATGCGCCCGGCGCGGATCGTTCCCTCGCGAAGGGCCTCTTCCAACCTTCGCAGAGGCATGGAGACCGGCGGTTCCCGGTGCCGGAGGATGCCGGGATGCGGGGGTTCGAGGGCGTAGTAGGCGAACCGCAGCAGATCGTGGGCGAAGGGGAGCCGGGCTTCGGGGAAGAGATCGGCCTGTTCCCGCAGGAAACGATCGAGAACGCGGAACCGGACGCGGGCCTCGATCGGGCGTCGTCCCGCGGACCGTTCGTAATCGGCCCACCATTTCCCGAGACGCCTCCAGAAGCGGGCCGGCGATCCCGAGAGGCGGGCCAGGGCGTCGGCGGCCTCCCGCAGGTAGGCGGGATTCCGGAAAAGGTCGACGGCCCGGGCGACCTCTGCCGCGGCGTTCACCTCGCGGCGGGACATCCACGGTGTTTCGAGCACCCGGTACGGGGCCCAGGGCAGCCGGAGCCACCCTTCGAGATCGGCGCGGGCGCGCGCCTCCGTCCCCCGGAGGAGCTTGAGCGCCTCGATCTGGAGCATGGCGGGCCGCAGTTCGACGAGGGTTTCCAGGGATTCGTCGAAACTTGACGCGGTCTGTTTCGGCAAACCGAAGATCAGGTCCACGTGAAGCGAGACGCGCGTCTCTGCGGCGATCCTGCGCATGTTTCGCAGAAGAGACTCCGTCCGGGTCGGCCGGCGGATCTCCCGGAGGACCTCGCGGCGGAGGGATTGCACGCCGACCTCGAACTGAAACTTTCCCGGGGGCGCCCGCCGGCAGACGTCCAGGAAATCGTCGTCGATCCGGTAGCCGTCGATTTCAAAGTGAAAACGCATCGACGGAGGCGTTTTCCGGAGAATGCTCTCGAGAATCGAGGCGGCCCGCCGGGAATCGTCGTTGAAGGTCCGGTCGATCACCCGGACCAGGGGAACCCCGTTCCGGACGAACCAGTCGAGTTCCGCTTCGACGCGGTCGAGCGGAAAGTTGCGCACACCCCTGTCGAGGGAACTGAGGCAGAAGGTGCACTGGAAACGGCATCCCCGGGAGGTTTCCCAGTAGAGAAAGGGGCGGTCGGCCGCGACGAATCCCCCGAGAAAGGGGGAGGGGATGAGGGCGGGGTCGAGAGGCTCGGCGGGGCGGAAGGACGAAACCGGCGCATCGGCCCGGAGAACCCCCGGAGGCGAAGGATGCGAGGCGGGATCTTCGAGAAGGCCCGAAAGGAACGCCGCAAAGGGGCCTTCGCCCTCGCCGGAGATCACCGCGTCGGGGGCGCCCGGATCGGAGAACCAGTCGGAAAGGTCGCCGGCGATCTCGGGGCCGCCGAAGAGGATTTTCGCGCCGGGCAGCAGGCTTCGGAGCAGCAGCGTGCCCCGCCGCACGAGGTCGACGTTCCAGATGCTGCAGGAAAACCCGACGACATCCGGCTTTTCCTCCGCGACCCGGAAGGCGATCTCCGCGGCGTCGCGGCGCGTGGAGAATTCGAGGGGGACGACGCGCACCTCCGGAAGGCGTTCGGCCAGGTACGCCTGCAGAAGGGGAAGGGCGAGCGAATGATGCGCCGGCGAGGCGTGAATTGCGGCGAGAACGATCTTCATCTCGGACGGCGTCTTCGGGATACTGGCGCGGCCGTGCAGCGCCGTCGTTGTCGGCGCAGAGATTGGCATGAACCGCGCGAAAAGCACAGGGGCGGCTCGCCCCATCCTCCTTGCCTCCGCCTCGCCGAGGCGGATCGCCCTTCTGAGGTCCGTGGGAATCCCCTTCGAAACGGTGGGTCCGCGGATCGACGAGGTCGAAGAGGACGACCCCGCCGCGACGGTCTCCCTGAACGCCGAACGAAAGGCGGTCTCGGTCGCCGGGGAACGTCCGGAGAGCTGGGTGATCGGCGCGGACACGGTGGTGGCGTTGGACGGACGCATCTTCGGGAAACCCGCGGACCCGGAGGACGCCCGTCGGATGCTGCGGGAACTGGCCGGCCGAACCCACGAGGTGCTCACGGGGGTATGCGTCGTCTGTTCGGAACTGGGGGTGAAACGTTCCTTCGTGGAACGGAGCCGCGTGACGATGTTTCCCTGGGACGAGGAACGGGTCCGGCGCTATCTCGAGCGCGTCGATCCCACGGACAAGGCCGGAGGCTACGCCATCCAGGAACACGGGGGACTCGTCGTGCAATCGCACGAGGGGGATTTCACCAACATCGTGGGACTGCCGATGCCGCGTCTGGCGGCCCTCCTGCGGGAGATCGGCGCGGTGTGAAACGTTCCGGGGCCGCGGCGGGGAACGGACGGCCCCTCCCGGCGGGACAGAAGCGCCTTGTGAGGCGGGCCGGGGATGTCTATATTCCGGGGTTTCGGGATGACCATGAAAGTGAAACCGTCGACCACGTTGTTCTGCGCGAAGCGGGTCGTAACGATTACGACGACGTCCGAGGGTCCCTGACGAGGGCGGACGATGGCATCGACTGCGCCGACCCCCTCTTCAGCAGGGGGTTTTTTGGTGTAGGGGAGGATCGCAGGCTTTGAAGAAGATCGGAGTGGGAATCATCGGACTCGGAACCGTCGGATCGGGGGTCGTGCGCCATTTCGAGGCCGCGGCCGAGCGGATCGCCGAGCAGACGGGGGTTCGCATCGAACTGGTTCTCTGCGCGGACCGGATCGGGGAACGCGCGGCGGAACTCGGGATTCCGCCGGAGAAATTCCGCGACGATGCGGAGGCCGTCCTCGAGGATCCGGCGGTGGAGATCGTCGTCGAATTGATCGGAGGGACCGATCATGCGGGACGGATCGTCCGCCGCGCGCTGGAACTCGGCAAACCGGTCGTCACCGCCAACAAGGCCCTCCTGGCGGAGAAGGGCGACGAGCTTTTCGCAAGGGCGCGGCGCAGCCCGGTCGGAATCTATTTCGAGGCGTCGGTCTGCGGCGGGATTCCCCTGATCAAGGCGCTGCGCGAGGGACTCGTGGCGAACCGGTTCAGGGAACTCGCGGGGATCCTCAACGGGACCTGCAACTACATCATGACCGAGATGGAATCGCGCGGGGACCCCTTTGAAAGCGTCCTGGCCGTCGCCCAGGAGAAGGGCTATGCCGAAGCGGATCCGGGTCTGGACGTGGACGGGATCGACGCCGCGCACAAGGCGACCCTGCTCGCGTCGCTGGCTTCCGGTTTCTGGTACGGGTTCGAGAACGTCTCGACGACCGGAATCCGAACGATCACGCCGGAAGACGTCGCTTACGCCTGGACGCTCGGGTACCGCCTGAAATTGCTGGCCACGGTCCGCACCGACGAGGACGGTCGAACGGCCGCCTGGGTGCATCCGACCCTGGTGCCGCTCGATCATCCGATCTCCTCGGTCTCGGGGGTGTTCAATGCGGTGTTCGCCCGTGCGGACATCGTCGGCGACACCCTCTACTACGGCCGGGGCGCGGGAGCGGATGCGACGGCTAGCGCGATCCTCGCCGATATCGCGGATGCGGCCCTGGATCTGGCGTCCGGCGGCGGGTTCCGGCTGCCCGCTCCCAATCCCGAACGGAATCCGAAGAGGGTCCGGCCGATGTCGGAGGTGCGGCTCCGATACTACCTGCGGATGACCATCGAGGATCGCCCGGGGGTGTTGTCGCAGGTGTCGGGCATCCTGGCGGAAAAGAACATCAGCATCGCGTCGGTGCGGCAGGAGGAATCGCGCGATCCGGGATTGGCGCCGTTGATCGTCCTGACGCACCGGGCCCCGCACGGAGACATGCGGGACGCCCTGGCGCGCATCGACGCCTTGGACTGCGTGCATCGGGCGACGACGCTCTTCTACGTGGAGGATTTCGCATGAGACCGTGGAACGGGGTCATCGACCGGTATCGGGAATTCCTTCCGATCGGCGAATCGGATCGGATCGTCACCCTGCTGGAAGGGGGGACGCCGCTGATCCCCGCTCCGGCCCTGTCGGAGAGGGTCGGCCGGGGTTGCCGCGTTTTCCTGAAGCACGAGGGACTGAATCCGACGGCGTCGTTCAAGGACCGCGGGATGACGGTGGCGATCACCCGCGCCCTGAACGACGGGGCGCGCGCCGTGATCTGCGCGTCGACGGGCAACACCTCGGCCTCGGCGGCCGCCTATGCGGGACGCTGCGGTCTGCGCTGCGTGGTGGTGATTCCCGAGGGGAAGATCGCCCGGGGCAAACTGGCCCAGGCGATCATGCACGGGGCGCGCACGATCGCGGTCGACGGCAATTTCGACGACGCCCTGCGGGTCGTGCGGACGATCAGCGAAGAGTACCCGGTGACGCTGGTGAACTCGGTCAATCCGAACCGGATCCAGGGACAGAAGACGGTGGCCTTCGAGATCTGCGACGCGCTGGGGGGACGAGCGCCGGACCTGCACGTCCTGCCGGTCGGCAATGCGGGAAACATCACGGCGACGTGGCTGGGCTACCGGGAGTATTTCGAGGCCGGCAGGATCGAAAAGAAACCGGTGCTCGGCGGTGCGCAGGCGGCGGGCGCGGCGCCGATCGTCCTGGGGCATCCCGTCGAGAAGCCCGAGACCCTGGCGACGGCGATCCGGATCGGCAATCCCGCCAGTTGGCAGGGGGCGGTGGAGGCGCGGGACGCGTCCGGAGGCTGGATCGATCCCGTCACGGACGAGGAAATCCTCGACGCATACCGTTTCCTCGCCCGCCGGGAAGGCGTTTTCGCGGAGCCCGCGTCGGCCGCTTCGGTGGCGGGCCTGTTGAAACGGGCCTCCATGCCGGACGGCGGTCTCCCGGAAGAGGGCACGATCGTCTGCACCCTGACCGGGCACGGTCTGAAGGATCCGGAACTGGCGGTGGCGCAGGGCGGAGACCTCACCACGGGGATCGCGGCGACGGCCGAGGCGGTCGTCCGGGAAGCGGGGCTTGCCTGAGGAAGAACGCGACGACGGACGGATCCCCGGAAGATCGGCAGGCGATGAAGACCCTCATCCTCATACAGAGCGGAATCGGCGAGGATCCGCTGATCCGCCTGGAACATCGCACGCCGCTGGAGGCGGCGCGTCATCCGGCGATGGACGAGATCGTCGCATCGGGGATCGGCGGCCGCGTCCGGACGATCCCGGACGGAATGCCGCCGTTGAGCGAGGTCGGCTGCGCGGTTCTGTTCGGTCGTCCCGGGCCGCCCTGGCCGGGCCGCGGGGCCCTGGAAGTCGCCGGCCGGGATCTCCGCCTGCCGGAGGGCGCGCTGGTTTTCCGGGCGAACCTGATGACGGTGATCGACGGAAGGATCGTCGACCACACCGCGGGGGGGATTCGAGGCACGGAGGCGGAGGAACTCCTTCGCGCCCTGAACCGCGGACTTGCGGCCGAGGGCATCGTGATGCACGGCGGGGGAGGGCACCGGGTGCTGGCGGCGGTGGAAGACCCCGTGCTGCAGAAGAATCTCGAGGGCGTGCGGACCTCTCCGCCGCAGCAGGTCCTGGGGAATCGCGCCGAGGCCTGCCTTCCGACCGGACCCGGCGCGGAGAGACTCGTCCGGATCATGGAACGGGCCCGCCGGATCCTCGAAACGCACGACGTGAATCGCGTACGATTGGATCTCGGCGAGAATCCGGCGACGGATCTCTGGTTCTGGGGCGGCGGACGAATCGAGCCGTTGCCGGAACCGGCGGAACGGTACGCGTACGTCGTCAGCGATTCGCCCGTCGTGCGCGGGCTGGCCCGGATGGAGGGATGGGGCGTCTCTTCGCTCGGGCGGGGCGATCGAATCCCCTCGTTGGCGGACCTGCGCAGGGAGACCGCCGCGGCCCTGCGTTCCCATGAAATGGTGGTGCTGTACAGTCACCGCGCGGACGAGGCCACCCACCTCGGGGACGCGGAACGCAAGGTCCGGGAGATCGAGGCGTTCGACCGGGAGATCGTGGCGCCCCTGTTGCGCGAACTCCAACGGGCGGATTCGTGGCGGATCTCCCTGGCGTCGGATCACCGTTCGCTGATTCCCCGGCGGCGCCATGACGGGGGACCGACTCCGATGGCCGCGGCCGGAACGGGCATCGAGCCGGATGCGGCGGAGACCTACTGCGAGGCGTCCCTTGCGTCGGGGAGCCTGGACGGGAAAACGGGAGAAAACCTGCCGGGCCGGCTGCAGGCAGCGGAGGGAGCATAGGAATCTCATGGCGTTGATCGTGCAGAAATACGGCGGCACTTCGGTGAAGACCCTCCATCGGATCCACAAGGTCGCCGAGCGGGTTCTGGAACGGCAGCGGCGGGGGCATCGACTCGTGGTGGTCGTCTCCGCCATGGCCGGCGAGACGGATCGTCTCCTGAATCTGGCCCGGAAGATCACGGATCATCCCCCCGCCCGGGAACTCGACATGCTGCTGGCCACGGGGGAACAGATCTCCGGGGCGTTGCTGGCGATGACGATTCATCGTCTCGGCGGCAGGGCGCGCTCGCTGACCGGTTCTCAGGCGGGGATCCTGACGGATTCGGCCCACACGAAGGCCCGGATCATCGAGATTGATTCGGCGTCCATCCGCCAGGCGCTCGACCGGGGGGAGATCGTCATCGTGGCCGGTTTCCAGGGACGTTCTCCTCAGAACGACATCACCACCCTGGGACGGGGCGGTTCCGACACGAGCGCGGTCGCCCTGGCCGCCGAGCTGAAGGCGGATCTCTGCGAGATCTACACCGACGTCGACGGCGTCTATACTGCGGACCCCCGGATCGTGCACAACGCCCGGCAGATCAGGACCATCGCGCACGACGAGATGCTCGAGATGGCGAGCCTGGGCGCGAAGGTGCTGCAATCGCGGTCGGTGGAATTCGCCAAGAAATACGACGTGCCGCTGGTGGTCCGTTCCAGTTTCAACCGCCGCAGCGGTACCAGAATCGTGAAGGAGACCCCGGAGATGGAATCTGTCGTGGTACGGGCCGTGACGCTGGATCGCAACCAGGCCAAGGCGACGATCAAGGGGGTTCCGGACACCCCGGGGGTGGCGAGCCGGATTTTCGCGCCCATCGCCGACGCCAAGGTGAACGTGGACATGATCGTGCAGAACGTGAGCGCCGAAGGGATGACGGACCTCTCCTTCACCGTTCCCCGGACGGACCTCGACGCGGTGCGCGAGGTGATCCAGAAGATCGTCGAAGACGTCGGCGCGAGCGGATTCGACATCGACGAACGGATCGCGAAGGTGTCCGTGATCGGCATCGGCATGCGCAGCCATTCCGGCGTGGCCGCCGCGGCCTTCGCCTCCCTTGCGAACGCGGGCGTCAACATCGAGATGATCTCGACGTCCGAGATCAAGATCTCCTGCGTGGTCGACGCCGAGGACGGGGAAAAGGCGGTGGTCGTGCTTCACGATCGTTTCGGGTTGGGAGGCAGACCCGGCGCCGATGAAGAGCCGGGAGGAAGTTCCGATGGCTGATCCGACGGTCCGCATCTACGACACGACCCTGCGGGACGGCGCCCAGGCCGAGGGAATTTCCTTCTCGAGCACCGACAAGCTGCTGATCTGCCGGCAACTGGACGAGTTCGGCGTTCACTACGTGGAAGGCGGCTGGCCGGGATCGAATCCGAAGGACATGGATTTCTTCCACGAGATCCGCAGGGCGGAACTGCGCCGGACGAAGGTCGCCGCCTTCGGGAGCACGCGCCGCGCCGGGGGTACGGCGGCCGACGACCCGAACGTGCGCGCCCTGGTCGAGGCCGGTACGGCCGTGGTGACGCTCTTCGGGAAATCGTGGATGCTGCACGTCCGCGACGTCCTGCGCACCTCGGCGGAGGAAAACCTGGCGATGATCGCCGACACCGTCCGCTTCTTCAAGGAACGCGGCCGGGAGGTGCTCTACGACGCGGAACACTTCTTCGACGGCTGCCGGGACGACGCCGAGTACGCGATGCGCACCCTGCAGGCGGCGGTCGAGGCCGGCGCGGACTGGCTGGTGCTGTGCGACACCAACGGGGGCAGCCTGCCCTGGGACGTGGCGCGGATCGTCGAAGAGACGGCCGCACGGTTTCCGGACGTCCCGATCGGCATCCACACGCACAACGATGCCGAACTGGCGGTCGCAAACAGCCTGGTCGCCGTCGAGCGGGGCGCTTCGATGGTGCAGGGCACGGTGAACGGATACGGCGAGCGCTGCGGCAACGCCAACCTCGTATCGATCCTGCCCGCCCTGGTCCTGAAGATGGGGATCGAGGCGGTTCCTCGCGATAAGCTCCGGGAACTCCGGGCGCTGTCGATGTTCATCGACGAGCTGGCCAACGTCCGCCACAACAACCGCGCCCCGTACGTGGGACAGAGCGCCTTCGCCCACAAGGGGGGCATGCACGTCAACGCCGTCGGCAAGAACGCCCGCACCTTCGAGCACATCGAGCCCGAATCGGTGGGCAACCGGCGGCGGGTCCTCGTCTCCGAACTGGCGGGACGGAGCAACATCCTGCTCAAGGCGCGGGAACTCGACATCCCGCTGGATGAAGACGGGGCGGAGGCCCGGGCGGTCCTCGACCGGATCAAGGAACTCGAACACGAAGGCTACGAGTACGAGGCGGCCGACGCCTCGTTCCAGCTCGTCGCGGCCCGGGTGCTGAACCGCTACCGCCCCTTCTTCGACTTGGACGCCTTCCGCGTGATCGTCGAAAAGCGCGCCGCCGACGAACCCTGCATCTCGGAAGCGACGATCAAGCTCCACGTCGACGGCCGGGAGGAACATACGGCCGCCGAGGGCGACGGCCCCGTGAACGCCCTCGACCGCGCCCTGCGCAAGGCCCTGACGAAGTTCTACCCCGCGATCGGCGGCATGCAGCTCGTCGATTTCAAGGTCCGCATCCTGGATCCGCAGTCCGGGACCGGGGCGAAGACCCGCGTGCTGATCGAATCCAGCGACGGCGAATCGATCTGGGGCACCGTCGGCGTCTCGGACAACATCATCGAGGCCTCCTGGCAGGCGGTCGTGGACAGCGTCGAATACAAACTCTTCCGGGACATGAACCGGAAATCCGAGGCCGGAAACGCATGAGCGAAATCCCGAAACAATACGATCCCGACGCGATCGAGGCGCCGATCTACGATCTCTGGCTCCAGGAAGGCGTTTTCCACGCCGACCCGGCCCGGGGCGGCACCCCGTTCACCATCGTGATTCCGCCGCCGAACGTCACCGGCATCCTTCACATGGGCCATGCGCTGAACAACACGATCCAGGACGTGCTCGTTCGGCAGAAGCGGATGGAGGGCTGCAACACGCTCTGGGTGCCCGGGACCGACCATGCCGGCATCGCCACCCAGAACGTCGTCGAAAAGGCCCTCGCGCGCGAGGGACTGACCCGGCGCGACCTGGGAAGGGAGGCCTTCATCGAACGCGTCTGGGAATGGCGGGAGAAGCACGGCGGGATCATCATCGATCAACTCAAGCGCCTCGGCTGCTCGTGCGACTGGCAGCGGGAACGCTTTACGATGGACGAATCCCTGTCGCGCGCGGTGCGCGAGGTCTTCGTCCGCCTCTACGAAAAGGGCCTGATCTACCGCGGGGAGGCCCTGGTGAACTGGTGTCCCCGGTGTCACACGACCCTGTCCAACGAGGAATGCCCGGTCACCGAGGAGGATGGAAAGTTCTGGACGTTGAGGTACCCCGTCGTCGGGGAGCCGGACCGGTACGTCGAGGTGGCGACGACCCGGCCGGAAACGATGCTCGGCGACACCGCCGTGGCGGTTCATCCGGACGACCCGCGGTACCGGGATCTGATCGGGCGCAGGGTCCTGTTGCCCCTGGCCGAACGGGAGATTCCCGTCATCGCCGACGAACACGCCGATCCGACGAAAGGCAGCGGCGCGGTGAAGATCACGCCCGCGCACGATTTCGACGACTTCCGCGTCGGCCGGCGGCACGATCTGGAGTTGGTCCGCGTCATCGACGACTCGGGCCGGATGAACGAGGCCGCGGGACCGTACGCCGGGCTGGACCGGTTCGAGGCGCGCAGAAAGATCCTGCGGGATCTGGAGGCCCGCGGATTGCTGGGCGACGTCGAGGACCGGAAGATCCCGATGCCCCGCTGCTACCGGTGCGACGAAGTGATCGAACCGACCCTGTCGGTCCAGTGGTTCGTTCGGATGCGCCCGCTGCTCGAACCGGCCGCGAAGATCGTCCGGGAGGGGGGAATCCGGTTCTTCCCGCGCCGCTACGTCCATCTCTACCTGGAATGGGTGGAGAAATACATCGACTGGCCGATCTCCCGGCAGATCTGGTGGGGGCATCGGATCCCGGCCTGGTATTGCGGGGATTGCGGCGAAACCGTCGTCGCCCGGGAGACCCCGAACCGCTGTCCCGCCTGCGGGGGGGAACGCCTCGAACAGGATCCGGACGTCCTCGACACGTGGTTCTCCTCGGGGCTGTGGCCCTTCTCGACCCTCGGCTGGCCGGAGAAAACCCCGGATCTCGAGTTCTACTACCCGACGGACGTCCTGGTGACCGCCCGCGACATCATCTACTTCTGGGTGGCGCGGATGATCATGAACGGCCTGGAGTTCATGGGCGAACGCCCGTTCCACACGGTCTACGTGCACGGGACGATCCTCGACGAGAAGGGACGGCGCATGTCGAAGTCCCTCGGCAACGGGATCGATCCGATCGAGATGATCGAGACCTACGGCGCGGACGCCGTGCGTTTCTCCCTGATGATGCTCTGCACCGAGGGCCAGGACATCCGTCTTTCGCCGACGCGGTTCGAAATGGGCCGGAACTTCGCGAACAAGATCTGGAACGCCTCCCGGTTCCTGCAGATGCAGGAATCGGCGGAAAAGCCGGACCCCCTGGAATTCGACGTCGATCCGGCCCTGCTCGGATCCGATCAGCGCTACCTGCTCGCGCGGCTGGACGAGACGATCCGCCGCGTCCAGGAATCCTTCGAACGGTATCGATTCGACGAAATCACCCGGGAACTCTACGAGTTCTTCTGGCATTCGTACTGCGACTGGGGATTGGAAGCCGCCAAGGGACCCTTGAACGACGGGGATCCGGCCCGCAGGGGCGCCGTGCTTCAGACGCTGCATTTCGTCCTTGCGGCGGCCCTGCGGCTTCTCCACCCGGTCATGCCCTTCCTCACCGAACAGCTCTGGCGCTCCCTCGGGTACGGGGAGCGGTCGGCCTTCATCGCCCGGGCGCCCTGGCCGACGGCCTTTCCCGACGCGTTCCGGCAGCGCTACGGACTCGACGACGGACTGGTGCGCGCCGTGGAGGCCCGGTATGAACTCGTGCGCGCCGTCCGGACGATCCGGGGAGGCTATTCGATCCCCCCGGGACGGCGGATCCCCGTGACCGTGCGGCCGGCGGACGCGGAAGCCGAGGAGGCGATCCGGGCGGAACTCGGCCCGCTGGAGCGGCTCATGGGCGCGGATCCGCTGACGATCGACGGGGCGTTTCGGGGCGGCAGCGGCATCGCCTCGGCGGCGGCCTCCCTGGGCGCCGTCTACGTGCCGCTGGGGGACCTGATCGACGTGGACGCCGAGAGACGGCGTCTGGACGGGCAGATCTCGAAGATCGACCGGGAGATCGCCGCCGCGGAGAAGAAACTGTCGAACCGGTCGTTCGTCGAACGCGCCCCTGCGGAGGTGGTCGAACGGGCGAAGGAACATCTGGCGGAACTCCGGGAACGCAGGGAACGCATCGAACGCCTCGCGGCGGCCCTGCGTTGAAGAATTGCGCGAGCGGCGCCCGACGGAACGGCCCCGGGAAGAATGGGGACAGGACGATGGAGTTCGATCTATGCTCGGAGTTCGAGCCGGCGGGTGATCAGCCCGCGGCGATCGAGACCCTCGTTCGCGCCCTCGAAAAGGGGGAACGCGCCCTGACCCTGCTGGGCGTGACCGGCTCGGGGAAGACATTCACGATCGCCAACGTCATCGCGCGGGTGCAGCGGCCGACGCTGGTGATTTCCCACAACAAGACCCTGGCGGCCCAGTTGTACAGCGAGTTCCGCCGGTTCTTTCCGCGCAACGCGGTCGAGTACTTCGTCAGCTACTACGATTACTATCAGCCGGAGGCCTACATCCCCCGGACGGACACCTACATCGCGAAGGACGCCTCGATCAACGAGGAGATCGAGAAGCTGCGCCTTTCCACGATGAGTTCCCTGACGACGCGCCGGGACGTCGTCGTGGTGGCCAGCGTTTCATGCATCTACGCCAGCGGATCCCCCGAGGATTTCTTCGAGATGACCTGTCCCATCCGGAAGGGGGCCCGGATCGAGCGGGACGACCTGCTCGGACGGCTCGTCGAGCTGCAGTACACCCGCAACGACGCCGCGCGGATCCGGGGCACGTTCCGGGCCCGGGGCGACGTGGTGGAAATCTTTCCCGCCCAGGGCGACGACGGCCTGCGGATCGATTTCTTCGGGGACGAGATCGAGGCCATCGTGCGGTTCGATCCGCTCACGGGATCCACGATCGAGAAACTCGAGGCGGTCACCGTCTTTCCCGCGAAACAGTTCGTGACTCCGTATCCGAGGATTCAGAGGGCCCTGCAGAGCATCCGCGCCGAGCTGGAGGAGCGGATCGCATGGTTCGAATCGCAGGGCAAGCTGCTGGAGGCCCAGCGGCTGAGGATGCGGACGGAATACGATCTGGAGATGCTGGCGGAACTCGGGTTCTGTTCTGGGATCGAGAACTATTCGCGACACCTGAGCGGCCGCGCCCCCGGAGAACCTCCCTCGACCCTCATGGACTTCTTCCCTCCGGATTACCTGCTGGTGATCGACGAATCCCACGTGACGATCCCCCAGATCCAGGGGATGTACCACGGCGACCGTTCGCGCAAGGAAACGCTTGTCGAACACGGCTTCCGGCTCCCCTCGGCCCTGGACAACCGTCCGCTGAACTTCGCCGAATTCGAGGAACGGTATCGGCAGGTGATCTTCACCTCGGCGACGCCCGGTCCCTATGAGCTGACCCACAGTTCGCGGATCGTCGAACAGGTGGTGCGTCCGACGGGACTCCTGGACCCGAAGATCACCGTCCGTCCCCTGAAGGGACAGATCGACGACCTGATCGCGGAGGTGCGCGCCCGCGCCGGACGCGGAGAGCGGGTCCTGGTGACGACCCTGACCAAGAGGACGGCGGAAGACCTGGCCGATTATCTCCGCGAGATCGGCATCCGGGTCCGGTATCTCCACTCGGAGATCGACGCCGTCGAACGGGTGGAGATCCTCCGGTCCCTGCGCAAGCGGGAATTCGACTGTCTCGTGGGGATCAATCTTCTGCGGGAAGGCCTCGACCTGCCCGAGGTGAGCCTGGTGGCGATTCTGGACGCCGACAAGGAGGGATTCCTGCGATCGGAGACCTCCCTGATTCAGACGGCGGGCCGCGCGGCGCGAAATCTCAACGGCGAAGTCATCCTCTACGCCGACGTTCTCACGAAGTCGATCCGACGGCTGGTGGAGATCACCGAGAAACGGCGCGCCCGGCAGATCGAGTACAACGAGCGCCACGGGATCACGCCCCGCGGGATTCGAACGGAGATGCAGGCGAGCCTGGCGGAAATCGCGGGACGGAAACCGAAGACGAAGGAATCGGAGGATCCGAATCTGCGCGTCGCTCTCGCCGAGGGACGGGATATCGACGAACTCGACGTCATCTACGAACTCGAAGAGGAAATGCTGGCGGCCGCCCGGGCCCTGGAATTCGAACGGGCGGCGATGCTGCGCGACAAGATCCGGGAGCTGAAAAGGAAGGCCGGCATCGCGGAAGGGACCTCGCTGCGCGATCGCGGCAGGGGGAGATCCTCGCCGAAGAAGGGGGCGCGACCGCGGCCGGTTTCCCGGAAGCAGGGGAAGAAGAAAAGGAAGGTTTCGCGCCGATGAAAGAGGTTCCGTTTCCCGCGGAGGACTGCCGTCGGATCGTCGCGGTGGCCCTGGAAGAAGACGTCGGTTCCGGCGACGTGACGAGCGAGGCCGTGATTCCGCCCCGGGAGGAGGCGGCGGCGCGGATCGTCACGCGCATGGACTGCGTCGTGGCCGGTCTTCCGGCGGCCGAAATGGTCTTCCGCAGCGTCGACCCGTCGCTGGATTTCGTGCCGGGGGCGCGGGAGGGGGATCCGGCGGAGCGGGGAACGACGATCGCCGAGGTCCGAGGGAACGGCCGCTCGATCCTTTGCGCCGAACGGATTGCGCTGAATTTTCTCCAACGGCTCTCGGCGATCGCGACCCTCACGGCCCGTTACGTGACGCAGGCCCGTCCGCACGGGGCCGAGGTGCTGGACACGCGCAAGACCATTCCCGGATGGCGGTCTCTGGAGAAATACGCGGTTGCGGTCGGGGGCGGACGGAACCACCGTTTCGGCCTCTTCGACCAGATCCTGATCAAGGAAAACCACATCGGGATCGTCGCACGCAGCAGCGCGCATCCCGTGGCCGAGGCGATCCGCCGCGCGCGGGAACGGCACCCGGGGCTCGCCGTGGAAATCGAGGTCGAAACCCTGCGGGAGATGGACGAGGCCCTGGCGGCGGAGGCGGACATCATCCTGCTGGACAACATGGAGATCGACGAAATCCGGGAAGCCGTCCGCCGATGCGACGGCAGGGCGCGTCTGGAGGTCTCGGGCGGCGTCACGCTGGAGAACATCGGGGCGATCGCCGCCACCGGGGTCGACTTCATCTCCGTCGGCGCCATCACCCATTCGCCGCCCGCGGTGGACATGTCGCTCGAGATGGAACGGTGAATCCGGACGTCGCGATTCTGCGCGGCCTGCACCGGGCCGGCGATCGGCCGTTGCCGGCCGCCGAGCTTCTCGCCGGAACCGGTCTGGATCTTCCGGGCCTGCGCGAGCGCGTGGGGCTCCTGCGGGAAAGCGGATTCGAGATCCGGGAAGACGGGGCGGGGTACCGTCTCGTCCGCGTGCCGGAACACCTCGTGGGGGAAGACATCGAGGCGCGGCTCCGGACGGAGAGACTCGGCCGCCCGGTGCGCGTCTTCCGCGTGATCGATTCCACGAACGATCTCCTGCTGCGCCTCGGCGACGAAGGACATCCGGAAGGGATCGCGATCTTCGCCGAGGAACAGCGCCGGGGCAGGGGACGCCAGGGGCGCTCCTGGTTTTCCCCGGCGGGTCGGGGTCTGTGGTTCTCCGTCCTCATGCGGCCCGACCTTTCGCCGGCCGGATCCGGACGGTTGACCGCCGCGGCCGGCCTCGCGGTCGCGGACGCCGTCCGTTCGGCGTCGGATCTGCCGGCGACGATCAAGTGGCCGAACGACATCCTGATCGGAGGTCGGAAGGTCGCGGGGATCCTTCTGGAGACGCGCTCGGATCCCGGCAGGATCCGTTATGCGGTCGTGGGGATCGGGGTGAACGTCGATCTCGAATCCGGGGAGTTCCCCGAAGACCTCCGAGGCCGCGCCACCTCGCTGGCGAGGGAATCCGGCCGGCCGATTTCCCGTCCCGCGCTCGCGGCGCGCTTGATCGAGGCCCTGGAACGGCGCTATCTCCAGGCCCTGGGGCGGGATTTCGGAAAATTGGCGAAGGAATTCTGCGGTCTGTGCGAGACGATCGGTCGGACCGTGCGGATCCGCGACGGCGAGACGTGGACGGAGGGAGAGGTGATCGACATGGATCTCGACGGCGCCCTGCGGATTCGAACGGGGGAGGGGAGAATGATCACGGCCCGGAACGCGGAGTACGGGTCGCCGGATCCCGCGTGAGGACCCGGCCGGGAGACGACGAAGATGTCCGAAGAACGGGAAATCCTCCTGGTGGACCTGGGAAATACGAACGTGAAGTTCGCCGCGAGCCGGGAGGGAGGCGAACCGAGAGTCGTGGGGGAGGTGCCGACGCGGGACCTCACGCCGGAAATGCTGGCGCGTTGTCTCGGGCAAGACGCGCCGCAGGGAGGATCGTACCGCGGTGGGATGATCTCCAGCGTCGTGCCGGCCCGGACCGAAACGGTCCGGCGGGCGGTGGAGGACGTCGTGGACGGCCCGATCTACGAGGTGTCGCCCGGAATCCCGCTGGGTATCGAGATCGATTATCCGCATCCCGAGGAGATCGGCGCCGACCGCCTCGCGAACGCCGCCGCGGCCGCCGCGCACTATCGGTGCCCGGCCGTCGTCGTCGATTTCGGCACGGCGCTGACGTTCGACGTCGTCTCCTGTACGCCGGCCTATCTCGGGGGAATCATCGCGCCCGGCCTGGAGGCGATGCGCCGCTATCTCCACGAATGCACCGCGCTGCTTCCGGAACTGACCCTGGACGAGCCGGATCGGTTCATCGGGCGCAGTACGATCGAGGCGATGCGGATCGGGGCGGTCCACGGATATCGCGGCATGGTCCGCGCCCTGCTGAAAGGCGTTGTCAGCGAACTCGGCGGCGGGGAGGATCCCTTCGTATGCGCCACCGGAGGCGGGGCCCGGCTCGTCTGCCGCAACATGCCGGAGATCGAAACGATCGATC
>CAYNBQ010000013.1:0-50173 GCA_964395275.1 uncultured Verrucomicrobiota bacterium
CGGATGGCACCTCGGCGAGAAACTCCACTGGGGCAAGAAAACGCTCTGGGAAGAATCGACCCGGATTCCGTTGATCTTCGCCGGGCCCGGACTGCCTGCCGGAGGTGTCTGCCGCCGACCGACCGACCTGATCGATCTCTATCCGACGTTCTGCGACCTCTGCGACCTCGGCGAACCTCCCCACCGGCTCGAAGGCCTCAGCCTCCTGCCGCAACTGCGGGATCCCGGGACGCCCCGGAAACGGCCGGCGATCACGACCTTCGGATCCTGGGGACGCGGCGCACACGCCGCCCGCACGGAACGCTGGCGCTACATCCTCTACGAAGACGGGACCGAGGAACTCTACGATCACGACCGCGATCCCCGCGAATGGGACAATCTCGTCGGGGATCCCCGATACGAAGATCTGAAACGTCAACTGGCCTCCTGGTTCCCGAAGAACCCCGTGCCGGTCGCCGGGATCGAATAGATCCTTTGCCGCCGTCCGCGCCGGCGGCCATACTTCGCCGCATGCATGAAACCGCCTGGCACCGGATCGCGGGACGCGTCTGCGCCGCAAGGGCCGCCGCGGCGGCTTTCGCCGCACTGACGGCCGTCGCCGCGTTTCCCCCGGACACTTTCGCGGAAGCGGTTCCGGATTCCGCTACGACGATGAAGAACGAGAGGTTTCCCCGCCGGATCGATCTGTCGCTGTCCGTCGAGGAGCCGCCGGCCGGGATCGACGCCGTGCGCCGGCCCGTCGGCGGCGGCATTCCCTTTCCCCGGGGGGTGCTGACGGATCCCCGGAGCGTCCGGCTGGTGCGGGGCGACGGTTCGGAGGTTCCCTTCCAGATCGAATTCACCGCGCCATGGCCCGACGGCAGCGTCCGCTGGCTCGTGATCACCTTTCTCGCCGATCTTCCCGGGGATCTCCACGAGAACCTGGTCATGGAGATCCTCGATCGTCCCGTTCCGCCCCGGCCGCCCTTTCCTTCCGATCCGCCGTACGAACCCGATTGGACGGCCCGACTTACGCTCCGCGACGGGGACGTCGCGACGTTCGTTCCGAAGGGGAAACCGTGGATCGAGGTGGACGGCCCCGTCCACCGGGTCTACCGGCTCGAAGGGGAATTCCGGATCGGGAAGGATCCCACGCCGTTCGCGGCCCTCATCCGGTTTCATCGATACGCGGGCCTGCCCTGGACGAGGATCGAACACCGCTTCCTGGTTGTCGGCGGGGATCCGATGGCGGACTTCTCCCGACTGCGGATTCTCCTGCCAGGGCCCGGGAGGGAAAAGGCGCCGGAGGACTGGTCCCCCGGTCCCGGGGATCGGCGTCGGGTCCAGGTCACATGGCGCGAGGGCGTCGAGGGTACGCCCGACGAACCGTTGCCCCGCGAAGGCGCCCTGCCCGGAGGCGTCGTAATCGCCGGCAAGAATCGCCGTGTCGTGATCGCCGTGCGCAACTTCGCGCAGAACTGGCCGAAGGCCCTGATTCATGATGAAACGGCCTGCGCGGTCGATCTCTTCCCCGCGTTCGATCCCGAAACGTATGCCGATCGTCCCGAACCCGTGGAACGCCTCTACTACTGGCTGCGGGACGGCGTCTACCGGATGCGGCGGGGCGTGAGGAAGACCGACGAAATCTTCCGCGGCGTCTTCTCCTCCGAAGACGCTCCTTCCCTCGAAACCGTGCTGTGGTGGATCGATCATCCGCCGGTCGTCCGCGCGAGTCCGGAATGGGTTTGCTCCACCGGCGCCGCAGGACCGTTGATTCCCCTGCAACCGGGCCGGTTCCCGCTCTACGAGAAACGCATGGCGGCCTCGTTCGACGCCATGCAGGCGCGTCGCGAATCGCTGCAGGAATACGGCGCGTTGAATTTCGGCGACTGGTACGGCGAACGCGGCCGCAACTGGGGCAACCTCGAATACGACCTCGCCCACGGCCTCCAGCTCTCCTGGCTCCGCGGCGGCGATCCGCGCCTCCTCCGGCGGGCCGAGGAGGCCGCGTGGCACCAGGGCGACGTCGACACCGTCCATGCCGACGCCGATCCCGCGCGCATCGGCGCCGTGTGGACCCATTCCCTGGGACACACCGGCGGATACTTCCCCAGGGGCAGCTTCGGGATGCCCGACTATTTCGTCTCCGGCATCCAGGATCTCGGCCACGTCTGGTGCGAGGGGCAGTTCGATCTCTTTCTCGCCACGGGCAACCGCCGGTTTCTCGAGGACGGCCTGCTCGTCGCCGATCATCTGGCCGACGTCGTCTCCAGGGATTTCCACATGCGCGTGGAACGCAGCGCGGGCTGGCCGATCCTCGCCCTGTTGTCGGCCTTCGAAACGACCGGAAACGAGAAATACCTCGAGGCGGCCCGGCGGATCGCCCTCGTCGCCCTGGAACGGCAGGATCCGCAACGGGGCAACTGGCCCTGCCCCGTCTTCGAATGCAAACACGAACCCCGGCACCACGGCGGCAAACCCTTCATGGCGGGCATCCTCCTGAGCGGCTTCGTCAAGTTGCATCGTATCTGCGCGGAAATCGACGACGACCCCGCGTTCCGCAACCGCCTGGCGGAATCGATCGTGAAGGGGTGCGACTGGCTCCTGGACGATGCTTGGATTCCGGAGGCGAAGGCCTTCTGCTACGCCGACGGTTGCCCGACGTTCCGGGAAAAGCCGGCGACCTTCGGCGCCTGGATGGCCTGCGAAGCCCTCGCCTACGCCGGCGAACTGACGGGGAATCCCCGCTATCTCGACCGGGCCGTCGAATCGATGCGGACGGCCGTCGACGGCAAACTCCCGCCCCTCGGCAAGGGGGTCGCGGGCGAACTGCAGTTTTCGCCGCGGTTCCTGGCGGTTCTCGGCGCGCGCGGCCTGGACCCGTTCGGCCCCGATGCGGAGGCGTCTTCACCGTGAAACGCCGGCCGAACGTCGTCTTCATCCTCGCCGACGACATGGGGTACGGGGATTTCGGCGTCTTCAACGACGGACGCTCCCGCACACCGACCCTCGACGGACTCGTCAAGGAAGGCGTCTGCCTGACCCAGCACTACAGCGCCTCGCCGGTCTGCAACCCCTCGCGCGCGGCCCTCCTGACCGGTCGTTATCCGCACCGCACCGGCTCGATCGACACGCTCGAGTGGCGCGGACTGGACCGCCTGGCCCTGCGGGAGACGACGATCGCGGATCTTTTCCGCAACGCCGGGTACGCAACGGGGCTCGTCGGCAAGTGGCATCTCGGGGCGTTCGATCCCCGGTATCATCCGAACCGGCGGGGGTTCGACGAGGCCGTCTGTTTCCGCGGCGGCATGCACGACTACTACCGCTGGCGGCTGGAGTACAACGACACGGTCCGCCGTGCCGACGGACGCTATCTGACCGACGTCTTCACCGAGGAAGCCGTCCGGTTCATCGAACGCCACCGGCGGGGGCCCTTCTTCCTGCACCTCACCTACAACGCTCCGCACGACCCGCTCCAGGTTCCCGAAGACGAAGTCGCGCCCTTTGCGGAAACGGGGCGATTCACCCGCGCCGTCAGCACGCTCTACGGGATGATCCGCCGGATGGACCGCGGCGTGGCGCGAATCCTGGAGACGCTCCGCCGGCTCGGTCTCGAGCGGGATACGCTGGTGATCTTCACCAGCGACAACGGACCGCAGTTCGGCGGACGGGGCGAGGACTGTCGGGACCGGTTCAACTGCGGGTTCAACGGTTCCAAGGGTTCCGTATACGAAGGCGGGATCCGGGTGCCGGCGATCCTGCGCTGGCCGGCCGGCCTGGACGGCGGGCGCGCGATTCATCGGATGATCCATTTCTGCGACTGGTTTCCGACGCTGCTCTCCGTCGCGGGAATCGAGATGCCGGGAGAACTCGAGATCGACGGTGTCGACATGTTCCCCGTCTTGCGGGGCGAAGCGGGTCGGGCGGATCCCCGGCGCTTCTGGCAATGGAACCGCTACGAACCGCGGCTTGTCTGCAATGCGGCGATGCGGGACGGCCCCTGGAAGCTCGTCCGCCCGGCCATTCGCCGCGCGCTGGAGATCACGGAGCGGGACGTCGCCTGGCTGCGGACGTCGATGTACGAACCCGAGCGATTCCTCGAATCCGGGATCGTCCTCGAACCCCTTCCCCTTCCCGAGCTGCCCGATCCCCCTCCGCCGGAGCTGTACAATCTGGACGACGATCCGGAAGAACGGACGAACCTCGCCGACGCGCATCCGGAACGCGTTCGAACCATGCTGCGGGCCCTGGAAAGCTGGTTCGAAGAGGTGGAAGCCGACCGGGCCGCGATCGGGTCCCCGGGGCCGGAGTGATCCGGCGGCATGTCGGTCGAGAAGCGTGTGACGGTTTCCGAGTCGTAAGAAGGCGTGGGGAGACGCGACGGGGCGTCGCGGTTCCACAGGTGATCCTTTGTGGGAAACAGGAATCGGCCGAACGGGATCGGCCTCCTACTCTGCATGATCCCGCCCCCGTTCCGTAATCGATGATCCTTGCGGGACGAGGGCGTCGGGGCTTCATGCGGAGTCCGGGCTCTTTTCGCATCAACTCCCCCTATCCTCGAAACGGGATCTCGTGTAGTTTCTGCGAAATCAGCGAGGAGGGCCTTTCATGAACATCCTGGTGGCTCTGAAACAGGTACCCGACACGGATTCCGCGATCACCCCGCGCGAGGGTGGAATCGACGAATCCGCCCTGAAATGGGTGATCAACCCCTACGACGAGTTCGCCCTGGAAGAGGCGTTGCTGTGCAAGGACCGGGATTCATCGGTTCAGGTATTCGTCGCTTCCGTCGGTCCCGCCCGGGTTCAGGAATCCCTGCGTGCGGCGCTGGCCCTCGGCGCCGACGAGGCCTACCACATCGACGCCCCCGCGAATCTGGACGCCCTGCCCACGGCCCGCCTTCTCGCGGCCCTGGCTGGAAAACTCGAGGCCGACCTGGTTCTGGCGGGCCAGCGCGGCATCGATTTCGACCGGGGCCAGACGGGACCCATGATCGCCGAACTGCTCGAGCGGCCGCACGCGGGCGTCGTTCTCGCAACGGAATGGGCCGCCGATCTCTCCTCGGTGACGGTCGACCGCGAGGTCGAGGGCGGCATCGAGAAGATGCACCTCGCCCTGCCGGCCGTCCTGACCGCACAGAAGGGGTTGAACGAACCGCGGCTGCCCTCCCTGAAGGGGAAAATGGCCGCCAGGAAGAAGAGCATCGCGACCCTTACCCCTTCCGACCTGGGCGTCGGGGAATCCGACCTGGCGGCGATGGAGGAAACCGTCTCGCTGGCGCGTCCGCCGGAACGCCCGGCCGGGCGCATCATCGAAGGGGAAACCGTCGAGGAGAAGGTCGACGCTCTCCTGACCGCCCTGCGGAACGAAGCCCAGGTTCTCTGAGGATCCCGGAGGTGCCCATCGTGAAACCGAACATCCTGATCATCGCCCAGACACGCGACGGAAACCTGACCAAGGCGACCCTTCAGACGATCGGCCTGGGTCTGCAGCTCGCGGGCCGTTCCGGCGGAACCTGCACGGTCGCCGCCCTCGGTTCCGACGCCGATGCGGCGGCGCAGGAAGCCGCCGCCCTGGGACCGACGAAGGTTCTCCGGATCCGCGCCGATTCCCTCGACGCCTATTCGCCCGATGCCTGGGCCCGCGCGATCGCCGGACTGGTCGACGGAGAGTGCGGTCTCGTGCTCGGCGCGGCCTCCGCCCGGACCCGCGACGTCATGCCGCGGGTCGCCGCGCGACTCGGGCTGCCGATGTTCTCCGAATGCACGGCCGTCGAATGGACCGACGACGGCATCGTCGTCGAACGCGCGCTGTACGGCGGCAAGATCATCGCCCGCGTCCGTCCGACCACCGACCGGGCGCTGGCGATCCTCCGGCCGAACGTCGTGGAGGCGGCGCAACCATCGGAAGGGGCGGCGGCCCCGGTCGAGGACGTGCAGATCGATCCGGGCGAACCCAGGGCGGTCGTCGCAGAGTTCGAGGATCGCAGCGGCGGCCGGCCGCAGATCACCGACGCCGAGATCATCGTCTCGGCGGGCCGGGGTCTCCAGAACCCGGACAATCTGAAACTGGTCTCCGATCTGGCCTCGGTCCTCGGCGCCGCGGTCGGCGCCTCGCGCGCGATCGTCGACGCCGACTGGATCGACCACAGCCACCAGGTCGGCCAGACGGGGGCGACCGTCGCTCCGGCGCTCTACGTCGCCTGCGGCATCTCGGGGGCGATCCAGCACGTGGCGGGCATGTCCAACGCGGGCACCATCGTCGCGATCAACCGCGATCCCGACGCACCGATCTTCAAGATCGCGGACTACGGTCTGGTCGGCGACGCCATGGAGATCCTGCCGGTGCTCACGGAAAAGGCGAAGGCGTTCCTGGGCTGATCCCGGCCGATTCCGCGCCATCCTTACCGAGGTTCGTGACGGGAGGTCCTTTCCCGGGGGGCGGTTCGGGGGCGCCGTTTCAGCCGCGGGTCCGCGGTTGAATCAGCACGACCCAGTCCGCGGGTTCCGGAGTCGTCAGCTCGGCGACGGGACCGGCGACGTCCGTTGTCCGGGAAAAGTCCCCCGTGCGCGGATCGAACCATCGCGCCGTCTGTTCGCCCCGTGCGATCCGCAGGCGGCACGTCGTCGCCCGTCCGGAGGCGTCGTCGGTTCCCGGATCGTCCCCGTCGGGATTCGCCAGGTAGACCAGCAGGGCGTTTCCCCGCGTGCAACACTTGATGCGCATCGGATCGTTTCCGCCCCGGGAGTCTTCCGGGATCCAGCCGTCCAGGGAGATCCCGGTGCGGCGGAAGAACTCGTGGATCCGCGGAAAATCGCCCGCGCCGTCCCGCAACTTGCCGGCGGCGCAGGCGTCCCGGTATCCCTGCACGCCCGCGAGCAATTCGTCGTACGGCTCGTAGGTCCGAAGCCCCCCGTACGTGGCGTGGCCGCCGGAAAAGAGACTGCTCCACATCAGGCGCCGGAAAAAGTACCGGGGATGCTTCGGCGGCCGGTGATGTTCGTATCGATCCTCGTCCAGAACCACGGGCGCCGAACAGCGCGACCGGTAGTCGAGGATGAGGCGTCCGTCGACCTGATCGAGATCTTCAACCGTCACGATGTCCGACCATGGAGAGGCGCAGAAAGCGTACCCCGTCCATCGGGCCTGGTGATTCGTGAGCAGGGTCCCCCACGGTTCGCGTTCGGCCATCTCGCCGCCGATCCGGTCGATCACGGCCGCCGGTACGCATTCCGCTTCGAGACCCTCGTCGGAATCGACGATCGTCCGGTCGTTCGAAATGCACCAGCTCACGTTGGGAAAGGCCGACCATCGCGCCTGCGCCGTCCGGGCGAGGATCCGGGAGGCGGGATCGCCGCGGCCGTACCGCCGCAATTCCTCCGTGTCTTCCCCGTAGAGAATGAGCTGGAACTGCAGCCGGGGATACCGCGTCAGCGCGTAGCGCAGCCGACGATCGATCTCCCGCCAGAAGGGCAGGTTCAACCGGCGCCGGTCGGGGGAAAAGAACGCGGACACCGTGCCCCGGTCCCGGCAGAACCACGCCCGGATCTTCGTCGCGCCCATTTCCACCGCCTGGTCGATATAGGTCCGCCATTCGGGTTCCGTGTCGATCAGGCATCGGTACCCGGTGTCGCCGATGTGCAGAAACCATTCGCCGTTGTCCCAGGCGAATTGCCGCGGATCCCCGGAATGGATCCGCAGTTTTCCCGGAAGATTCGAAGGAAGGACCTCGAACCCGCCCGATTCGCCGTCGAGTTCCGAGCGGGGGGATTTCGAACGCCATCGCCAGAGTCCGGTCCGGTCGCAATAGGCCCGCGCGCCGAACCGCCCGTTTCCGTCGGCAAACCCGTCAACGGAGACCTCGCTGCCGTCGGGACGGGTGAAGACCACCCGCAGATCCATCCCGAACGATCCGGACGAATCGGCGTCATTCGACCGGAAGACCCGTTCCCAGCACCCCCGGTGCAGGGCGGTCGGACCTCGGGACAGGACGTTCATCGGATCGCAGCCACGCCGGCCGTCACTTTTCCGGAGCGGGCGCCGGCTCGATCTCCGTGAGTTCCCACACGAAGACCTCCCACGGTTCGACGTCGCCCACGATGAGGGTTCCGTTCCGAAGGGTAGCCCCGGTGTCCCGCGTCGTCCCCCACGGGGTCAGGACGGCGTTGCGAATCCTGCCCTCCGTCGAACGCGAGACCGGCCGCCCCAGCGGCCAGCTGTTGACCAGGACGAGATACGTTCCTCCGGGCCGCCGCCAGAGAGCCATCAGAACGTTCATGTCGCGACAGCGTTCGAAGATCTCGGCTTCATGGGCCGGCCGCACCCGCTCCGTGAACTCCCGGAACTCCGCCGAGACGGGTTGAAATTCCCGGTGGATCCATTCGGGATCCCCTTCCACGGCGTGGTAATAGGACCACCAGAACATTCCGCGCACTCCCTGGGCCAGGCCGCTGTAGCACCAGTACCGGATCTCCGCCGCCGTGGGATATCGCAGTTCGTTCACGGGACTGCCGCGATAGGTCTCCTTGCCGCGGGCCAGGGCCTTCCAGTTGAAGCACTGGTTGATCGGGATGACGGGTTTTCCGAGCGCGACCGCCTGGTCCGTGAAGCGGGTCATGAGCCCGATGTCGCTCTCGGGAAACGGCCGGTGTTGCACCGGGTAGATGTCGATCATCAGCACGTCGAGCTCGTCGTTGTACGCCTTCCAGTTCTCCGACCAGGCGGTGGCGACGGCCACGGGGACATCCGGAGTCGCCTTCTTCAGGGCGCGATAGAACGGCAGAAGTTCCTCGGGGGTATGGCGTCCGTCGGGCTCGTCGTAGAAATACCAGAACCCGAATGCCGGATGATCCTTGACCGCGTCGACCAGTTTCAGCATTTCCGCGACACCGTCGTCCCTGTCCACCCATCCCCCTCCGTTGAGGTTGAACATCACCTTCAGACCGTGCTTGCGGGCGAGATCGAGAAACGCGACGTCGCGCGCGATGCTTTCGGGATCGTTGCCTCTCCCCTGCCCGTAGGAATGGATGTAGCCGACCCCCATTCCCTTCATCCGGGCCATCCACGCCTCGGAATCGACGGAAAACATCCCGATCGGAAACTCGTCGGATGCGAGCGTCCACGGATGCGCTCCCTCCCCGGGCGGTGCATCCGCGGTCCTCGCGGCGGCGCCGTTTCCGGCGGCGAAAGACGCCGCGCCGCAGATGCAGATCCCCCAAAGCGGATTCAACCGGAGACGACTCCGGCCCCGACGGACAACAGACATGACGTTCTTCACCCTTCTGCGCATCCTTCCCCTTTTGCGGCTGTCCCGCAAGCGAACCCGGAGTCCTCTGCGCGGCGTCCGCCGTGCGGATGCCGGTTTCGCATGTCGCGCCCGGAAACGATGCGTTCGCAGCGGCGGCGGACGGCCCCGCCTGTCCCGGAGAAACGCAACGGGGGTGGGAACCCTTCGGATCCCCACCCCCATCGTCACTCAACCGAATTCGGTCGGATGTCCTCTCTTCAGCTTCTCCGGCGGCGAATCAGCGCGAAGAGACCGACCAGACCGAGGCCGATCGTCGTCGGCTCCGGAACGGTCTCCACCTTGACGATCCCCGCCAGGCTGTCGACGTAGAACTTCGCAATCGGCTGCTGGGCCGTCACGGTAAACGCGAGGTTGTCGGCGTTCACGCTGCGGGCGTCCGCGCCGATCGCGTCCCAGGTGCCGGTGTTGACGGCCTTGTACCAGTAGTCGCCCGGGGCAAGCGTCGTCTCGTACATGAACACGCCGCCGCCCATCGGGGTCATCGCCGTGGCGGGGTTGGCGTTGTCCCAGCCCTGCCAGTCGCCGACGGCCGTCCAGAGATCCGGGGCGTTGCTGACCCCGAGGCGCTCGGTCGTGCCGTACCATCCGTCGTTGTAGACGTTGGTGTCGTACGTGAGGGTGATGTTGCCGGACGAGTCGGTGTAGAACCAGCTGTTCCCGCTCTCCGGCCAGGCGTCGCCCCAGGTTCCGTCGGTCACCTTGTACTCGTGCCGCTCCGCGGGTCCGAGCGTGAGACTCACCTGGAAGACCCCGCCGCCGAGGTCCGTCATCAGGTTCCCGGCGGGATCCCACCCGTTGAAATCGCCGGCGACGTAGTACGCGCCGGAAGCGGGCAGGACCAGGCATCCGACCATCAGAAGCGCGATCCATACCTTACCCATAGGCCTTGCCTCCCTTCGGGATTCCGGTTCGGCGTCCGTTCCGGCTCCGTCGATCCCGCAGATCTTCGGCGCCGGCCCGGGATCACTCGCGGTACCCCTTTTCCAATTGTTGGACAGAATACCGCAGCATTCCGGGGCGTGCAAGTCTCCAGCGCCCATGTCCGTCCGACCCGCGCCCGACGGTACGCCGGGCCCCCTGCCCCTGCGTTCTCAGAACCGCGACGGTCCCCCGGTGCAGACGCTCCGCGGAAGGTTTTGACCCCCCGGCGCTCCGAGGGCAGGATGCAACCGGGAAACCGGCGAAAGAGACCGTCTCCCGGAAACGGGCCGGAGTTCCGCACGGTTCTCCTATCGGGAATCGAGTCATGCACGAGGTACGCACAGGACTGGACCGACTCACCGACCAGGGTTTCCGGCCCCTACGCAACCAGCGCGTCGGCCTGATCTGCAATCCAACGACCGTGGACCGCAATCTGCGGCACGCCGTCGACGCCGTCGCCGGAGCACCGGACGTTGCGCTGGCCGCAATCTTCGGCCCCGAACACGGCGTCTGGGGCGCCGCCCAGGACATGGAGGGAATCCGGTCGGGCCGGGACCCCCGTACCGGCGTCCCGGTGCACAGCCTCTACGGCAGCACGCTCGATTCCCTGAAACCCCGTCCGGAACATCTCGAGGGAATCGACCGGCTCGTTTTCGACATCCAGGACGTCGGTTCCCGCTACTACACCTACCTTGCGACGATGGCGTACTGCATGGAAGCCGCGGGCGAAGCCGGGGTTCCCATGCTCGTGCTCGACCGTCCGAACCCGATCAACGGAACGACGATGGAAGGACCCGGGCTCGATCCTGCGTACCGATCCTTCGTCGGCAGGTTCGACGTTCCCGTCCGCCACGGAATGACCGCCGGGGAACTCGCCCGTCTCTTCCGCAAACGGGAAGGAATCGATTGCGAACTGGACGTCGTTCCCTGTGCCGGATGGAACCGCGGGGCATGGTTCGACGAGACCGGTCTGCCCTGGGTGATGCCTTCCCCGAACATGCCGACGCTCGACACGGCCACGGTCTACCCGGGGCTCTGCCTCGTCGAAGGCACCGAGATGTCCGAGGGCCGCGGCACCACCCGCCCGTTCGAAATCGTCGGCGCCCCCTGGATCGATCCCTGGGCCCTGGCCGATGCGCTGGAACGCGAATCCCTACCGGGAACCCGCTTCCGGCCCCTCTTCTTCCAGCCGACCTTCGGCAAGTTCCGGGGCCGGCAATGCGGCGGCGTTCAGATCCACGTGGTCGACCGGGAATCCTTCCTTCCCGTTCGCACGGGGGTCGCCGTTCTGCTCCACGGCCGCAGACAGTGGGAGGAAACCGGAGGGGAAGCGAAGAACGGTCCCTTCTGGCGATCCCGGACGTACGAGTTCGAGGAGAAGTTCGCGATCGATCGTCTCGCAGGATCCCCCGACCTGCGGCGGCGCGTCGATGCCGGCCTGTCCCTGGACGACTGCTGTGCTTCCTGGACGGAACGCGTCGCCGCATTCGCCGGCGAACGCGAACCCTTCCTCCTCTACGGCTGATCCCCCGGAAGACGCGCGGACGTTCGCCGGTTCAGTCCTTCGCGAAATGCCGTTCCAGCGCCCTGCGCAGGACGGCCCGGGCCACGACCGGTTTCGGGGCGAGCGGGATCTCCTCGGCGTCCCCGCGGGCATCGAGAATGACGACCTCGTTCGTCGGGCTGTCGAAGCCGGCGTCGGCGCGATCCACCGGATTGGCCACGAGCAGGTCGACGCCCTTCCGCGCGAGTTTCTCCCGGGCCGCCGCCTTCCAGTCGCCCGTCTCCGCCGCAAACCCGACGATGGTGACGCCCGGTTTCCTGCGGGAGACCGCGCCGGCCAGGATATCCGGCGTCGGCCGCAATCGAAGGTTCCACTCCGCTGCGTCCCGCCGCCGCTTCCCCTCGACCGGGTCCGCCGCGGCGTAGTCGGCCACCGCCGCCGCCATGAAAAGGATGTCCGCCGAATCCAGCACTTCCGCGACCGCCGCGTCCATTTCTCCGGCGGTTTCGACCGGGACCGTGCGCACCCCCGCGGGGGGTCGCAGCGCCACCGGACCCGAGACGAGCGTCACCTCCGCGCCGGCGTCGCGCGCGGCCGCGGCCAGGGCGTATCCCATCTTCCCGCTGGAACGATTCGACAGGTACCGCACCGCGTCGATCGCCTCCCGGGTCGGTCCCGCGGTGACCACGACGGACAGCGGCCGGCCGGAGGGATCGATCGCCGCGGGCGGCGGACCGTCTTCGACCAGGGCAACCACCGAATCGACGATGTCATCGGGTTCGGCCATCCGTCCCCTGCCCCGATATCCGCACGCCAGGTTTCCCTCGCCCGGTCCCACGATCACGGCGCCCCGATCGCGGAGAATCTCGAGGTTCTCCTGCGTGGCGGGATGTTCGTACATGTGGACGTTCATCGCCGGGGCGATCAACAGGGGCGCCGTCGCGGCCAGGGCGATCGTCGTCAGCGCATCGTCGGCGATCCCATGCGCAAGTTTCGCGATGATGTCCGCGCTCGCCGGCGCCACGACCAGCGCAGAGGCCCGATCCGCCAGTTCGATGTGCGTGGGGCCCCGACCGGTCTCTTCCTCCCAGAGATCCGTCACCACCGGTTCCCCGGAGAGCGTCTGGAAGCTGACGGGACCCGCGAAACGCGCGCCGTTGCGCGTCAGAACCACCCGGACCCCGTAACCGGCCGTCCGCAGGCCGCGTACGACGTCCAGGGCGCGAAAGGCCGCGATCGACCCCGTCACGCCCAGCAGGACGGATGGAGAGGCCTTCTCGGCGCTCATTCGATCCCCTCCATTTCGCCGGGACGCACGCGATCCGACCGGCATTTCTCGGCGGTGACGATCGACTGCAGCCTCACCGCCGCCTGGGAGAGATCGTCGTTCACCACCAGGTAGGTGTATTCCCGCCAGCGCCGCAACTCTCCGGAGGCGTGGGCCAGCCGCTCCCGGATGGTCCGTTCGTCGTCCGTGCCGCGGCGCCGCAACCGTTCCTCGAGATCCGCCAGCGACGGCGGCGCGATGAAGATGTCCACGAAATTCCTGCGGATCTCTTCGCTGACCCTGCCGCCGCGAACCGCCTCGCGGATCTGCGCCGCCCCCTGGACGTCGATGTCCATGAGCACGTCGTACCCGGCCCGAAGATCGCGTTCCAGCGCGTCGATCGGGGTCCCGTAGCGATGACCGTGCACCACGGCGTGCTCGATGAATTCGCCGGCCCGAAGCCGCCGGTCGAATTCCTCTTCCGAGACGAAGTAGTAGTCGCGTCCGTCGATCTCGCCGGCGCGCGGCGGCCGCGTCGTGCACGAAATCGAGTAGCGCAGGTTCGTCGACCATTCCAGCAACATGCCGCACAGGGTGGTCTTTCCCGCTCCGGAAGGCGCGGAAACCACGATGATCAACCCCGGCCGGGGGGTTCTGGTCTCGGATCTATTCAACGTTCTGAACCTGTTCCCGCACCCGTTCCAGCTCGGCCTTGAACCGGACCACCTGCTGGGAGATGCGCACGTCGTTCGCCTTGGAGCCGATCGTGTTGATCTCGCGGTTCATCTCCTGCGCGAGGAACTCCAGGGTCCGTCCGACGGGTTCGGCGGCGCCGAGAAGCTGTTCGAACTGGTCGATATGGCTTTCCAGGCGCGTGATCTCCTCGCTGATGTCGCACCGATCGGCGAAGAGCGCAATCTCCCGATGCAACCGTTCGTCGTCCCCGTTCAACTCCAGGCCCGCCTCCTGCAGGCGCGCCTGCAGCTGTTCCCGGTACCGGGCCGGAACCTTCGCCCCGTGGCGGCGCGTGCTGTCCACGATCCGTTTCAACCGGTTCAACCGCCGCGTGAGATCCTTCTGCAGGGCCTGGCCCTCCTTCTCCCGCATGGCGACCAGCGAATCCAGCGCCCGGCGCAGGGCCAGCCGGATCGGTCGCCAGAAGGGTTCCACGTCGATGCCCAGGTCTTCGACGTGGACCACGTCCGGCAGCGAAAAGACCGTGGCAAGAGGAATCTCTTCTTCGATCCCCAGTTTCTTCGCGATCCGGCGGAAGGTGTGGTAGACCTGCTCGACGAGATCCTCGTCGACCACCAGCCGGCGCATCGACCCGTTGCCCCGGTGGACGCCGAGCACCACGGTGACCCGTCCCCTGGAGATCCTTCCGTTGACCACGTCGCGGATCCGCGGTTCCAGTTCGATGAATTCCCGGGGCAGATGGACCGAGACGTCTCCCTGCTTCCGGTTCACCGAACTCAGTTCGACCGTGAACTTCCATCCGCCGCGGCTTGCTTCACCCCGCCCGTACCCGGTCATGCTCCGGATCATGACGCCTTCCGCCTCCCTCTTCCCGACGCCGGACGGCCCCTGCCCTTCCCGGGGAGTTTCGCCAGGTGGCGCAGCGCCTGTTCGACGTCCTTGTCTCCTCGCCCGGACATATTGAGCACGACGAGCGTGCCCCCGGGAAGTCTTCTTCCCTCGCGCAAGAGCCAGGCCACCGCGTGCGCGCTCTCCAGCGCGGGCAGGATGCCCTCCAGCTCGGAACACGCCCGAAAGGCCTCCAGGGCCTCCCGATCCGTCGCGTAACTGTATTCCACCCGGCCGAAATCCCGCAGCAGACTGTGCTCCGGTCCGACGGCGGCATAATCCAGGCCGGCCGAGACCGAATGCGTCAGGCGGATCTGTCCCTCGGCGTCCTGCAGGATCCACGTGCGGGTTCCCTGGAGGACGCCGAGGCTTCCCCCCTGGAACCGGGCCGCATGGCGCCCGGTGCGCACCCCGGCGCCCCCGGCCTCGACGCCGACCATCCGGATCCCCGCGTCCCGCAGGAAGGGATGGAAGAGCCCGATCGCATTGCTCCCCCCGCCGACGCAGGCGACCAGCAGATCCGGCAGACGCTTCTCGGCGGCGCGGATCTGGCGGCGCGTTTCGCGGCCGATCACGCTCTGGAAATCCCGCACCATCATCGGATAGGGATGCGAACCCAGCGCCGATCCGAGGATGTAATGGGTGTCGCGCACGTGGGTGACCCAGTCGCGCATCGCCTCGTTGATCGCCTCTTTCAGCGTCTGCTGGCCCGCCGTCACCGGCACGACCTCCGCGCCGAGCAGGCGCATCCTGTCGACGTTCAACGCCTGGCGTTCCATGTCGACGGCGCCCATGTAGATGACGCATTCCATCCCGAACATCGCCGCCACGGTCGCCGTCGCCACCCCGTGCTGGCCGGCGCCGGTCTCGGCGATGATCCTGCGCTTCCCCATCCGCCGGGCCAGCAGGGCCTGTCCCATGCAGTTGTTGATCTTGTGGGCGCCGGTGTGCGCCAGGTCCTCGCGCTTCAGGTAGAGCTTCAGGTCGCCGCACGCCGCCCCGAGCCTCGGCGCGGGATACAGCGGCGTGGGCCGGCCCACGTATTCCCGGAGGTATTTCCGCAGTTCCGTCCGGAACTCCGGATCCCGCCGGGCCCTCCGGTACTCCTCGGCCAGCTCGTGAAGAGGCGCCATGAGCGTTTCGGGAACGTACATCCCCCCGTAGGGACCGAAATGTCCCCGGCGATCCGGGTAGCTCCACCGGTCGATTTTCATGTCTTCAGACATCGGCGAACGAACTCCCGCAAGAGACCGTGATCCTTCACCCCCGGGGCCGACTCGATCCCGCTGCTGACGTCGACCCCCCAGGGCCGGGCCGTGCGAATCGCCTCCGCGACGTTCCCGGGCGTCAATCCCCCCGCCAGCACCAGGGGAACTCTTCCCCTTCCACGCGCCAGCGTCCAGTCGAAAGCAATCCCCGTTCCCCCGGGACGTTCCGGATCCCAGGCGTCGAGGAGAAAGGCCGACACCGTCCCGGCGTACCGGTCCATGCCCTCCAGGCTCTTCCCGTCCCGGACCCGGAAGGCCTTCATCACGCGCACCCGTCTCGAGGCGCAGTACTCCGGCGATTCCTCCCCGTGCAACTGCACCACGTCCAGGGGAACCTCCGCGGCGATCCGGTCGACCTCCCGCCCGTCCTCGTCCACGAAAACGCCGACCGCCGTCACGAACGGCGGCAGGACCGAAACGATCTCCCGCGCCCGTTCGACGTCCACGGCCCGCGGACTCCCCGCCCAGAAAATCATTCCGATCGCGTCCGCCCCGGCCTCGGCCGCCGCCAGGGCGTCCTCCGGCCGCGTCATCCCGCACATCTTGATCCGCACCCGGCTCATCCTTCGTCCCGTCCCAACAGCATGCCGACGGCCGCGGCCGGATCTCCGGCGCGCATCAGGGTTTCGCCCACCAGGACCGCCCCCGCGCCCGCGGCCCGGACCCGCAACACGTCCTGCCGGGTGCGGATCCCGCTCTCGGCCACGAGCAGGACGCCCGGCGGCGCCAGCGGCGCCACCCGTTCGAAGGTCGCAAGATCGACCTCGAAGGTCCGCAGGTTTCTCGAATTGATTCCGATCGGATCCGCGCCCAGCGTGGCCGCCCGCCGCATCTCCTCCTCGTCGTGCACCTCGACGAGGGCGGCGATCCCGAGCTTCCTCGCCAGGGCCTGCAGCGACGCGGCCTCCTCGTCCGTCAGGATCGCCAGGATCAGGAGAACGGCGTCGGCGCCCCCCGCGAAGGCCTCGATCACGTGATAGGCATCCAGGGTGAAATCCTTGCGCAACACCGGGATGCGCACCGCCGAACGCGCCCCGGCGAGATCCCGGAGCGACCCGTCGAAGAACTCCCGGTCGGTCAGCACCGAGAGGGCCGACGCGCCCGCCCTCTCGTAGGCGCGCGCCGTCGCCGCCGGATCGACGTCCGGCCGGATCGCGCCCGCCGAGGGCGACGCCCGCTTGATCTCGCCGATCAACGCCGTCGGCGCCCCGGCCCGCAACGCCCCGAGGAAATCGCGCCGGGGTTCGATCCCTTCGAGTTCGCGGTCCCGACGACGCGCCGCCTGCGTCTCGAGTTCCGAAACCGGCCGTTCAAGCCGCAACCGTTCGAGCTCGGCCCGCTTCGCCTCGACGATGCGTTCGAGCCGGTTCATCCCCCGTCGCTCCCGTCGTCCTGCCGCGACAGGTAGGCGTCGATGAAGGGATCCAGATAGCCGTCCAGCACTTTCTGCGGATCCGTGATCTCCACCCCCGTGCGCAGATCCTTCACCAGGCGGTAGGGCTGCAGGACGTAGCTGCGGATCTGGTTGCCCCAGGCGATCTCGCCCTTCAGGCCGTACAACCGTTCCTGTTCGGCCAGCCGTTCTTCGCGCTGTCTCTCGTAGAGACGGGCCCGGAGAACCTTCATCGCCGTCGCCCGGTTCTTGAACTGCGAACGCTCGTTCTGGCACGAAACCACGATGCCCGTCGGCAGATGCGTGATCCGCACCGCGGAATCCGTGACGTTCACGTGCTGCCCGCCGTGACCGCTGGCCCGGAAGGTGTCGATCTTCAGGTCCTTCTCGTCGATTTCGATCTCGGCGTCGTCCTCGATTTCGGCGATCACGTCGACCGCGGCGAACGACGTGTGCCGCCGGCGCGCCGAATCGAAGGGCGAGATCCGCACCAGCCGGTGGACACCCCGTTCGGCCTTCAGATACCCGTACGCATATTCGCCGCGCACGGCGATCGTGGCGCTCTTGATTCCGGCTTCTTCCCCGGGGAGAATGTCGAGGATCTCGTCGGTGTAGCCGTGCGATTCCACCCACCGGCGGTACATGCGCAGGAGCATCTCCGCCCAGTCGCACGATTCGGTGCCGCCGGCGCCCGCATGCACGCTCAGGATCGCGTTGTTCCGGTCGTGTTCCCCGCCCAGGCGGGCCTGGATGTCGAGACGCGTGAGATCCTTCTCGATCGCCTCCAGGTCGCGGCGCGCCTCCGACTCCGCCTCGGAGCGTTCCGACGGGGACTCCGACTCCAGCCCGAGGTCCAGCAGCGCCTCCGCGTCGTCGAGCCGGCTGCGCAGCGATTCCAGCGCGTCGAGCCGGTTCCGGATTCCGGAGGCCTCCTCCTGGAGACGGCGCGCCTCTTCCTGGTTGTCCCAGAAATCGCTCCGGGACATGCGCTCGTCCAGTTCCTTCAGACGCGACCGCAGGGCGGCTTCGTCAAAGAAAACCTCCCACGCTTGCCAGGCGTTCGCGTGCGGCCTCGATCCGGGGTCGAAGTTCCTCAATCATCACCGTGGTCCCTCCGCGTGCGGAATCGTCGGAATCGGCCGGAAAAAAGGGGCGCGTGGGCGGCCATTCCGACCACGAGCCCCCAGAGCGCGAATAGATCACCATAGCGGGTGTAGAAAGTCAAACCGGCCCCGGGGCGGACCGTGATCTCCCCGATCAACACGCCGGAGATCCAGATGTCGCCCGGCCGTTCGCCCTCCAGCACCCGGGTCATCCGTCCGAACCGGTCGATGATGCAACTCAACCCCGTGTTGGCCGCCCGCACCAGGGGACGATCGTTTTCCACCGCCCGGAAGACCGCGTTGGCCGCATGTTGAAACGGACCGCTCGACCGCCCGTACCAGCCGTCGTTGGTGATGTTCACCAGGAAATCCGCGCCGGCCGCCGCCGCCGACCGTCCGAGATCCGGAAAGACGTCCTCGAAACAGATCAGGCAGGAGAAGCGCGCGCCCCCCGGAAGCTCGAAAACCTTCATCTCGCGTCCCGGGGTCACGCTGCCCGCGATGGGCGTCAATTTCCGCATGAGCGCCCATCGTTCCATCGGCACGTATTCCCCGAAGGGCACCAGGTGGATCTTGTCGTATTTCCGCCACACGACGCGCGACGGATCCCCCGGATCCCGTTGCAGGAAGAACGCCGAATTCGTCTCGCGCACCTCCGAAGAGGCCCCTTCCCCGAACTCGACGTCGACGCTCCCCACCACCATGGGGACGCCCGTCTCCTCGAGCAGCCCGATCACCAGGTCCGCGCTGCGGGAGTCGTACCGCAGATCGCCCGGGGTCGCCGTCTCCGGCCAGACGATCAGGTCCGGCTCCGCCACGGCCGCCTGGCGCGTCAGCGAATCGTATCGCTCGATGATCCGCTCCCCGAAACTCTCGTCCCACTTGATCGACTGGGGGATGTTCCCCTGCACCAGGGCGACCCGCACCGGCCGCCCGGGCTCGGTTGCGGGCGCCAACGCCACGTGGAGACCGTAGCTGACGGCGACGGCGACCAGCAGCAGGGCGACGGCGATCGACAGGTGGGGCATGCCCCGCCGCCCCGGGCGCCGAACCCGCCGTCGGATCCGTTCGATGGACAGCGCCAGCGCCGCATTGAGAAAGACGACCAGGAAGGACACCGCGTAGACCCCCCCGATCCTGGCCACCTGGATCACCGCGATCTGCCGGTACTGGCTCGCCCCGAGGTCGTTCCAGGGAAACCCCGTGAAGATCCGGCCCTTGACCCATTCCAGGCCGACCCACCAGCAGGCCGCGGCCAGCGCCGCGGCGAGGTCCCGCGGCGAACCTCCCCTCTGCGCCCACGCGAACCATTGCTTCGCGCCGAAGGCCCAGAGCGCCGTGAAGAGCGCCAGAAAGAGGGCCAGCGACAGCCATCCCGCGGTCGTCACGAACCGCAGCCAGCTCAGCGACGGGACCTGCCATACCGCCCCGGCGATCCAGCCGAGAAGGAACGCCGGCGAACCGTCCCTCCCCGCCGCCAGAAGAAGCGGGACCAGGGCGATCCACGCCAGTCCCGCGATTCCCGGCCTCGGAAAGGCCGAGGCCAGCAGAACGCCCGTCAGAACCGCGGCGGCCGGCCGGAGAAGAAAAACCGCCCGGTCCGGCAGGCGGCGGGACCGCCGCACGGCCTCATCGTCCGCAGCAGTGCTTGTACTTCTTCCCGCTGCCGCAGGGACAGGGCTCATTGCGACCCACCTTGCGTTCGCCCCGACGGTACGTGGCCGCCAGCGCCGCATCGGCCGCGGCCGCATCGACGGGCCGCCCGCGCGACGCCGAACGCCCGGTGACCGTGGCGGAACCCGTGGTCGATCCGGCCGTCGCCGTGTCGAATCCGGTCACCTGTTCGTGAACGGTCCGGCGGGGCAGGGAACTCAGGAACTTCTCGAACGCCGCCAGGCTCGAGGCCGAACGGAAGGCGTTGGTGATCATTTCCTCGCGGACGGCGTCCATGAGCTGTTCGAACATCATGTACGCCTCCTGCTTGTACTCGATCAGCGGATCGCGCTGTCCGTACGCACGCAACCCGATGCCGTGGCGCAGGCCGTCCATGGCGTAGAGATGCTCCTGCCAGAGGCGATCGATGGCGCTGAGCAGGGCGTAGCGTTCCAGTTCGACGAGGGCTTCCGGATCCTCCGTCTGTTCCTTGACGGAATAGGCCCGCCGGATCCGTTCCATGATCCGTTCGGTCAGTTCCTCGGCGGAATGATCCCCCTCCAGATCCTCGGCCCGCAGCCCGATGGGGAACTTCAGGTTCGCCCACTGCAGGAAGCCCTTGACGTCCCGGCTCTCCTCCTCCCCTTCGAAAAGGGCTTCGACGCGGTCCCGCACGGCCTCCTCGATCGTCTCCAGGAGGATCCGGCGCGGTTCCTTCGTGTGCAGGATCTCGTTGCGCAACCCGTAGATCACCTCGCGCTGACGGTTCATCACGTCGTCGTATTCGAGGGTTCGTTTCCGGATGGAGAAGTTGTGCTGTTCGACCTTGCGTTGCGCCGATTCGATCGAACGGTTCAGCAGCGGGTGTTCCAGCGGTTCGCCCTCTTCCATGCCGAGCTTTTCCATGATCCGGGAGATCCGGCCCGATCCGAAGAGGCGCATCAGGTCGTCTTCCAGGGAGACGTAGAACCGGGAGGACCCCGGATCGCCCTGTCTTGCGCAGCGTCCGCGCAACTGGCGGTCGATCCGGCGCGACTCGTGCCGTTCGGTGCCGATGACGTGCAGGCCGCAGGGATTCTCCAGGAGGTATTCCCGAAGCGTCTTCTTCCCGTCGGGTTTCGAATCGAGCGTGTAATCCGAAAGGACCCATTCCCGCGGGATCTTGACCACGTCGGGGCCCAGCTTGATGTCCGTGCCCCGGCCGGCCATGTTCGTGGCGATCGTCACCGCCCCGGCCTGGCCGGCCCGCGCGATGATCTCGGATTCCTGCTGGTGGTACTTGGCGTTGAGGACGTTGTGCGGAATGTTCATCCGCTTCAGCATCCGGCTGAGGACCTCGGAGGCCTCGACCGAAACCGTGCCCACCAGCACCGGTTGCCGGCGCCGGTGGCAGTCGGCGATCTCCTCGATGATGGCGTTGTACTTCTCGCGCCTCGTCTTGTAGATCAGGTCGTTGGCATCCACCCGCCGGACGGGACGGTTCGTCGGGATTACCGTGACGTCCAGCTTGTAGATCTCCGCGAACTCGTCGGCCTCCGTCTCGGCCGTCCCCGTCATCCCGGCGAGTTTCTCGTACATCCGGAAGTAGTTCTGGATCGTGATCGTCGCCAGGGTCTGGGTCTCGCGCTCGATCTTGACGCCTTCCTTCGCCTCGACCGCCTGGTGCAGCCCGTCGCTCCAGCGCCGGCCCGGCATGAGACGGCCCGTGAACTCGTCGACGATGATCACGCGGTTGTCCTGGACGACGTATTCGACGTCCTTTTCGTAGAGGCAGTAGGCGCGCAGGAGCTGCGAGATGTTGTGGATGCGCTCGCTGCGGCGGTCGAAGAGTTCCTGCACCTCCTGGCGGCGGCGGTCCCGTTCCTCCGGCGAAAGAGATTCGTCCCCGTCGATCTCGGAGAGTTCCGCCGTGATGTCCGGCAGCACGAACGCGTCGGGATCGTTCGGATCGAGCGTCCGGCGCCCCTTCTCCGTCAGGTCCGCGTCGTGCCCCTTCTCGTCGATGACGAAGTAGAGCTCCTCCTTCAGCGCGAAGAGCTCTTCCTTGTTCGTGTCGCTGTGAAGATAGCCGTCGATCCGTTCCAGCAGGCGACGCACCCGGGGATCTTCCATCAGGCGCAGCAGCTGCTTGTTCTTCGGCATGCCCTGCTGCGCCTGCCAGAGGAGGCGCGCCGCTTCGCCTTCGTCGCCGTTCTCTTCCGCGAGGATCTTCTTGGCCTTCTGAACGAGATCGTTGCACAGCAGCGTCTGTTTCCGCACCAGGGCCGAGACGGGTTTCTTGATCTCGTCGAAGCGCTGCGTCGACACCGTCGCCGGACCGGAGATGATCAGGGGCGTGCGAGCCTCGTCGATGAGGATCGAGTCCACCTCGTCGATGATGGCGTAGTAGTGCCCGCGCTGCACCTGCTGCTCCGCGCTGGTCGCCATCCCGTTGTCGCGCAGGTAGTCGAACCCGAACTCGCTGTTGGTTCCGTAGGTGATGTCGCACGCATACTGGCGGCGGCGTTCCTCCGGTCCCATCTCGTTCTGGATGCATCCGACGGTGAGTCCGAGGAACCGGAACACTCCTCCCATCCATTCGCTGTCGCGCCGGGCCAGGAAGTCGTTCACGGTCACCAGGTGCACGTTCCTGCCGGTCAGCGCGTTCAGGTACAGCGGCATCGTCGCCACCAGGGTCTTTCCCTCGCCGGTGGCCATCTCCGCGATGTTGCCCTGGTGCAGCGTGATCGCCCCGATGAGCTGCACGTCGAAGGGCACCATGTCCCAGGTGATCTCGTGTCCGCAGACCTCCCAGGAACGGCCCTGCAGACGGCGGCAGGCGTTCTTCACGACCGCGAAGGCCTCCGGAAGCAGGTCGTCGACCGTTTCGCCCTCGGCGAGCCGCCTGCGGAACTCCCCCGTTTTCGCCTGGAGCTGTTCGTCCGTCAGCCCCTGGAGTTCCTCTTCGATCTCGTTGATCCGTTCCACGATCGGCTGGAGCCGGCGCAGGACGCGCTGGTTCCGCGTTCCCAGGAGTTTCTTGATCACCCAGCCGAACATCGTATCGACCTCGGTTCTTCCTTGTGTGGGGTCGCGCCCCGGCTCACCGGCTGCCCGGCTTCGACAGGGGAATCCCTTCCCGGCAGAGGGGGCAGCTTTCGGGCGCGTAGACGGCCGCCTCCACGCGCAGGAGACGGTGCAGCGGAAGATCGAACCCCGCTTTGCCGCCGCTGCGGTCGAGGATCACCGCCACGGCGACCGGCTCCCCGCCGGCCGCCCGGACGACGTCGATCGTTTCGCCCACCCGGCCGCCCCGCGTAATCACGTCTTCCACGATCAGCACCCGTTCCCCGGGCCGCAGCGAAAACCTGCGCAACTGCAGGCGCCCCTTCTCATCCTTTTCCGTGAAGACGGAACGGACCCCCAGGGCCCGGGCCGCCTCGTGGCCGACGACGATCCCGCCCAGCGCCGGCGAGACGACGCAATCGACCCCGGCCGCGCGGAAGGGTTCCGCGATCGCCGCGCCGAGCCGTTCCGCCAGTTCCGGATGCGAAAGGGCCAAGGCGCACTGGAAATAGAGGTCGCTGTGCAGGCCCGATCGAAGTTCGAAATGCCCGCGCAGCAACGCCCCGTTCCTTTCCAGTTCGTGCAGCCACTCCCGCTCGTCCGCGTTCGGCGCGACGGCGCAGGTCGGCCCCTCCCCCGATCCGAGCCGGTTGATCCGCTCCGCGTAGGATTCGTACCCGGGGCGCCCGAGAAGTCCGGCCGCGTACCGTTTCCCCGATTCGACACCCGGCTGGTCGAATGCGTTCACGTCGTAGAGTTCGCCCGCGTAGGCGGTCTGCAGTTCCAGCAGGTAGAAGAGACCGCCGAGGTGACGGGCATCGACCCGCCCCATCCGGAGCGCCAGGTTCGGCCGGCCCGCCTGCGCCAGGGCGATCTGGGCCGCCCGACATTCCGCGGCCATCAATTCGGCGACGGAATGTCCGCCCAGGTAGGAAAAACTGTCGTACCGCTCGTAGCGGACGGGGATCGGCATCTCGTGATCGAACCGTTCGACCGAAAGGAACGTCACGACCCGGTCGACGGGACCTTCCATGAAGAGCTGCATCACCGAATGCTGATCCGTCGCCCCGCGGGCGCTGACCGGCAGCTGTCCCGCCGGTTCTTCCCGCCCGTCCCGGCGGACCCGTTTCCCGAGGCTCTCCGCCCAGAGCTGCTGGAACCAGTCGGCCGTCCGCGCGAGTTTCTCCGAATAGGCCATGAAGACCTGCGTATGCAGGTCCCGGCGCGTGTCCGCCAGGAAGTGCGCCGCCGCCCCGAGCAGGGCCGGGTTCTCGAACGGATCCGCGCTGCGGCATTCCCGCGCCACGTTGCGGGCCCCGGCCAGCAGCCCGCGCACGTCCAAGCCGAGAACCGCCGCCGGGAAGAGACCGACCGGGCTGAGCACCGAGAAGCGCCCGCCGACATTCGGAGGGATTGCGAACGAGGTCCATCCCTCCGCATCGGCGAGGGCGCGCAAGTCCCCCTTGCGGGGATCGGTCGTCGCGAAGATCCTCTCCTTCAACGCGCCCGCGCCGAGGGCCCGCTCCAGCCATTCGGCGACGATGAGGAACGAGGCCAGGCTCTCGGGCGTGGCGCCGGATTTCGTGATCACGTTGACCGCCGTGGCCCTGGGATCGAGGCTTTCGAGCAGCCCGTGCAGCGCGTCCGGATCGATGTTGTCGACGATATGAAACCGCGGCGCCCCACGCTCTTCCCGGGGCAGGAGATTGTGCTGCGGATGCGCCAGGGCCGAGAAGAGCGCCGCCGGTCCCAGCCCGGAGCCGCCGATGCCGATCAGGACGAAATCCTCGAACTCCGTGCGAACCCGCGCGGCGACCCGTTCGACGGCTTCGGCCGCCCCGTGGGCCTCGGGCAGGTCCGGAAAGCCGACTTCCCCCGATCGGTGCAGCGCCTCGACGTTTTCCACGGCGCGGGCGCAGGCCGGCGCCAGATCCCGGAACTCGGAAAGGTCGAGACCGGCGGCCCCGACCTTGTCCCGCATCAGGAAACTCAGGTCGTAGCGAAGAATCGACTGCATGCTACTGGCTTTTCGCCTCCAGAAGGACGATGTCGCCCGGGTTCAATCCGAAACGATATGCGGCGCTGCCGCCGTTCACCGCGATCTCCACGTTTCCCGTGCCGCCGATCACCGCCAGGGCCTCTCCGGGTTCCTTTTCCCCGTAGGCGCCGCAGATTCCGTCGATCTCGTAGTCGCCGAACTGCACGACGATCCGCGCCGGATCGATGCCGACGAAGAGATCCCGGCTCAGGTTCGTGATGGCGTTGCCGAAACGATCGATGTGCATGACCTGGCCGCGCCATCGGCCCGGTTCGACCTCGGCCGCCACGGGCACCTCGAATTCGACGATGCGTTCCACCGGCGGACCGAAGGACTCGATCCGTTCGCCACGGGCCAGGTGGGCGGCCACCGGCGCGAAGATGTCCCGCCCGTGGAACGTCTGGGCCGCGCGCGGCAACAGGAAGCGCTCTTCCTCGATGCGGTGCATCGCCACCACGTCGCCCCGGGTGGTGATGTAACTCAGGATGCCGTTGTCCGGCGCCACGAAGAAATACCGGGAGGTCCGCACGACCAGGGGGATCCTGGGGGTGCCGACGCCGGGGTCCACCACCGCCAGGTGGACCGTGCCCTCCGGGAACCAGCGATGGGCGTTGTACAGGATGTACGCCGCCGAACGCACGTCGTGGTTCGACACGTCGTGGGAAATGTCGAAGATCCGCGTCTCCGAACAGATCGAGAGGATCACGCCGCGCATGCTGCCGACATACCAGTCGCGATCCCCGAAATCCGTGGTGAGTGTGATGATCGGCATGCGAAATCCCCGGGACGGTCGGGTTGCGGGTCAGCCCTCGTTCCCGCCTTTCCCGCCGTCGGACCGCTGAACGACGTGGGCCATCATCATGTTCGTGGCCCCGGGCAGCGGAGAAGTGCCGCCGATCAGAATAACCGTGTTGCCGGGGGCTGCCAAGCCCGCCTCGCAGAGAACCCGGTCGGCCTCGCGCACCATGGCGTCGCTGTCGTCCATGATCGGAAAGAGAAAGGGTTCGATCCCCCAGATCATGGCCAGCCGTTGAAAAACCCGCCGATCCGGGGTCAGCGCATAGATGGGACAGAGCGGCCGGCGCTGCGAAACGAGCTGCGCCGTGCGCCCCGAGATCGTGAAAACGACGATGGCGCGCACGGCCAGGTCCGCGGCGGCCGCGCAGGCGGCGTGCGCCACGGCCTCGGTCGGGGAACTCCCCCGGCGCACCTCCTGCCGGAAGCCGTGGAGCCCCTTCTCCGCCTCGTGAATGATGTCGTTCATCGCGCGGACGGCTTCCACGGGATAGCTTCCCACGGCGGTTTCCCCGGAGAGCATCAGGGCCGCGCTGCCGTCGAGGACCGCGTTGGCGATGTCGGCCGCCTCCGCACGGGTGGGCACCGGCCGGTGGATCATCGATTCGAGCATCTGCGTCGCCGTGATCGACGGCGCCCCGCGCGCCAGGGCGGCCCGCAGGATCCTCTTCTGCACCAGGGGGACGCGGGGCAACGACATCTCCACGCCGAGGTCTCCTCGGGCGACCATCACGCCGTCGCTCGCATCGAGAATCTCGTCGATCCGGTCCACCGCCTGCGGTTTCTCGATCTTGGCGTACAGGGGGATCGTCTCGTCGCCGACGGCCTCCCGCACCGCGCGCATGTCCGCGGCCGACCTCACGAAGGACACGGCGAAGGCATCGACGCCGATCGACAGCGCCGTGCGGATATCCCGGCGGTCCTTCTCGGTCGGCAGCGTCAATCCGAGATCCGAATCCGGCAGGTTCAATCCCTTGTGGGAACGCAGGATGCCGCCCCGCACCACGCGCGCCGTGACCTCTTCCCGACCGACGTCCTCCGCCACCAGGGCGATCGAACCGTCGTCGAGCAGAATCGACTGGCCGACGCGTACGTCGTGCACGAGCCGCGGAAAGTTCGTTCCGATCCCCTCCCGGCCCGGGGGCGGGTCGCCGCCGTACAGGACCACGCGGGAGCCCTCGGTCAGCGGAATCCCCTCCTCCGGAAGATCCCCGACCCGGATCTTCGGCCCGGAAAGGTCCGCCAGCAGGGCGATGCCCCGGCCCGTCTTCCCGGCGACCGCCCGGACCCGGTCCGCCACCGACCGGTATCCGTCCGGGGGAACGTGCGAGTAGTTCAGCCGGAAGGCGTCGACTCCCTCGTCCACCAGCCGCTCGATCGTGTCCGCATCCCAGGATGCGGGTCCGAGGGTGGCGACGATCTTGGCTCGACAATGACGCATGGAACGTGTTCCGGAGGGAAACGGGGCTTCCCTGCTACATACCCCCTTTGGAAGGCGTTGTGTACTTTTCCCCGTCCTCCCGGGCCGCTCCGGAGGAACCGCCCCCGCGGCGCACGGCGGCGGATCCGCCCGATGTCCGGAGGCGTCCGCCTTCCGAATCAACAGGATCGTTCCGGTTTCCCGGGCGCTCCTTCCGAATACTCCCGGACGATCCGACGGAGCCAGGCCGTTCCGGCCGCGGCGTCCTCGGCCGGCAAGCGGTCCCGGACGAATTCCGGCCAGCCGCAATCCCCGCCGTCGCGCCCCAGCCGTTCGCGGAAGCGTTCGAGGAACCGTTCGCCGTCCTCCCCCGGCTCGGCGGGCCGCGTCAATCTCGACCGGATCCGCGGCCAGGCGTCCCTCCATGCCTCCTGCTCCCGGATCCGTTCGTCCCGTTCCGCCGAGGGGGGGTCGGACCGCCGCCACTCGATCGAAACAGGCAACCGTTCCGAGAAGAGGTAAGTCCGCGGGATGCGTTCATAGATCAAGGCCCGGATCTGCTCCAGGGCCGATTCGTACAGCGCCTCCTGCAACCGGTCCGATGCCGCTTCCGCGAACGCCGCGCGGGCCGTTCGGTACCAGAGTTCCAGGGCGCGGAGGTTGGCGACGTATTCGATCGTGACCCGGAACTTGGCATCGACCGAACCGAGGCGCCGCGGATCGAATTCCATGCGGAACATCAGGTGCGGTTCGCTGTAGAGAACGCCTTCCGGAACCGATCCCCGCACGGGGGATCCCGCCGCGACCACGCTTCCGTATCCGACGCGGACCGGGCTCACGATCTTCGTCTGGCCGCCGACGAAGATTCGGGGCGAGCGGAGAAAAACGCCCCGCGGCACGTCTCCGAAGAGGGACGCGAACTTGTCGCCCCACGGGGTGAAGTTGTAGAGCGCCGTCAGACTCCCGATCTCGCTGTGGTCGCTGCGGCTCGTTCCGCCGGCCACGAGGGCGTCGCAGAAATTCACCAGGCTTCCGGTAACGACGAACGGCAGGAAGATCGTCATCTTCAGCCCGACGGTGTGCGCCGCCGACGCCTCCTCCTCCAGGAGCGTGCCGCCGCGGATCTCCGCGTTCGAACGCACCGAGGCGCCGTCCAGCAGAACGCAATCCCGGAAGACCCCCCCGTCCAGGCGGACGTTCCGTCCCGTCCGGACGTTCTCGAAAAGGCCGCCTCCGCCCGCGCCCAGGACCGTGCCCGCGCGCAGAAGCGTCTTGCCGCCCGTGATCCGGCAGCCCGGATGGATCACCACTCCCGGTTCGATCCGCGCGGGATCCACCTCGGGGCCGATCCGGACGGCGCCCGGATCGGGGATCGCCACCCCTTCCGGCAGGCGTCGATGTTCTTCCGTCATATGCGCGGCATCCTTTCCCATGCCGACCGGGGATCCTCTTGAACTCCGTTCGCCCCCGGGAACCGGCGATGCGAGCCGGAGGATACCGCCCCGCTCGCCGCCCGGGCAAACGGCAAAGCCGTTGACGCCCGATCGGGCGCTCGGCTACGTTCCAAACAGGAATCCATGCCCGATGCCGGAGAGGATCGTGACCCATGGCTGAAAAGACCGTCGAGCAGGTCAACCGCAAGGCGCGCGAGCTTTTCGAAAAGGCGCGCGCCGCCCTCGAACGCAAGAACTACGATTATGCGATCGAAACGCTGCTTTCGGCGCTGGAACTCGAGCCGGAGTTCCTCAAGGCCCGGCAGATCCTGCGCGCGGCCGAAATCCAGGCCACGGGCAAGAAATCCCTCTTCGGACGGGGGTTGAAGAGCATGGGCACCATGCCGGGCGTGGCCCGCGCCCGCATGGCCCTGAAAAAGGGCAACGCCCTGGAGGCCCTTCGGCTCGCCGAGGAGGCCCTCCGGACGGCGCCGACGAGCATTCCCGCCCTGGAAATCCTCGCCGAGGCCGGAGAAGCGGCGGGCATGCCGGAGGTGGCGGTGCACGCGATGGAGACCGCGGTCGAAACGCATCCGGACAACATCGATCTGCTCCGGAAACTCGGCCGCGCCTACAGCCAGGTGGACGAACTCGAGAAGGCCGTCGCCTGTTACCGGAAGATCGTCTCCCTGCGCCCGAACGACCAGGAAGCCCAGAAGGGGCTCAAGGACGCCCAGGCCCTGCGCACCATGCGCCGGGGCAAGTGGGACCAGGCGCAAAGCTACCGCGAGGTGCTCCGCGACGAGGAGGAATCCGTCGATCTCGAACGCGAAAGCCGCGTGGTCCATACGAAATCCGAGGCCGAAACCCTCCTGGAACGGCTCCAGCGCCAGATCGAACGGCAGCCCGACAGCGTCACGCTCCACCGCAAGCTGGGCGATCTTTACCGCCAGCAACGGGACTACGAGAAGGCCATCGAGGCCTACGGAAAGGCCCTGGAACTCGAAGGCAAGAGCGACCCCGGGCTGGAACGGCTCATCACGGAAACCCGGGTCCAGCAAATCGAGGCGCGGATCGAGGAACTCCGCCGGGCCGGCGGCCCGGAAGAGGAAATCCGGAAACTCGAGGACGAGAAACGCGCCATCCGCATCGCCGCCGCACGGGAACGGGTCGAGCGTTATCCAACCGATCTCGATTTCCGGTACGAGCTGGCCGAGCTTCTCTACGAAGCCGGCGAAATCGACGAGGCCCTGGCGCAATACCAGCAGGCCCAGAAATCGCCGCAGCATCGCCTCGCGTCGCTCAACGGCATGGGGCTCTGTTTTCTTGCAAAGGGAATGGACGATCTCGCGGTGCGCCAGTTCGAAACGGCTCTGGAGGGCGAGGTCGACGATTCCGAGACGCGGAAGATGCTTCTCTACAACCTGGCCACGGCGTACGAACGCCTGGGCGAGGAAGAAAAGGCCGTCGAACGCTACAAGGAAATCTACCAGGAGGACATCGGCTTCCGCGACGTGGCGGCGAAGATCGAGGCCGCGTACCGGAAGAAACCGTCGAAACCGGGCGAAAACCCGGCCGGATGATCGCGGGCGGTCCGGGGTCGGGACCGGTTTCGCGGGGGATCGCATCGATCCGTCTCACGCATTCCAGGGAGGGAATGTCCGGACCATGAGCACGAGACAACGCAGGAAGACCCCATCCCGCCCCCTGAAGACCGCCGTGGTCGGACTCGGCGCCGGCCGGCATCACGCGCGGGTGCTGAAACTGATCCGTCAGACCCGGCTCGTCGCCCTGGTGGATCCGAACGAGGACCGTCTGCGCAAGGTCGGCGCGGAACTCGCCGTGAAACGGCTCTACACGGGACTCGATCAGCTTCTCGACGACGGAGCCGCGGACGCGGTCGTCATCGCCGTGCCGAACGATCTTCACGCGCCCCTCACCCTGCAGGCCCTGCGCGCCGGACTCCACGTCATGGTCGAGAAGCCGATGGCCATGAACGCCCGCGAGGCCTGGCGCATGACGGCCGAGGCGCGGAAACGCGGTCTGAAACTGATGATCCATTTCAACCAGCGGTTCGACGTGCACAGCCAGCAGTGCCGCCGCATCGTCGAACGGGGCGACATCGGGGCGCCCTGCTACGCGCGCACCGGATGGCGCCGGGCCTTCGGGATCCCCGGCGGCTGGTTCTCCCGGAAGGAACGCAGCGGCGGCGGACCGCTGATCGATCTCGGGGTCCACATGCTCGACGTGACCCGGTTCATCATGGGCAATCCGGCGGCAACGGCGGTCTCCGCGCACATCTGCAGCGTCCTGGGCAGGGAACTCTGCCGCCTGCAGGGGCGCCACTTCGACGTCGAAGACTTCGCCACGGCGATGATCCGCTTCGAGAACGGCGTGGCGATGGATCTCGAGGTCAGTTGGGCGATGAACACGGCCGATCCCGAGAGCCGCTGGATCGAGGTCTACGGCACCGAGGGCAGCGTCGTTTTCCGCACCGGGTTCCAGTACGAAACCCCCTACCTGGCGGTCGTCCGCACGCGCAACGGCAAGATGAAACAGGTCAACCGCCTGCCGGCCGCGCCCGACGCCAAGTGGCCCCATATCCACTTCGCCCGCGCGATCCTCGAAGACAAACCCCTGCCGGTGACCCCCGAGGAAGGCGCCGAGATCATGGAGATCCTCGACGCCGTCTACCGCAGCGCCGAACTCGGCCGCGAGGTGCGCGTTTCGCGCAGGGCGTCTTCCGGACGGAAGCGGCGCTGACCCCGTCCGCCGCGGGACCGCCGGATCAGACCCCGACGGTGCGCAGGTACAGCTCTTCCAGGTCCGTCGATTCGATCTCGGCGCGGTCGAGCGTCCGCACCAGCCGCCCCCGGTTCATGATCCCGATCCGGTCGGCGATCGTCTTCGCGCGGAAGATGTCGTGCGTGCTCATGAGCACCGCCCGCCCCTCGGCCCGAAGCTGCCGGAGGATCCCCAGAAACTCCGATCCGCCCCGCGGATCGAGTCCGGACATCGGCTCGTCGAGAATGACGACCTCCGGTTCCTTCAGCAGGGCGATCGCGATCCCGAGGCGCTGGCGCATGCCCTTGGAGAATCCGCGGACCCGGCGGTTCAACGCCGATCGGTCCAGCCCGACCCGGTCGAAGAGCGCGGCGCATCCTTCCGTCCCCAGGCGGCCCCTTTCGCTCAACGCCGCGAAGAATTCCAGGTTCTGCCGGGCCGTGAACGAACCGTAGAGCATGACGTTTTCCGAGACGTAGCCGATGTGACGTTTCGACTCCAGCGGCTCGCGCGTCACGTCCACGCCCATCACCCGGACCCAGCCCGAGGTCGGTTCCGTGAACCCCAGGATCAGCATCATCGTCGTCGTCTTGCCCGCACCGTTCGCACCGAGCAGGATGAAGATCTCCCCGGCGCGGACCTGGAGGTTCAGCGAATCCAGGGCCAGCACGTCGTCGTCGTACCGCTTGGAGAGATCGCGGGTCTCCAGATAGATCGGCGATTCGTTCATATCCGTTCCGGGACCGCCGACGTCATCGGCGGGTCATCCGCACGCTGGTGACGGCGATGCCGAGAATCAGCGCCATGACGATCACCACCACGATCATGTTCAACAGCAGATGCGTCCGGGCCTCCACCCGGACGGTCACGTTCTTCTCGATCGATTCGACCGGCTCGTTGCCGACCTCGCCCTCGGCGGCCAGGCGGACGTCGTAGTCCCCCACCCCGACGTCGCGCGGCGGGATGAGGCGCAGAACGATGTTCTCCCTCTGCCCGGGATCCAGGCGGTCGACCACATCGGGGATCACCTCGTAGTTCCATTCGTACGGCGGATCGACCCGGAACCTCGTGTTGAAAACGGCCAGGGTTCCCTTGTTGTGGACCTCCGCCCGGAACTGCGCATCGTGCCCGGCGCGGATCTCGCTGTACCGGTTCGAGATCAGCATCTCCAGTTCGCCGACGCCGCGCGGAACCAGCGTCAGCTTCACCCAGCTGCACGGAAACGAGGAGAGATCCTCCTCGCGAACCCGGACCGGGCCCTCGCCGTGGGCCGTCACGAAACGCCGGGCGTCCTCGGGCCGGGCGACGACGACGAGGAACCCGAGGGGTTCGTCGACCAGGCTCGCCTCGAGCTTCTCCGGGATCGCCAGTTCCAGGTCCAGCGAGATCCGGCTTTTCTCCTTGCCGAACTTGACCTGGTTCAAGGCGGCCTTCGTCTCGGGATTCACGAACCGCGCATCGATCTGCGGCGGAAGGTTCAACGCCACAAGGCTGAAACTCTCCTCCTCCTCCGAAAGACGTTCGAGCGTGAGGTCGAAGAGAACCTTCGTCCCGAGCTTCCCCTCCTGGGAAAACTGTTCGGACGAGATGCTCGGCACCTTCTGCAGGGCCTCCTTCTTCAGAAAGACCTTCCGTTGATCGTTCGTCCCCAGGTACTGAAGCGAAACGGTCACCTCGTCGACGTCCTTCAGGAGCTGGAACTTCACCGCGCGGGATTCGTCGAAGTCGAGCGTGTCGATGCGCGCCTCGTACGGCTCGCCGATGATGGAATCGTCCATGAGGGATACGAGGATCCCGTTCACGCGCAGCAGGCCCCGCAGTTCCTCGTCCGTGGGAATGCGATCGGTCACCGCCTGCATCAGGATCCGCGCCTGATCGAGATCCGATGCGTTGCGCAACAGGATCTCGGTCCAGCGCTTGCCGTCCCCGGTCCGGAACTTCTTCGCTTCCTCGATCGTGATGTGCGTGGCGTCCCGCAGGAATTCGAGACGGCGCTTTTCCAGTTCGATCACCGCGCTGTCAAACGCCAGCCGGGCGTCTTCGTAGTCCTGGGAGGCGCGGTTCAGATCGATCCGCGAGACCACCTGCCGGTCGAAGAGTTCCTTCATCCCCTCCAGGTCCGCCTGCGTCCGCACGAGCCGGTTGCTCGCCGTGCGCAGATCCAGTTCGGCTTCCTTCAACCGCAACAGCTCAAGGCGCTGCTCCCTCGTCAGCACCTCTTCGGACGAAGAACCATCCGATTGCGCCCCCGCCGGACCCGCGCAAAGCGCGCCCAGAAGCAGGAACGTTCCGGCGATCGCCGATCGCCGGATCCCCGGGGACAAGAAAGGGAAATGAAGGTGCATGCGACGACTATAGCCTCGCGGTCCCGCGAACGCAGAGATTTTCGACGCCGGCCGGAACCCGGGATCCGTCCGGCACGGCGGCCGGGACCGGAAACTCGTCCTGCGGACCCGCCGGGGATATCGTCGGAACCGTGAACGCAACGAGCCCCACGCGACGCCCCCGGGAATCCTTCACCCTGATCGAAATGGTCGTCGCCCTGGCGATCGCCGTGCTGGTGACGGCCTCGGTCACCGCCCTTCTCGCCGTGGCCGTGCGGGGCCTGGAGCGCGCGACGGACGCCGCGCGGACCGGGCGCGTCCGGGCGATTCTCATGGAACGCTGGGTGGAGGAGATCCAGTCGGCCTATTCGATCGCGGGACGGGACGACCTGGTTTTCCGGATCGAACCCGACCCGGACCGGGAGGACTTCTCGCGCATCGCCTGGTCGTCCATCCGTTCCTCCAGCACCGATCGCTTCCCCGAAATCCGGCGGCTGGCCTACGAGACGGATCGGGTCGACGGCCGCAGGGGCCTCTGCCTCCTGCGGATGGACCGGCCGGCCGGCGCGGACCGCCCGAACGAGAAGATCCCCTGGTCGGTCGTTCTCGAAGACGTCGCGGAGTTTCGCGTCGAGGCGACGGCCGACGGCCGCAAATGGACCGCGCAATGGGGCCGGGAAACGGGCCGGGGCCTTCCCCGCGCCGTCCGGCTGCGCGTGAAGGCCCCCGCCCTGGGGCCGGATCCCCTGGAAATCCTCGTGGCCGTCCCCTCGGAGGCCGGCGCCGCGGGGACCGGTCCGGCGTCTTGACGCTCTTCCGCGGCGCTTTTACGGTGCACCCGGGCGAAGGAAAGGGATCCGCGCCCGCGGGAACCGCGGAATCCGCCGTACGGGACGTCCGGACCTTCTCCCCCGCCGAAGCGGCCGCCGTACGCGCCCGGGTCCCACAAGGAGAACGACAGAGCATGAATCGAGACGTGATCGAGGCGGATCTCATCCGCATGTCCCATCGCCTGGCGGATCCGAAACGCGAATGGGTGATCCTCGGAGAGGGCAACACCTCCGCACGGTCCGGGCTGGACCGTTTCTTCGTGAAGGCCAGCGGCGTCCCTCTCGGCGAACTCGACCGCCAGGGGCTCGTGGAGGTGCACCTCGACTCCGTGCTGGCGATCCTCGACATCGACGATCCCGACGACGAACGGATCCGCGAAGCCCTCGCACAGGCGCGGGTCGATCCGGACGGCGCAAGGATGCCGTCGGTCGAAACGGTCATCCACGCCCTGTGCCTCACGATCGGGGGCGCGGATTTCGTGGGACACACCCATCCCGTTTCCGTCAACGGCCTGCTCTGTTCGAAGGTGTCGCGGCAGGCCTTCTCCGGCCGCCTCTTCCCGGACGAGATCGTCGTCTGCGGCAAGGCCCCGATCTTCGTTCCCTACACCGATCCCGGCGTTCCGCTCGCCCGGCGGATCCGCGACGAACTCGATCGATGGGCCCGGACCGAACACGACCGGCCGCGGGTGATTCTCCTGGAGAATCACGGCATGTTCGCCCTGGGCCGAAGCGCCGACGAGGTGGAATCGATCACCGCGATGATGACGAAGACGGCCCGGATCCTGACGGCCGCCTACAGCGTCGGCGGCCCGCGATACATGAGCCCGGAGGCGGTCGAACGGATCCGCACCCGGCCCGACGAACGCTATCGACAGATCCAGCTCGGACTCCAGGAGACCGACGCCGGTTCCAACGGATCCTCCGGATCCACGGAGGCGCAACGATGACGACGAAAGACGATGCCATCCTGAAGGCCTACCGGGAGGCGACGCTGCCGATCCCGGAAACCATGCTCGCCTGGCCCCTCTACGGGGCCGGCATGGAAAACCTGGGCGAGAACGACGCTCCCGTGCGATGGAAGACCCCGGCCAACGGGCCCGACGAACTGCTGGCGCGCGTCGACGCCTGCGGACTCTGCTTCTCCGACGTCAAGATCCTCCGCCAGGGACCGAACCATCCGCGGCTGCAGGGCCGCGACATGAAGAAGGACCCGGTGGTGATGGGCCACGAGGTCTGCCTGACGATCGTGCGCGTCGGCGAGAACCTCCGCGACCGCTATCGGCCGGGCCAGCGGTTCATCGTCCAGGCGGACATCTGGTACGAAGGCCGGAATCTCGCCTACGGCTACAAGATCCAGGGGGGACTGGCGCAATACGGCGTCATCGGCAAGGAGATTCTCGCGGGCGACGACGGCTGCTACCTGATCCCGATCCGCGAGGAGACCGGCTACGCCCAGGCCGCGCTCGTGGAACCCTGGGCCTGCGTCATCGCCGCCTACGAGCTGAATTACCGCCGCGCTCCGAAGAAGGGCGGAAAGGCGCTGATCGTCGGCGCACCGGGCGATCCGGCGATCCGCCTGTCGGTCGGATTCGACCCCTCGTCTCACCCCGACCGCGTCTTCCTGGTCGGCTACGACGGCTGCGCCGACGGCGAGGCCTGCGGCGCCGAAACCGTCGTCAGGGATCGGCCCGCGGACGACGCCTGGGCGGAGGCGTGCCGCGAGTGGACCGGGGGCGAAGGATTCGACGACATCATCGTCTCCAGGTCGCTCTCCGGAACCGCGATTTCGTCTCTCGGACTCGCCCTGGCGAACGGCGGCATCCTCTGCCTCGTCGGAGAAGGATCTCCCGAGGGAAGCGTGCAAATGGACGTCGGCCGGGTTCATTACGACGGTATCCTCTGGATCGGAACCGACGGCTGGGATATCGGACCCGCCTATGCACACGGGGTCCGCAGGGATCTCCAACCGGGCGGAACGGCCTGGTTCGTCGGCGCGGGCGGTCCCATGGGCCGCATGCACGTCCAGCGCGCCATCGAGAAGAACGAGGGGCCGTCGGTCATCGTCGCCACCGACGTCAGCGATCTCCGGCTGCGGGACCTGGAGGAGAGCTACCGGCATCGGGCGGAGGAAGCGGGGCGGCGGCTGATCTGCATCAACCCGACCGCCCGGGACGCCGCCGAGACGGATCGCCTCCTTCGGGAGGCTTCCGGCGGCCGGGGATTCGACGATATCGTCCTGCTGGCGCCGATCCCCGCCCTGGTGACCGATTCCATGCGTTTCCTCGGCGAAGGCGGTGTCCTGAACATCTTCGCGGGCGTGGGCCGCGGCACGATGGCCGACGTCGATCCGGCCGTTCTGACGGATCGACGCATGGGCCGGATCATCGGCAGCACGGCCTCTTCGATCGACGACATGCGCCTGATGCTGAAGCAGACCGAATCCGGCGAACTCTCCACGAACCGGTCCGTCGCCGCCGTCGGCGGGATCCGACAGGCCAAGGAGGGCCTGCAGGCCCTGATGGACAACGTCTATCCGGGCAAGGTCGTCATCTATCCGCAGATCGAGGACTTTCCCCTGACCGCCCTGCCCGATCTGAAGGACGTTCTTCCCGAGGTCTACGCACGACTCGAACGCGGCCGGGTCTGGACCAACGAGGCCGAGGAGGCCTTCCTGGCCGCCCTGCTTGCGGGAGACCGGGGGAAATGAACGCGGAATCGAAATCCCTCGAAGGCCGCGCGGCCGTCGTCACCGGCGGCGCCCAGGGTCTCGGGAAGGCCATCTGCGAACGACTCGCCCGGGAGGGATGCAGCGTCGCCGTCGCCGACATCAACGGGGAAGGCGCCGAAGAAACGGCCGCCGGGATCCGCGAATCGACGGCCCAACGCGCCTTCGGACACCGCACCGACGTGACCGTCGAAGACGACGTCCGGGAACTCTTCGAACGGACGCTCCGGGAATTCGGTTCGGTCGACGTCGTGGTGGCCAACGCGGCGATCCTGATCGCCTCCCCGATCACGGAGGCCGACGCCGCCGCCTGGCGCCTGGTCATCGACGTCAACCTCGTCGGTTCCTTCCTGACGATGAAGCACGCCTGCCGCATCATGAAGGAACAACGGCGCGGATCGATCATCCAGATCAACTCCAAGTCCGGAAAGAAGGGCAGCGCGCGGAACTCCGCGTATGCCGCCAGCAAATTCGGCGGAATCGGCCTGGTCCAGAGCGTCGCCCTGGAGATGGCCGAATGGGGCGTGCGCTGCAACGCGGTCTGTCCGGGCAACATGCTGGACTCGCCCCTCTGGTCGGATCCGCAGAAGGGCCTTTTCGTGCAGTACCTGCGGGCCGGCAAGGTCCCCGGTGCGAAGACCGTCGACGACGTGCGCGAGGCCTACATCAACCAGGTCCCGATGAAACGCGGGTGCACCTACGACGACGTCTGCAACCTCGTGGTCTTCCTGGCGTCGGATGCCTCGTCGTACATGACCGGCCAGGCCATCAACATCACCGGCGGCCAGGAGATGCACTGAGAGACGACGGCCGCGTTTCCGGAACCATGCTGCCGAAGGCCGCAAGCGGCCGGGCGGGGGTTCCGAGCCGTCCGCGCGGGGGTTCGACATGGAAGAACGGTTTCTGGAAGGCACGGCCGCGGTGGTCACCGGCGCCGGCCGGGGGATCGGCCGCGCGATCGCACGCCGCCTCGCGGAGGCGGGGGCCACGGTCGTGCTCGCGGCGCGCACCGAAAGCGAGATCCGCGAGGCGGCCGAGGAAATCCGTTCCGCCGGCGGCCGCGCCGTCGCCGTTCCCACGGACGTTTCCGACGAGGAACAGATCGACGATCTCTTTCGAAGGGCCGATGAGACCGGGTTTCCGATCGAAACCGTCGTGCTGAACGCCGGAATCGCCGTCTTCCGTCCCTGCGAAGAGCTGACCGCGGAAGACTGGGACCGCACCTTCGCGGTCAACGTCCGCGGCGCGTTCCTGGCGACACGCCGGGCCCTGGCCCGGATGAAACCGAGGAAGCGGGGAACGATCCTGTTCACGGCGTCGACGGCCTCGCTGCGCGGGTATCCGCGGCAATCGGCCTACTGCGCCTCGAAACACGCCCTGCTCGGATTCGCCAGGGCCCTCGCCCTCGAGACGGCTCCCTTCGACATCCGGGTCCACGCAATCTGCCCCGGCGGCGTCGACACCCGTCTGGTCCGGGAGGCGAGGGACGACGTCGCCTTCGAAGAGTACATGCGTCCGGAAGAGGTCGCCGAAGTCGCCCTCTTCCTGCTCGGGATGAGAGGAACCGCCCGGATCGATCAGGTCGTCGTCCGCCGAAGCGGTTCGGAACCCTGGAGGGTCTTCTGATGCTCAAAGCGGTCGTTTTCGGCGCGGGCAACATCGGCCGGGGATTCCTCGGCCAGCTCTTTCACCAGTCGGGGTATCAGACCACCTTCGTCGACGTCGTCGAACCCCTGGTCGAGGAACTTCACCGCCGCGGATCGTATCCCCTGAGGATCGTCGACGGCGGGGTGAACGATCTGACCATCGACCGGGTCGACGCCGTGCTCCTCGACGATCCGGACGCCGTCCGGCGGCTGAAGGAAGCCGATCTTGCGGCGACGGCCGTCGGGGTCCGGCACCTGCCCGGGGTCGCTCCCACCGTCGCCAGGGCCGTGCGGGAACGGATCGAGGAGGGCGGCGGCCCGCTGGACATCGTCCTCTGCGAGAACCTTCTCGGCGCCCCGGAGATCTTCCGCAGGCACGTGGAAGAAGCCGTCGATCCGCCCGCGATGCGCAAGCGCGTGTCCGAACAGCTCGGGCTGGTCGCCTCGGTGGTCAGCCGCATGGTGCCCATCGTCACGCCGGAACAGCGCGCGGAGGATCCCCTGCTCGTCGTCGTCGAACCCTACTGCGTTCTGCCCGTCGACGGCACGGCCTTCCGCGCCGGACGCCCGCCGGTGCGCGGATTCCGGTTCAGCGACAAGATCCACGCCTACGAAGAGCGCAAACTCTTCACGCACAACATGGGCCACGCCGTCGCGGCCTACCTGGGGCATCTCGCCGGATACACGTACATCTGGGAAGCCGTGGAAGACCCCGCCATCGGTCAGACGCTGACCGGCGCGTTCCGCGAGACCGGCGAAGCGCTGATCCGACGCCACGGCTTCGCGCCGGAGGAACAGAGGTCCCACGAAGAGGATCTCCTGGTGCGCTTCCGGAACCGGCGGCTGGGCGACACCGTCTTCCGGGTCGGCCGGGATCCCCTCCGGAAACTGGGTCCCAACGACCGGCTCGTCGGGGCAGCCCGGCTCTGCATCGAACAGGGCATCACCCCCCTCTGCGTGGCGCAGGCCGTGGCGGCGGGGTTCCGGTTCGATCCCCCGGAGGACGAGAGCGCCGTCGCCCTCCAGAAAATGCTCCGGGAAGAGGGAATCCAATCGGTTCTCGAGAAGGTCTGCGGACTCTCCCCCGGAAGCGAACTCTACGGCCTGGTCCTCGACGCATGGGATCGGATCAAACCCTGAGCGCCGACGGGATGGAACGTCCCGGATGAATACGCCCGCCCCGTGAGACGTCTCACGGGCAGGAGACAACAGGAGGAAATCGAAAGATGTCCCGTTGCGATCGGCGCCGAATTCTGATCCTTGCCGCCATTGTGTTCATCGCCGGACCGGCCCGCTCGGAGCTTCGCCCGACGATTCTCGTCGCAGGCCGTCCGATGTACGTGATGAACGCGTATCCCCGGATCCGGGACCTGGTCGAGCCCGGACCGGTTCCCTCCGCGGCGCCGATCTACCTGGTCCGTTCGGGATATCCCACGGCGGAAGAACTGGCGCGCTTTCAACATCTCCGCGCCGGCAGGGCCACGCTCGTCGTCGTCGCCCGGCGCTATCCCACGCCGGCGGAGGGGGCCATCTTCATCCACGCGCCGGCCCGCCTGGAGATCGTACTGGCCACGGACCGCCTGCCCGACGAAGACGACATCCTCGCCCTTTTCCACGCGGGACGCGATCTCTCCGTCCTGATCCCCGGGGTGGATCCCGAGTCCACGGAACGCCTCTTCCGGCGGGCGCCCCGCGTGCACGCCTTTCGCGGTCCCCTTCGCGTACGAAGGGCCATTCTGGAGGAAAGCGGTCTGCCCCTGCGCGCCCGTCGCCCGCGCCGCTGCAGGCGGGAAGATCTCCCGCGGGTTCCCTGACGGAAACGTTTTCCCCTCCGGCCTCGCCCGTCGCCGGCGTGAAGAAGAATCGACCGGCGAGCCGCCCGGTTCAGGCGCCGATCTGGCGTTCCACGAGATCGTAGATCCGCTGCGCGAACTGTTCGATCGGCGCGCCGTCGCGTCCCTCGACCTGGATGCGGAGGCGCGGTTGCGTCCCCGAGTAACGGACCAGGACCCGGCCGTTGCCCGACAGTTCGCCCTCGATCTCCCGGATCAACTCGCCCAGGCCGTCGATCTCCTCCAGGGGCGGACGGCTTGCGATCGGGAGATTGAGATTCACCTGGGGGAACTTCTCCATGCAGCGGGCCAACTGCGCCAGGCTCTTGCCGGTCTGCCGCATGATCCGCAGGACCTGCAAGGCGGTGATCAGACCGTCTCCCGTCGTCGTGTAGTCCCGCACCAGGATGTGGCCGGACTGTTCGCCCCCGAAATTGAGGTCCCTGCGCAACAGCTCGTGCAGGACGTACTTGTCGCCCACCGGGACGCGGATCACCTCGCCCCCGGCGGCTCGCACCGCCAGGTCGAGGCCCGCGTTGCTCATGATCGTCGCCACGATCGTGTTGTCGCGCAGTTCGCCCCGCTCCATGTAGTCGAGCGCGCAGATCGCGAGGATCTGGTCGCCGTCGACCACCTGGGCGTTCTCGTCGCAGAGAATCACCCGGTCGCCGTCTCCGTCGTGGGCGATGCCGATGTCGGCGTTGTGATCGATCACCGCCTTGCGGATGACCTCCGGATGGGTCGATCCGCAGTTCAGGTTGATGTTCGTGCCGTCGGGGGTGTTGTTGTAGACGAAGAGCGTCGCCCCCAGTTCCCGCAGGGCGCAAGGGGCGGCCTTGTAGGTGGCGCCGTTGGCCGTGTCGAGCACGATCCTCATGCCGTCGAGGGTCATGCCCCTGGGGAAGGAGTTCTTGACGAATTCCACGTACCGCCCCAGGGCGTCGTCGATCCGGTAGGCCTTTCCGATGGCCATGGCCGTCGGCCGGATCCGGTCGATCTCCCCGCTGAACACCAGGCGTTCGATCTCGTGTTCCAGCTCGTCGTCGAGCTTGTAGCCGTCGGACCGGAAGAACTTGATCCCGTTGTCTTCGTAGGTGTTGTGCGACGCGGTGAGCATGATCCCCGCGTCGGCCCGAAGGCTGCGCGTGATGAACGGCACCCCGGGCGTCGGCAGCGGGCCGATCACCAGCACGTCGACGCCCATCGACAGGAGTCCCGCCACCACGGCGTTCTCGAGCATGTAGCCCGACAGGCGGGTGTCCTTTCCGACCACCACGACGTGGCGGCGGTCGTTGTCCTTGCGGAAGACGTGGGCCGCCGCCCGCCCGAGTTTCAGGGCGATCTCGGCGGTCACGGGTTCGACGTTCGCGCGCCCGCGAACCCCGTCGGTGCCGAAGAGTTTGGGAATGTCGTTCATGGCGCCGATCCTACCGGCTTCTCGACCGGAGTTCACGGCAAAAACGGGCCCGGGGGAAGAAAGATCTTCCGCCATCCCGGCCCCGGCCGGCGGCCTATTCGACGGTCACGCTCTTGGCGAGGTTCCTCGGCTTGTCGATGTCGCACCCGCGGGCCCGCGCGATGTAGTACGCCAGAAGCTGCAGCGGTACGACGTTCACGATCGGGGAATACTCCTCGGGGACTTCCGGCACGTAGATCACGTCTTCGCTGATCTTGGCGATCTCCTCGTCGCCGTCGCTGGCCACGGAGACGATCCGGCCGTTGCGGGCCCCGACCTCGCGGATGTTCGACACCATCTTGTCGTAGAAACTTCCCCGCGTGGCCAGGCAGACCACGGGGAGGTTCTCGTCGATCAGCGCGATCGGCCCGTGCTTCATCTCTCCCGCCGCATAGCCTTCGGCGTGCATGTAGGAGATCTCCTTGTTCTTCAGGGCCCCCTCCAGGGCGTTCGGATAGTTGAAATGCCGCCCGAGGTAGAGCGCGCTCTGCGCCTGGTAATACTTGCCGGCGATCTCGCGGATGCGGTCTTCGCGGCGCAGGACCTCTTCGAGCCAGTCGGGAACCTTCTGCAGGTTCGCGATCAGTTCCGCGGCCGTCTCTTCGGGCAGATCCCCCCGGATGCGGCCCAGGTAGACCGTGAAGAGATAGAAGGCGGTCAACTGCGAGGTGTAGGCCTTGGTCGAGGCGACCCCGATCTCCGGTCCGGCGTGGGTGTAGATCACCCCGTCGCTTTCCCGGGCGATGGAACTGCCGACGACGTTGACGATGGAGATGACCTTGCACCCCTTCTCCCGGGCCATCCGGATGCTGGCCAGGGTGTCGGCCGTTTCCCCGGACTGGGTCACCGTGAAAACGAGCGTCTTCTCGTCGAGCTTCGGCGATCGGTACCGGAATTCGCTGGCCAGGTCCACCTCGACCGGCAGGGAGGTGTAATGCTCGATCAGGTACTTGCCGGTGAATCCTGCGTAGAAGGCCGTTCCGCACGACACGATGAACATCTTGCCGGCGGTGCGGAGATCCTCGGGATCGAGGTTCATGTCCTCGAGCTGGATCTCCTTCCCGTCGCGGCTGACCCGGCCGAGGATCGTTTCCCGGACCACCCGCGGCTGCTCGTGGATCTCCTTGAGCATGAACTTCTCGAATCCGCCCTTTTCGGCCGCCTCGGCGTCCCAGTCGATTTCGTGGATCTCGTGCTCGACCGGGTTGCCCTCGAGATCGCTCACCCGGAAGGAGTCCGCCGTCATGCGGATGACCTCGCCGTCGTTCAGGTAGATGATCCGCCGCGTCCGGTTCAGGATCGCGGGGACGTCGCTGGCGATGTAATTGCCGTCGTCGGCCAGTCCGATGATCAGCGGGGAACCGCTCCTGGCGGCGACCAGAACGCCGGGTTCCTGGCGGCGGACGATGCCCAGCGCATAGGCGCCCTCCGCCTTGCGCAGGGCCCGTCGGGTGGCTTCTTCCAGATCCGCGGCCCCCTGCCTGAACTCTTCCTCGATGAGGTGCGCCACGATCTCCGTGTCGGTGTCCGACCGGAACTCGTGTCCCGCGGCCTGCAATTCGGCCTTCAGTTCCTGGTAGTTCTCGATGATGCCGTTGTGCACCAGGGCGATGTCCCCCGTGCAGTCGGCGTGCGGATGGGAATTCAATTCCGACGGGGCGCCGTGGGTGGCCCAGCGGGTGTGCCCCACCCCCACGGTTCCGGGCAGAGGCGATGCCTCGAGATCCTCCGCGAGACCCGCAAGCCGTCCTTTCCTCTTCCGGATCCGGATCTCCCCGCTTTCCGGGTCGACCACCGCGATTCCCGCCGAGTCGTACCCGCGGTACTCGAGCCGGTTCAACCCGTCCAGGACGATCGGCACCACCTGCTTCGATCCAACGTATCCCACGATTCCGCACATGAGCAATCTTCTCCCCCGGCGGATCCCACGGGCCTGCGGGACTACATCCGCCCCGCCCTTCGCCGCCCGTGAACCGAACCGCCGAAAACAATCGAGCCGCCAGCCTAGAAGCCCTCGCAGGGGGTGTCAACCGGCGCCGGCCGCTCCCCGGCGTCTTCCCCGTGCGGAAGCCGCCCTTCCGACTTGATCCCGAGCCCCGGGCGCGATTGGCTTGTTCTTGTGACCCCTCGCACCGCACAACGGATCCGTCGGCCTCCCCTCTCGCCGGCCCTCCTGGGCCTCGTCGTGCTCCTCGGCGCGGGTTGTGCCGATCCGTCCCGGTCCATGCGCGAGGGCGCGGAATTCCTCCGCCGCGGAATCATCGTGCCCGTCCCGCGGCTGCGGCGTGAAGCCGTCCTGATCCTCGAAGACGAGGGCGGGCGCCGGCTCGCGGAACTGAAATGCTCCCCGGGGGGCGCCGGCGAGGTGCTCCTGCCCGTCCGCTGGGCCCCGGGCGAAGCGTTTCTGGTGGTCCTCGCAGGGAAACGCAGGGAGATCGCCCGTTTCCGGATCGTCGCACCGCCGGATCCGAACGGAACCCGAATCGTCACCCTCCGCCTGTGGATCGACGATCGGGAATTCGCAACCGCCCCGGGCCGGGTTCAGGCCGATCCCGGTTCCTGGATCGAAGGCGACGTGGTCTTCGGCGCCCCCGACGGCCGTCCGAGGGCTGTGGAAATCGAACTGGAACGCGAACCCGTCCTCGAATGGGAGATTGACGACGAGGGATTCGAGCTGCAACCGGACGAAATCGCCGTACGCAGGGTCCTGGTCCCGGAAGAAGGTTCGCCCGCGCCGAACCTTTCTTTCCGCGTCCGGATTCCCGCGAAGGAACCGGCCGGCGCCGGCGAGTTTCCGTTGACGCTCCGCTTCCGCGGACGGACGTCCGGCGGGGAACGATTCGAAGGAACCCAGCGGATCCTGCTGTCCGCCCGCAACGACCGGGTGTCCGGACAAGGAGACAACCGTCATGCCCCGGCCCGATGAATTCCTCCTGGGCGCGGTCGATGCGGGCACGACCGGCGTGCGATTCGCCCTGATCGATCAACGCGGCCGCCCGGTCGATTCCGCCTATCGCGAGGTGCCGATCGAAACGCCCCGGCCGGGCTGGGTCGAACAGGATCCGGATCTCTACCTCGGAAAGACGCTCGAGGTGATTCGCGAGGTCCTCGCCCGCCGCCCGCCCGGTCCGCCGATCGCCGCCGTCGGAATCACGAATCAGCGCGAGACCGTGGTCTGCTGGGACCGCGAAACGGGGCGCCCCCTTCATCCGGCCGTCGTCTGGCAGGATCGGCGGACCGCCGCGCGCTGCCGGGAACTGCAACGGGGCGCCATGGCTCGGACGATCCGGGAGCGGACCGGTCTGACCCTCGATCCCTATTTCTCCGCAACCAGGATGGAATGGCTGTTGAATCACGTCCCCGATCTCCGGGCAAAGGCCGAATCGGGACGCGCCCGCCTGGGGACGGTCGATTCATGGCTGGCCTGGCATCTGACGGCTCGCCATGCAACGGACGATTCCAACGCGTCGCGGACGATGCTCTTCGACCTGCGCCGGCGCCGGTGGGACGACGAACTGCTCTCGCTTTTCGGGATTCCGCCGGCCTGTCTGCCGGAGATCGTCCCCTCCATGTCGATCGTCGGTCCCGCAACGAAAGACCCCCTGGCGGCCGAAGGGATTCCCGTCGCGGGCATGCTCGGCGACCAGCAGGCGGCCCTGCTCGGCCAGGGGATCGCAGAGGCCGGACCGGCGCAGGTGACCTGGGGCACGGGGGCGTTTCTCCTGACCCTGTTGCGCGGGGAACCGGTCGTCAGCCGTCACGGCCTGCTGACGACCGTGGCGCGGACTTCCGGCGACGGATCCGTCGCCTACGCCCTGGAAGGTTCGGTCTTCACATGCGGCGCCGCCCTGCAATGGCTTCGCGAGGGGCTCGGCCTGGGCTTCGAGGCAGCGGATTCCGAAGGCATGGCCCGCTCCGTCGAGTCGACCGCGGGAGTCGTCTTCGTCCCCGCACTGAGCGGGCTGGGCGCGCCGCACTGGGATCCCCGCGCCCGCGGCCTGCTCGTCGGCATGACCCGCGGGACCCGCCGGGAACACGTCGTCCGGGCGGCGCTCGAAGCGATCGCGTACCAGACGCACGATGTCCTGCGGGCGATGGAGCAGGACGCCGGCAGTCCCTTCTCCGAACTGCGGGTCGGCGGGGGCGTCGCGGCCAATGATTTTCTCTGCGCCTTTCAGAGCGACATTCTCGGGATCCCGGTCGTCAGGCCGCGCATCACGGAAACCACGGTTCTCGGCGCCGCCTTCGCCGCCGGAATCAGCCTCGGTCTCTGGAAGAACGCCGGCGCGCTTCCTCCTCCCCCGGACGGGGAGCGCCGGTTCGATCCGACGATGCCGGAATCGCTGCGAACCCGGCTTCTCGACCGATGGAACCGCGCCGTGGAACGGGCCGGGAACTGGGACGTCCCGGAGACGAACCCGGCCGGCCCCGCCTGAGAATCACCAGAAGCCGCCGCCGGTGGTCACCGGAGAGAATCGCTCCGTGAGCCGCGTTCCGAACGGAATCGACCTGACCGCCGCCGGCTCGGCCACGATCACCGGAGCCGCGGGAACGACGGATCTCGCACGGACCACGGGTGCGCAGCGCGACCGTCGAGGCGCAACGTAGACGGGACGACCAACCGGAACTCCCGCCGGAAAATACCCGTCCCGCCGGCACGATACCGGACCGGATCCCCAGCCGAGCGTCGTCCGCCGGGACGTGTAATACGACGCGTAAGGCGTCGGCCTCGGGCGGCAAACAATCGCCGGAGCGCAGCGGTAGACCACCGGAGGACGGTAACCGTATACGCCGTACCCGTACCGCGGCCCCGTGGTGATCGTGATATGGCCGGCGGACGATGCCAGGGACCCGCCCCATCCGCCGCCGCAGGCGCCGTATCCGTACCCCGTGGAGAACCAGACCCCGGCCGGCGCCGCCGCCGCGGTCGTCAGGATTGCGATCACCAATACGATCTTCTTCATCGCCTTCCCCCGTTTCCCCTGCAATGCGGTCCTGCCGGCCGGCCCGCTTCTCCGCCCGGCGGAACCCCTTCCAGTTCTTCAGACGCCCCCGCGCGGCGTGTTATTCGATTGTTCCCGACCGGCGAAAGGTCCCGCCCGGGTCCGTCTTTTCCCCTACGGTTCCCATCCGGGACTGTACGGCGGACAGAAATCCCGGGTCGGTCCCCGCCGATAGGAATTCCGGATCGACGAGGCGGTCCTGGATCTCCGCGGAACCGTGCAAACGGGTCCCCTGCGCGGTACGCAGACCACCGGCCGATGCCCATACGACGAGCGTCGACCGACGCGCCGGGTCGACGCACGCGGATCGTATCCCGGACGGCTGTCCTCCAGGGGATGCCTCCATCCGAGCGCGGACCGGCGCGCGGCATATTCCCGGGCGTACGGCGTCGGTCTCGGTCCGCAATCCACCACCGGGGCGCATGCGTACGCCGCCGGGCGGCGCCGGGGAACGCACGCGCCGTACCCCGGTCGCGGGGCGATCGCGACGGCCCCTCTTCCCCCGAACCCGGAACAGGAAGGACCCGATCCGCCCGCAACCACCGGAACCGCCGTCCCCAGAACCCCCGCCAGCAGGAGAAATCGCTTCATATTCTCCCCCTTCCCCGATTCTCTTGTACCACATCCGCCCCATTCGCTCAATCGGCCGCGCGGGCGCGGGAACGCTCCTCGCCGGGCCGAAACCGGTCGTCCCGTCGGGGAATCCCATTCCCGGAGGACGGGTTCGCCCGAATGGCGGGGTGGGCGTCCGCGACGGAAAACCTTCCTTCGGCCGGGTTCTTTCTTCACTATCCGGGCCCCGGGAGGCAACGGGCATGAGAGGTCCGAAGGTGGTCCTGATCGGCGCGGGCAGCGCCTTCTTCGGTCGGCAGACCGTCTGGAGCATGGTCTCCAAGGAGGCGCTGCGGACCGGGACGCTGGCCCTCGTGGATCCCGATGAGCGCAAACTGGGCTGGATGACGCAAATCGCCCGGCGGGCGATCGAACATCGGAAGGCGCCGCTGTCGCTGGAGGCCTCCACCCGCCGGCGGGACGTCCTCCGCAAGGCCGATTTCGTCATCCTCGCCTTCGCTCGCGAAGGGGTGACCCTGCGCGGGCGCGACGCCGACATCAGCGCCCGCCACGGCATGATCCTCTGTTCGGCCGACACCATCGGCCCCGGGGGCATCATGCGAACCGTGCGCGAGGTGCCGCGACAACAGCGGATCCTCGAAGACGTCCGTCGATTCTGTCCCGAGGCCTGGGTGATCAACTGGGTGAACCCCACCAGCGCCATGGGCATCGCCATGGACCGGTCTTTCCCCGACCTCCGGTCCGTGGCGATCTGCGACGGGCCCCACAACCCCGGGTTCGACGACCGCCTGATCGTCGACGCCGGCCTCGCCTCCTCCGCAGAGGCAATCGACGACGATCTCCGCCGCCGCGTGAAGATCCGCAGCGGAGGGGTGAACCACTTCAACTGGCTGCTGGAGATGACCTGCGACGGCCGGGACGTGACGCCGGCGGTCAAGGATCGTCTGCGGTCCCGCGCGCGGCGCGCCCGCGTCACGCCCGACGAGAAGGGCCGCGGCGCCCTCGCCCTGAAGATCGCCCGGCAACTGGCCGACGCCGTCGGATACGTTCCGATGTGCCCCTGGCACACGCAGGAATACCTTCCCTTCTTCCAAGGGCACGACGTCCGCCGGCGCGGCGCCCTGACGATCCGCAAGTGGGACATCCGCACGCGCCGTCGATGGATGCGGCAGGCGTGGGACGACATGCGGAACCTCGCCTCCGGCCGACGGCCGATCGCCGATTTCCTGCAAAAGACCACCGCCGACCACGCCTCCGACATCGTCGAGGCGACCTGGACGGGGGCGCCGAAGGTTTTCTACCTCAACACGCGCAACCGGGGCGCCGTCGACAACATGCCCGACGACGCCTACCTGGAAATCCCCTGCCGGATCGACAGGGACCGCGTCCGTCCCCTGCCGTTCGGTTCGATTCCGGCCCCCCTGCGCGGGTACATGCAGCGCGTGCTCGACGAACACGAACTCGCCGTCGACGCGGCCCTCTCGTGCGACCGGGCGACGCTCCGCAAGGCGTTCCTGGCGAGCATGCTCGCCGTGAGCATCCCCGACGTAAACGCCTGCATCGCGGAATTCCTGCGCAGAGAACGCGCGTATCTCCCCGAGGCATGGTACCGAACCTGAGGCCTCGCCCGCCGGATTCCGCACCGGACCGCTAACCGCCCGGAGCGCGGACGCGGTCGTAGGCGAGGTCGAACGCGAAGATGAGTTCCTCGATCGAGCAATGGTCCTGCACGAAATGCGTCGTGCAGAAGATCATCCCCCCGTCCCGGAAGAGGCCGAGCACCCGCTCGATCTCCGTTTTCAGACGATCGAGGTCTCCGAACCCGATCGTCGTCTGGACGTCGAGACCTCCCATCAGGACGAACGAATCCGCGTACTCGGATCGGTAGAGGCCGTAATCCATCCCCGCCGATTCCTGGTAGGGATGAACCACCCGGTAGCCGAGTTCCACGACCCCGGGCAGCAACGCGGTGATGTCCCCGTCGCTGTGGAGACTGATGTAGGCGCCCCGCGCCCGCACCGCGTCGCAGGTCACCTTGTGATAGGGGAAGATCAGCCGTCGCCACATGTCCGGGCTGAAGAGGGGCGCATTCTGCGCGCCCCAGTCGTCGGAGACGTGAACCATGTCGACCCCGAGGTCGAGGCAGTTCTCCGCGAAGGCGCGGTTCCATGCGGCCTGGCGCCGGTAGACCTCGTGAAGATCCTCTTCGTACAGGGCGAGGTACATCAGGTGATTCTCGATGCCGAACACGTCGTGGACGGCAGGTTTGCGGAAGTCGCCATCGATG
>CAYNBQ010000014.1:0-49786 GCA_964395275.1 uncultured Verrucomicrobiota bacterium
GGCCCCCGCGAAGCCCAGCTCACGCAGCGCCGCCACCATGAGCGCCGCGCGTTCCATGCGCTGGGGTTTCTTCTCCCCGGAGAGTTTCTCGATCATGGCGTCCGAAACGACGCATCCCGGGACCTCCCCCTCCTTCATCATCCGGGCGATGGTCGCCGTGGCCACGTAGACGTTGCCCAGGAGAGGGACGTCGGCCAATCCCTCCCGTTCCACGTAGATCTTCAGCTCGAGCAGCTTGCGCAGGTTGTACCCGAGCTGCGGGATGATGAACCGCGCCCCCGCCGCGATCTTCAGATGCAGCTTGTAGAACTGCATCATCTGCTCGGGTTCGGTCGTCTTGTAGGGGTTCACCGCGGCGCCGGCGAAGAAATCGGTCGGCGACGTCTTTACCTCCCGCGGACCCACCGAGTAGCGGATCCCCTCGTTCAATCGGGAGATCAGTTCGAGGATCAGCACCGAATCCAGATCGAAAACCGGCTTCGCCGTCCCGTCGAGCCCGGCCCGCGGGGCGTCGCCGGTCAGCGCCAGGACGTTCTTCACCCCCAGGGCCGCCAGGCCGTGCAGGCGGCCCTCGATCAGGTTGCGGTTGCCGTCCTTGCCCGTGATATGGGCGATCGGCGACAGGCCCGCGTCGAGAATCCGCCGGACGAAGAACTCCGGCGGCAGGGCGGGATTTCCCCCGGGCAGATCGGTCACGGAGATGATCCGGATGCCGTGCTCGTCCGCCGCCGCGTCCTCGACGAACCGCTCGGCCTCCGGCACCTCGTGATCCCGCCCCAGGACGAGTTCGGCGGTCACCACGAACTCCCCGCGCCTCAAGGCGTCCCGGAACCTGTGACGATCTTCTTCCATCCGCCTCACCCCCGTTCGAACCGAACCGCCCGCCGCCCCCCCGGCCCGGAATCCGGATCCGCTTCCCGTCGCGCCTGCGATCCCGGTCGTTCCGGAACTTCCCCCCGGGTCGTCCGCGGCGCAACTCCTTCCGTCCTCAGAAGAGCCCTTCGACGCGTCCGGTCACCGGGTCCAGGTCCACCTTCGTGAAGGCCGGCGTGCTCGGCAACCCGGGCATCGTCCGCATCTCGCCGCAGAGCGGATAGAGGAACCCCGCCCCCGCCGACAGACGGATCTCGCGGATCGGGAGCGCCCATCCGGTCGGACGTCCGCGAAGCTTGGGATCGTGCGACAACGACAGGTGCGTCTTGGCCATGCAGATCGGATAGCCGGAATACCCGAATCCGGTGAACTCCCGGATCTGCCGCTTCGCCTTCGGGTAGTACTCCACCGCGTCGGCGCCGTACATCTTCGTGGCGATGATCTCGATCTTCTCTTCGATCGACGCCTCGTCCGGGTAGAGGAACTCGAAATGCGATTCTTCCTCGCAGGCGTCGACCACGGCCTCGGCCAGTTCCGTCCCGCCGGCCCCGCCCTTCGCCCAGACCTCGCTCAAATGCGCGCTGCGCGCGCCCGCGGCCCGCGCGGCCTCGATCACCGCCTCGATCTCCGCGTCCGTGTCCGCGGGGAACCGGTTGACCGCCACCACCACGGGGACGCCGAACATGCGGGCGTTTTCGATCTGTTTCTGCAGATTCGGGAAGCCCCGTTCCAGCAGGACGAGATTCTCCGTCGTCAGCTCCTCCGGAAGCGGTTTGCCGGGGATGATCCGGCTGGCGCTGCCGTGCATCTTCAGGGCCCGCACCGAGGCGACCAGCACCACGCAGTCCGGGCGCAGACCGGAGACGCGGCACTTGATATCCATGAATTTCTCCATGCCCATGTCGGCGCCGAAGCCGCTCTCGGTTACCACGTAGTCGGCCAGCTTCAACGCCACCCGGTCCGCCACGATGGAACTGTTCCCGTGGGCGATGTTGGCGAAGGGGCCCGTGTGCACGAAGACCGGGCTGCCTTCGAGCGTCTGCATCAGGGTCGGATTCAGGGCGTCCTTCAGCAGGACCGTCATCGCCCCCGCCGCCCTGAGGTCTTCCGCGCTCACCGGCGCCCCGTCCCGCGTGCGCCCGATCACGATGCACCCGAGCCGGTGCCGCAGGTCGGGCAGATCCCGAGCCAGCGCCAGGATCGCCATCAGTTCGCTGGCCGCGGTGATCTCGAAGGAGTTCTCCCGCGGAAAGCCGTTCCCCTTGCCGCCGAGACCGATCACCGTCTGGCGCAGCGCGCGGTCGTTCACATCGACCACCCGCGTCCAGGTGATGCTCAGCGGATCGATGTTCAGCGGGTTCCCGTGGAGGATGCTCGCATCGATCGCCGCGGCGAGCAGATTGTGCGCGATCGAGACCGCATGGAAATCGCCCGTGAGATGAAGGTTGAACTCCTCCATCGGGATCACCTGCGCGTACCCGCCGCCGGCCGCTCCCCCCTTGATGCCGAAGGTCGGCCCCATCGAGGGCTGCCGCAGGCAGGTGAAGACCCGGCGCCCGATGTGATGCAGCGCCTGGCTGAGGCCGACGGTCGTCACCGTCTTGCCTTCCCCGAGGGGCGTCGGGGTGATCGCGGTCACGTCGATGTACCGCCCGTTCGGGCGATCGGAGAGCCGCTCGAGGACCGACAACGAGACCTTCGCCTTGGTCCGACCGTACGGGACGAGTTCCTCCGGCCGGATGTCCAACGCACATTCCCGAATCAATTCTTCGATCGAAAGAACCTTCGCCGCCTGCGAGATCTCGAGATCGCTCGGCATGTTTCCACTCTCTCCTTCCCCGGCCTTCCCGAAAACAGGGGGGAAGGTGCTAGTAGCCCATCCCATGCCGCCGGTCAAGCATTGCGACCGCGATCCTCAGCCGGAACGGCGCACCGGAGGCGCCGGCGAATCGTCGAAACACGCCCTCACCGAGGGACGCGACAGGATCACGATCGTGAACACGCCGAGAATCGTCCCCAGCGGCGCCAAAAGACATTCCAGCGCCGCGACGACCATGCAGAAGTCCCGGTGCGCCCTCCGCGCGAGAAACCGGCCGGCAAGCAGCGCGCAGACCGCAAAGATCCAGCTCGCCGCCATCACCAACAGCGAGATCCCCACGAAGAGCCAGCCGACCATCCGCGGCGGCACGTCTCCGGGGCGATCGAAGATCCCCGTCAGCAACGCGATCCCGATCCCGAGATGGAGAACGGGAAAAAGGCCCGTCACCGCCAGGATCCCGCCCCACACGTAGTGGAAGATCGACAGGAGCCGCAGTTGTTCGAGATCGTCGTTCATGCGTTCCGTCCCGCGGCCGCCGCCCGGATCATCTCCGTGATCCGCGCCGCCGCCTCGTGCGCATCCCGGAGAAACGTCTCCTCGTCGATTCCCGTCTCGCACCCGCGGTTCGATTCCAGGCTGACGCATTTCCCGTACGACGACGTCGCCAGCAGCCCGGCCAACCGTTCCCAGTCCACCCGTCCGCGAAACGGGATCCGGTGCTGATCCGTCCGGGCGTCGTTGTCGTGCAGATGAACCGCCAGGAGCCGGTCCTTGAAGTTTTCCAGGTGATCGAGCCCTTCTCCGCCGAGACAGCCGTGGCCCGAATCGTAGCAAAGCCCGAGGAACGCGGGATCGTAGCGGTCGAACAACGCCCCGATCCGCGCGAAATCGTCGTACGCCATGTTCTCCAGCGCGATCCGCACGCCGGTTCCCCTCCCGACCCGTTCCAACACGTCCAGGGAACGGCAGAGCCGATCGAGCCACCCGTCGTCCCCCTCCTCCGCGGAAGGAATGTGCAGCACGATCACATCGGCGCCGAGCCGCGCCGTCATCCGCATCCGGTTCTCGACCAGTTCCACCCCGGCCAGCCGTTCGTATTCCCGGACGGATCCCCAGTTCTTCTCGTTCCCCGCGCTGGCGTGAAGATCGAGCAGCCGCAGGCCGAACTCCGAAAGCCATCGTTCGATTTGATCGATTTCCGGTTCCGAATACAGAAAGTCCGTGCACCATTGATGGCACCAGTGGACATGCGTGAACCCCGCCTCCGCGATCCGCCGCAGGTACGGTTCCGGACAACCCCGGTCCGTCGTGTAGTCCGTCGTCAGCGACAGTTCCATCGAGAGTCCCTTTCCGGAAGGCGCGCCCGGGGCCGATCCTCCCCGGGACGCCATTCCACGATCGGATCCGCCCGCGGGAACGAGATCCGATCGGCCCTTACGGCAGCAGATCCTGGCCGACGACGTGTTCGACCGCGAGACGCACCGGCGGCAGCTTTTCCCGGCGCACCAGGTCGAAACGATAGATCCACGTCTCGAGCCCCCGGCCGAGAACCGGTCCCGTCACCTTCACGAAGAGGATCCCGTCTTCCCTGGAAACGCGGACTTCCTCCACCCGGAGAGAATCCCGGTACGAATAGACCGTTCGATACGTCTTCTCGTCCTGGTACTGAACCACCGCCCCGACCGAGATCTTTTCCTCCGCCCGGATCTCCACCTGCGTTCCGTCTTCGAGCGTCACCGTCGTCCGCCAGCGTCTCCCGGTCACGTCCGGCGGAACCACCTCGGCCCGTTCACAGGCCTTCTCCACCCGGGCCCTTTCTTCTCCGCCGCCCGGCGAAGGCGCCGGGCGGGTCGTCGCACATCCGGCAAGGAGGACAACGCAAAGAAGCCGTCCGAACCGTTTCGAACCCCGTTCCATCGTTCACTCCGATCCCCGCCGTTTCGTCCCCTTCCGGCACGCGCCGACCGCCTCCTGCCCTTCCGATGCGCGCCGAACGGGTCTACCGGCTGGATTCCTCCCTTTTCGCGCGCGACCCGGAGGGCCGTCCGCGTTTCGCCAGTTTCCGCAGCCGTTTCGCCGTCGACAGAAGCGGTTCCCCCCCGTGGCGGACGACGGCCGTCGACCGGGGGAAACAGACGTCTCCCTCCCGGATCGCCTCGATGACCAGCCGCAGCGGCGGAATCCCCGGTCCCCGATCGGAGCCGTCGCCCTCCCCGCCCGGCGGAACCACGGCCGATTCCCACAGCGCGACCGGAAGATCCGAGGCCCGCACTTCGCCGGTTCCGCCGGGAAGAATCGGTACGTCCAGTTCCCGCGCGTATTCCTCCCCCTCCAGCCGCACCACGCGGACGGGATGTTCCCCGTGATTCTCGATCCCGATCCGCAGCAGGAGTGTCCCCTCTCCGGCTTCCACGCGGAGATCGAAATCGAGGTCGCGGTTCACCTGGAGCTGTTCGGCCTCGATCAGTTCGAACGTGTGCTGCGTCGCGAGGCGGCAGTCGAGGATCTCCAGCCACGCGGCCGAATACTCCTTGAGAATGCCCGGATGCTCGATCCAGCCCTGCTCCGTCTTCTCCTCCACGACGACCCGGTGGCCGATGTAGCGCTCCAGGATCGGTTCGTACGCGTTGGGGATGATGCCCAACACGCTCTGGCCCATCTGCGTCAGCCGCGCGTCCTGCGTCTGCAACACCGCCGACTGCTTCGCCGTGCCCTTCATCTGCGAGACGATCAGCCCGATCGACTGGTTGAACGCGTCCCGGAAGGTGTTCACGAAGTTCCGCACGTGCCGCCGCAACCGGCGGAAGAAGTTCGGATGATGCGTCCGCTCGATCTCCCGGTGGCGGGAACGCTGGTGTTCGGCCGTCAGCTCGTCGTGGAACCGGTAGACGGCGCGGACCTGCGCCATCTGGTCGGGGAAGAAGATCACGCTGGTCTCCACGTGGCCCGATCGATCCACGTGCGCCGCGGCGTAAATCAGCTCCAGCCCGTTGGGGAAGACCAGCAGCTTGCCCCACAACCGGCGGCCGTCCTTCATCAGGACCGTGACGTGGTATCCGGCGAAATCCTTCAGGCAGATGTCGCGGCTGCGGCGTTTGACGAAGGTCCCGACCAGCGCCGTCAGAAAGACGAACAGAAGGGTCAGCAGGAAGATCGTATCCACGCTTCTTCTCCTTCCGGAGCCCCTTCGCCCGGGCGGATCGGCGCCGCCGAGGGATCAGTCCCCCAGGGCATGCGCCGCCCAGAGCATCCCGCGGGTCATGATCTCCAGCGGTTCCTCCTGGGCGGCCACGCGCGCGTCGTGCCCGAGCGAACTGTAGAAGACCCGCCCTTCCCCGTACTTCTTCGTCCAGACCACCGGCATCCGCACCTCGCCGAACCGCGTGATCGCCAGCACGCGGTTGCCCGGATCGACGTGCATGTAGTACTGCTCGGAAGTCACCTCGAAATCGCGGATCCCGCGGACGATCGGGTGATCCGGCTCCACGATCTCCACCCGGTAGGTGACGTCGGCGCCCCCGGGATGCGCCACCCACTGTCCCCCGACCATGTACTGGTATTCGGTCTGCGTCCGGAAGGCGTCGCCCATCCCGCCGTGGCACCCGGCGATCCCCACGCCGCTGCGGACCGCTTCCAGGAGGGGTCCGAGCTGTTCCCCGCTGATCTCTCCCATCGTCCAGATCGGCACGATCAGGTCGAGGCCCTTCAGTTTCCCGCCGTCCTTGAACGAATCCAGCGTGTTCGACACCTCGACCTCGAACCCGTTGTCCTCGAGTTGTTCCGCCAGGATCTCGCCGACCTCTTTCGGCTCGTGCCCCTCCCAACCGCCCCAGACAATGAGCGCCCTCTTCATGATCCCTCCCCTGATGCCGCATTCCGGCGGCCGGTTCCGATTCCGATTGATCGCACGGCGGCGAGGGTACCCCGCTCCACCGAACGACGAAAGGCGAGAAAACCGGGAAGCGCTCCCCAGGCAGCGGCCGCCCGACGGGGCCCTCGCGGGCCCGCCCGGGCGGGCCCGTCCCCCCCCCGTTCCGGGAGGCGGGGCCGGGGAAACGGAGGCCCGCAGTTCGTCCTTGCCCCGGCGGCCGTTCGCCGCCACCGTGTTTCCGCAACCGCCGCAAACGGCGGTCCCGGAGGAAACCGAATCATGCGAACGTTCCGTCTTCTTCTTGCGGCCGCCCTGTGGACCGCGGCCCTTCCCCTTTCGGCGGGCCCGATCACGCTGAACGATCTGCTCGACGAAATGGTCCGCCTGGAACCTCTGACCGAACTCCCGGACCCGCCCTTCACCTGCCGGCAGTTCAGCAGCTACGACCGCGCATCGAAGGCCCCGGATCAGCCGGGCTGGTTCGCGAACGGCGACGTCAATCAATATCTTCGCGTCGAAGAGAAGGACGGCCGCCGCGAGTTCGTCATGATGGACGCCGACGGTCCCGGGGCGGTCGTGCGCATCTGGAGCGCGAATCCCAAGGGCACCTTGCGCATCTACCTCGACGGAGAGGAAACCCCCGCCCTGGAAGCTCCCATGGCGGATCTGCTCGGCGGAAAGTTTCCCGGATTGCCCGACCCGATCTCGGGCGTGCGCAGCGCCGGATGGAACCTCTATTTCCCGATCCCCTACCGGAAACACTGCAAGATCACCTCCGACGAGAACGGGTTCTACTACCACGTGAACTACCGGACCTGGCCGGAGGGAACCGCCGTGGAAACCTTCTCGGTCTCCCGGATCGGGGAATCGGCGGACCGGATTCAGCAGGTCGTCGACGCCCTGAAATCCCCCCGTGTCGCGCTCGCTCCCCGGGATTCGGATCGCCGGCGGGAGTTCCGCCTCGTCCTGCCGCCGGGACGACCGAAGCGCGTCGTCTCCCTGCGGGGACCCGGCGAGATCGTCGAATGGACCGCCCGGATCCTCGAGCCGAACGGCTCCGGGATCGACGACGCCTTGAGACGAACGGTGGTCGGCATGTCGTTCGACGGCGAATCCTGCGTCGAGACCCCCCTGGGGGATTTCTTCGGCGCCGCCCCCGGAATCGTTCCGTACGAATCGCTGCCCCTGGGCATGACCTCCGAAGGGGTGATGTGGTCGCACTGGCCGATGCCCTATCGCAAGGGCGCCGTGATCACCCTGACGAACTACGGCGACGCCCCGGTGCGGATCGAGGGGACCGTCGTCGCCCGGCGCCGTCCCTGGACGGAGCGGAGCTGTCATTTCCACGCCGTCTGGAAGAGCGAACTGGACATCCCCACCCGTCCCCGGTCGGACTGGACGTTCGTCGCCGTCGAGGGCGCGGGCCGCTACGTCGGCAACGCCCTCTACGTCACCAACCCGCGGCGGAGATGGTGGGGCGAAGGAGACGAGAAGATCTACGTCGACGGGGAAACATTCCCCAGCCATTTCGGCACCGGTTCGGAAGACTACTACGGATACGCCTGGTGCAATCCGGGAACCTTCGAACACGCCTACCACAACCAGCCGAGATGCGACGGCCCCGGCAACTTCGGCCACACGGCCGTCAACCGATGGCACGTTCTCGATTCGATCCCGTTCACCACGTCGTTCCGGTTCGACATGGAGGTCTGGCACCACGAGGACACGACCGTCTCCCTCCAGGCGGTCTCCTTCTACTACGGCCGGCCCGGATGCAGGGATTCCGCCGTCGGCCTGACCCCGGAGATGCTCGTCATCCCCGAGCCGCCGGAACTGAAGGTCTACGTCGTGCCCGGGGCCATCGAGGGCGAATCGATGCGGGTGGTCTCCTCCACCCGCGGCAAGGCCCGTCCCCAGAGTCTCGCCGAAAAGAATTTCAGCCGGGAACGGCATCTCTGGTGGACCGACGCCTCGGTCGGCGACGAACTCGTGCTGGCCTTTCCCTCCGAAGAGGCGGGGCCGAAGGAGATTCTTGCCGGGTTCTGCACCGCTTCGGATTACGGGATCGTCGAGATCGCGGTGAACGACGATCCCCCCGGCGATCCGATCGATCTCTACAACGACAAGGTCGCCGCCCGGGGACCCGTTTCCCTCGGGGTCCACGAGCTGCGCAAAGGCGACAACCTGCTGCGCATCCGCATCGTGGGCGCGAATCCCGCGGCGAAACCCGCCCACATGTTCGGCCTCGATTACCTGCTCCTGAAAGATTGAGCCGCTCGGGCGGGGGGGGCGTCGCCGCGCGCGGTTCCGCGCCTCCTCGCGATCGGGCGCGGGATCGAGCCGGAACTCGACCTCCGGGAATTCCCCGGGGTAGGGTCTCGTCCATGGCCGAGCTGACTTCCTACACCGTCAAGATCGACGAAGCCCAGGGCGCACGGTTGCGACACGACCTGGACGCCCGGGGTTTCTCCTTCCGCACCGTGCCCCATGCGCGGTTCAGCGCGACGCGCGGAAAACTGCAGGTGACCCTCTACAACAGCGGCAAGCTCCTCATCCAGGGCAAGGACACCCGCGAGTTCGTCGAGTTCTACCTGGAACCCGTTCTGCTCAAGGAAGTACGGCTCGGGTATGAAGACGTCCTCGATCCGACCATTCTCGAGGATCGGATCGGCGTCGACGAGAGCGGCAAGGGCGACTACTTCGGACCGCTGGTCATCGGCGGCGTGCACGTCGACGGGACGGGCGCACGCAAACTCCTGGACGCCGGAATCCGCGATTCGAAACGGATCAAGAGCGACAAGGCGATCGAGGCCCTCTACGCCCGGATCCGCGAGACCGCCGGCGCAGGGGTCGACCGGGTCGTCATCGGGCCCGAGGCCTACAACCGGCTTTACGGAAAGATGCGCAACGTCAACCGCATCCTCGGATGGGGACATGCGCGGGTCATCGAGAATCTCCTCGAGAAAACCCCCTGTCCGAAGGTGATCGCGGACCAGTTCGGCAACAGGAGCGTGATCGAACGCGCCCTGATGCAACACGGGCGCAAGGTGGAACTCGTCCAGCGGCACCGGGCCGAGAGCGACGTGGCGGTCGCCGCGGCCTCGATCGTCGCCCGCGCGCATTTCCTGCGCTACCTGAAGCGGTTGTCCGAGGAAATGGACCTGGAACTCCCGAAGGGCGCCTCCAGCCGGGTGCTCGACGTCGGCCGCGAACTCGTGCGGCGGCACGGACCCGATATCCTCGGCAAGGTCGCGAAACTCCATTTCCAGACCACCGCCAGGATTCTGGGGGAACCGCCGGGTCCGGCCGGCCGTCCGGATCAGGATTCCAGACGCAAGACGCGGCGGTAGAAGGCGAGTTCGCGTTCCAACGCCGTCCGGATGCTCTCCGCGCGCCGGAAGCCGTGCTGTTCGCCTTCGAAAACCACGTATTCGACGGGGATCCCGTTCCGGCGAAGGGCCTCGACCATCTTCTCCGACTGATCGGGCGGGACGACGCGGTCCTCCGATCCCTGGAAAAAGATCATCGGACAGGAGATCCGGTCGGCGTGCAGCAGGGGCGACCGCTCCCGGTACAGGTCTTCCCGTTCGGGATACGGCCCGATGAGCCCGTCCAGATATCTCGATTCGAACTTGTGGGTGTCGCGCTGCAATGCCGCCGGATCGCTGACGCCGTAGTAGCTCGCGCCCGCGGCGAAGACGTCGTGGAACGCGAGCGCGCAGAGGGTCGTGTAGCCGCCGGCGCTCCCGCCCGTGATCACCATCCGGCGCGGATCGACCCAACCCCGGGATGCCGCGAAGCGCGCCACGCCGACGCAGTCGGCGACGTCCACCACCCCCCACTGTCCCCGCAACCGTTCCCGGTACCGCCGTCCGTAGCCGGTGCTTCCGCCGTAATCGACGTCGATCACCGCGAAACCCCGGCTGGTCCAGTACGCCGTCTTCAGGTTGAGAACCGCGCTCGTCGCCGCCGTCGGTCCGCCGTGGCTCATCACGATCAGCGGCGGACGTTCGCCCTCGGGGGCCTCGTAGTCGCGGTTCCGGGGAGCGTAGAAGATCGCACGGGCCTGGCCCCCGTCATCCGCGGGGAACCGGACCGGCTCGGGGCGGGGAAGGTACCCCTCGTCCACCCCGACCTCCGCCGAACGACGCAGAACGCGGAGGCGACGGCTCGCGAACTCATAGGCGATCAGGGAAGACGGTTCGACCGGGGATCCCCCGAGGAAAACGACGCCCCCGGGAATCGCCCGTACGGAGGAGATCAGGGTGTACGGCAGATCCACCTCTTCCGCCCCGCCCCCTTCGGGATCGATCCGGTTGAGCCGCCACACCCCGTCCTCGGCGCAGGCCGCCCACAACATTCCGTCGTCCCCGACCGTGTAGGTGGACATGCCGAAAACCCATTGCGGCAGACCGAATTCCGCTTCCCTCTCGAGGATCGGGACGACATCCCGCTCCCCCCACCGGTAAAGGTTCCACCAGCCGTTGCGGTCCGATACGAAAACCAGGGTCCCGTCGGACAACCACTCGGGTTGGAAAACCGATTCCGACGGTCCGCCGGCGACGCGCCGCGCCCCGCGGACGAACCCCGCGTCGTCCGTCTCTCCGACGTACAACCCGGTGCCGTCCCACGGCATGTTCGGATGATCCCAGGCCAGCCAGCACAGCCGGCGGCCCCGCGGATCCACTCGCATGGAAGAAAAGAAATCGTGCCCTTCGACGCAGACCTCCGGTTCGCCCCCGTCCGTCGGGATGGAGACGATGGAGTTGACGGGTTCCCCTTTCCCGCCGCGGGGATCTTCGCAGACGGCCAGCAGGCGGCCGTGAAAGGGATCCACCGCCAGATCCGCATACGCCCGGCCGTCGGCCGGGGTCAGGGGCGCGGGATCGGCGCCGGGCCCGTCCTGCCGGTAGACGCGTTGATCGGAGAAATCGACGAAGAAGATCGTCCCGTCCCGCACGGCAAACGCGCCGCCCCCGTACTCGTGCACCCTCGACCGGACGTTGAAGCCGGAGGGCGTGATTTCGCGCATCTCTCCGCCCGCCGTCCATCGCATCAGGACGTTGCGCCCGCCTTCCGAAGAGCGCCCTTCCGTCCAATAGACGTCGGAACCGTCCGTGACGACGTCTCCGAAACGCACGCCGGAACGCACCACCCGTTCCGGGGTGATCGGGGATTCCCAGGTCCCGTAGGGTGCAATGCGTTTGGGACTCATTCGTCCGCGATCCTCCATAGATTCAGGGTTCCGCGGCGCGCCTTCCGACCGCCGCCGTTCGGGAAGATCCCCTTTTCGGCATGCGACATCCGGACGGGACCGGATCGGCCGGCGGGAGGCGCCCGGCAGGAACCCCTACGCCGTCGGCCGGGGCCGCACCGCCCGGATGAAGGAGGAAACCACGAACTCCTCCACCTTGCGCCCCGGCGCCCATTCGCGAATGAAATCGCGGCTTTCGTCGACCGGCTCGATCCGGACGTCGACGAAGCCGATCTCCCCGAGCAGGGATTCCAGGACGCCGAGTTCTTCCGCTCCGGCGACGCACGCCGAGTAGAGCCGCAGATCGGATCGAACTTCCTCGGGCAACGGGGCGGAGGCGACCACGTCCGAGACCGCCAGGCGTCCCCCTGGTTTCAGGACCCGGTAGGCCTCGCGGAAGACGGCCCGTTTGTCGGGGGAAAGGTTGATCACGCAGTTCGAGATGATGACGTCCACGACGCCGTCCGCCACGGGCAGATGCTCGATTTCTCCCAGGCGGAACTCGACGTTGTCGGCGCCGGCCGCCGCGGCGTTTTCCCGCGCCCGATCGATCATCTCGGGCGTCATGTCCACACCGATCACCCGTCCCTCGCGTCCGACCTTCCGCGCCGCCAGGAAACAGTCGATTCCGGCCCCGCTGCCGAGATCGAGGACGACCTCCCCTTCCCGGAGATCGGCGACGGCGAAGGGATTGCCGCATCCAAGCCCCAGGTTCGCCCCTTCGGGCAGGGACGCCAGGTCCTCCTCGGAATACCCGAGCAACCGGGAGGTCGCCTCGGGAGTCAACGCAACCGTTTCGGCGCCGCACGAAGAGCTGCAGCCGCAGCCGGAATCCCCGACACGGGCGATCTCTGCATAGTTGTCGCGCACCTCGCGACGAATGGTTTTCTCATCGAACTTCGAATCGACCATCGTTTTCCTTCCCATTCTTCTTTCCGGGCGGCGGACCCGAAGCCGTCCGGCCGCGTTGCCGGCGCATTCCCCGCCCCCGGTTCCCGCCGGAGGGGTCCGCAGAGGACACGAACCGCATCCCCCCGCCGGAAGAGTCCGGCGCCACGCCCGATCCCCGTAACCATCGCCGGATCGTGCGGATGGTCAACCCGTCAGCGGCACGACGTCCGCCGGGCGGCGTCCCGGGCATAGTAGGTGATGATCATGTCCGCGCCCGCCCGTCGGATGCACGTCAGGGCCTCCATCATGAGGGCGGATCGCGCCTCCTCGTCGTCGCCCGCGGCGTCCCAGAGCATCCGGTACGATCCCGAAACGTGGTAGGCCGCGAGCGGAATCCGAAACCGGCGGCGGGCCTCGGCGAGAATGTCCAGGGAGGTCATCGCCGGCTTCACGATCACCATGTCCGCGCCCTCTTCGACGTCGAGCGCGATCTCGTGCAGGGCTTCCCGGCCGTTGGCCACGTCGACCTGGTGGGTGGCGTGAAGACTCTCCGAGGGAACCGAATCGGTCGCTTCTTTGAAGGGCCCGTAGAACCGGGAGGCGAACTTCGCCGAGTACGGCATGACCAGGACGTCGGCATATCCAGCCTCGTCCAGTGCGGAACGGATCGTCCCGACCACGCCGTCCATCATGCCGGAGGGGGCGATCACGTCCGCGCCGGCGGACGCATGGGAAACCGCGATCTCGCGGATTCGTTCCAGCGTGAGGTCGTTGTCGATCCGGCCGTCGCGGAACACGCCGCAGTGCCCGGTCGTGTTGAACTCGCAGAGACACAGATCCGTGATCACCACGAGTTCCGGAGCCGCCTCGTGGATCACCCGGACGGCTTCCTGGGTGGGTCCGGCGGACGAGGAAGCCGAGGTCGCCAGGTCGTCCTTGTCTTCCGGCCGCGGCATCCCGAAGAGAAGAACCGCCGGAATCGAGAGATCGGAGATCGCCCGCGCGGTTTCCGCCAGGGGGCGGCCGGAAAGCAGGTTCATGCCGGGAATCCCCGGGATCGGCCTGGAAACGTCGCGCCCGGAGGCCACGAACAGCGGCTGGATGAAGTCGTTCGGGCCCAGGATCGTCTCGCGAACCAGATCCCGGATCGCCGGGGTCCGCCGTAGTCGTCGCGGTCGTTGCACGGGAAACACCATGGATCTTCTCCCCCGTTTACACCGAATTCTTGCCCAGGATATCCTCGGCCTCCGATTCCACGAACTCGATTTCCCGCGGAATCTTGTATTCCGCCAGCCGCGCGCGGCACTGTTTCACGACGTCCGAACGCGACGGCGTCGCCCCGGGAATCAATCGGATCCGCGCCCGGATCCTCTCCATCCCGTCCTCGTCCGCCACCCCGTCCACCCTCACGGAACGAACGGAGGGGAGTTCCCCGATCACCCGCTCGATCTCGACGGGATCGACCTTGATCCCGCAGAGATTGATCCCGCGGCGGATCCGCCCCCGCAGATGCAGGATCCCCCGCGCGTCCAGGAACCCGAGGTCTCCGGTGCGGAGGAACCCCTCCTGAAACGGCGCCTCCCCGCCGGCGCCTTCGACGTAGCCCTCCATGACGGCCGCGCTGCGGACGGCCACCTCGCCGACCTCTCCGCCGGGCAGGGCCTTGCCTCCTTCCCCGAGGATCCGCACTTCCACGCCCGGCACGGGTAATCCGGCCGCGCCGCGCACCTCCGCGTCTGCGGGTTCGATCGCAATCGTCCCCGTTTCCGTGGAACCATAAAGCTGTCGCACCCGGATACCCAGCCGTTCCCGGCAACGGTCGATCAACCCCGGGGCCATCGGGGCTCCGCTGGACAGGGCGATCCGCACGTCCCGGAAGACATCCGGCCCGGCATCCTGCTCGATCAGAACCCGGAAGATGAACGGAGAACCGATCAGCACCGTCACCCGATGTTTCCGAACCACGTCCGGAAGACGCCGGGGAACGAACCGGTCCATCGTCACGATCGCCGCCCCCCGCACCAGCGGAAGGAACATGCAGTTGCTGAACCCGTTGGCGTGATGAAAGGGCACGACGGCCAGGAACCGGTCCGAAGGCCGGATGCCGAGGGCCGCCCCCACGTTGGCGGCGCCCGAAAGCAGGTTGCCGCATCGCCTCGGCACGATCTTGGGCCGGCCCGTGGATCCCGACGTGCTCAGGAAAACCGCCCACGGATCCGGATCCGCCGTTTCGACCCCGCGGATCTCCCGAACCTTCACGGTCTCCCCTTCCGGAATCGGCCCGACCCCGGGAAGGATCCGTAGATCGTCGAATCGCGCGGCGAGTTCTTCCCATACGCCCGAGCCCGTTGCGGGGGCGACGACGCGCCGGATCCCGAGGGTTTCGACGTACCAGCCGAGTTCCTCCGCCCGCAGATGGGGGCTCAACGGCACCGCGACGGCCCCTGCGGCGACGACGGCAAGAAACGCGGCGATGAACTCCCCTCCGTTCGGCAGGAAGATCGCGACCCGATCGGCGGGGAACACCTGCCCGGTCCAACTCTCCCGGAGCACAAGAACGGCCTCCGCCAGGGCCGCGCGCGTCCACGTCCGGTCGCCGTCGACGACGGCCGACGCGCCCGGTTCCTTTCGAACCGATTCGTTGAACGGATCCAGAATCATGCCGGATCGTTCGGGGGTTCCGGACGGAGCCGGGCCGCGACGTACTCGGCGAGACGATCGAGATCGTTCACCACTTCATACTCCAGCGATTCGGTATCCAGGGTGATCCCGAATGCCTTTTCGAGCGCCACGACGAATTCGAGCAACGCGATGGAATCGAGGCCCACGGCCTCGTCGATCGTCCGGACACCGCTCAGGTCCGTCGTCCCGGGATCCAGGTGCAATGCCTCGATCAGGATTTCCTCGATCCGTTTGCGTATCGTTGGGACATCGTTCATCCTCGGTCTCCTCGGGGCGGCGGGTGGAACACCGTTCCTACCATATCCCGAAGAAGAGCAGCCCGCACGACCTGCGGCCCGGAATCACCCCCCCGTTCCCGATCCCGCCTGCATGCGTAACCCGCCGCGGGAGAAACGGAGCCGCTTTCCCCGCGTTCCGCGTCCGTCGCGGAGCATCGGCGGCCCGTTCCCGGGGCTCAGAGGCGAATCCACAGGTCCCATTGATCGGGATACTCGAGGATCCAGGATTCCAGCCGCGCGATCAACGGCGGCAGGTTCGCCGCGACGAAGGGCTCCGGATCCGCTGCGGGAACCGGTTCGAAACGTTCTTCGAACCGGACCCGAAAGGCGCGACTGTCGCCCAGGCAGATCATCGGGATCAGCGGTACATCCGTCTGCCGGACGATCTCCAGGAACCCCGTTGGGAAGGGCCAGTCGATCCCCAGGAAAGGGCGTTGCACGACAGCACGGGAAAACGGGGCGTCGAGATGGATGTTCACCAGCCCGTTGCTTCGCAACCGCTGGAGAATCTTGAGACTGCATGCGCGATCCTGCACGAAGACCTCGTCCTGGATCACGCCTTCCAGGAAACGGATGTACCGGGGTTGCATGTGGTCCCGGCCGAACCGTCCCATCACCGGATCCGGCGGGGTGCGGTTGCGGACGCTCATCATCGGGATCCCCTTTTCCGCCAGGTAGCGCTTCGCGATGCGGTTCGCGTAGAAATGCCCGCTGAGAACGAGCGCGCCCCGCCCCTCCTTGAGCGCCTCCTGCAGGTGGTGCAGTCCTTCGATCCTGCCGGTGGTGAGTTCTCCGCGGGCGATGAGCCGGTTCAGGATCAGGTCGTCGATACTCCGCCGTGCCGCGTTTGCAATGAACCGCCGGGCGGCGAGGTCGACGTCGAAAGACCGGCCCGAGGTCTCGACGGCCCGCCGCATCTGTTCCTTCACAAGACGCCGGGGCCGACCCGCCATGAGCTGGAAAAGGGGTTCGAGCAACCCGGCGCAGGCGCGGAACCACCGCGGAGGAAGAACCGAGGCGAGCCCCCGCAACGGGTAGAGATAAATCCACCACATCAGGTCCTTCACGGCAACGGGCGGAATCCGCCGGCCCGCCGCCCCGGGATCCTGCGCCGCGGTGATGCGGGGCGCCGCCTTCATCGACGCCTCCGGGACCCGCCCCCGGCGCCGTCCGTTTCCCGTCGACGGTTCATCGGCTTTCTTTCCCGGGGCGACTGCGGATCGGCTCCGGCCCTGCCGTCAGTCTCCCAGGTGCAGCACCGGTTCGCACGGAGCGACCATCTCCCGCTGCACGTCTTCCCAGTCGACGACCGGATCGACCGGCGGGACCACCCTTTGCAGCCGGCCGAGGATCCGGCGGTAGACCTCCCCTCGATAGGGCCGCCGAAAGCTCTCGAACGTATGGCGTTCGCGCATGCGATCGTGTTCGTCGCCCGCCGCTTCCTGAAAACTGTGGTCCGCTCCCGGCACGCATGCGGCTTCCACGTCCGGGTTGCCCGACCCGCTCATGATCTCCGCCGCCCGAAACGCGTGCCGCGGCGGCACGTTCCGATCCAGCGCTCCCGACGGAAAGAGCGCAGGTCCCCGGATATGCCGGAACATCTCGTCGGGCGGCATCTCGATCTCCTCCCGCCGCCGAGAGGACCCGGCCCCGGCGCCCGGCGGAAGCCGAACGGTCGCCCCGATCGTTCCCGGCCCGCTGTCGATCTCCAGGTTCTCTTCCATGACCTCATGCGGACAGGACGTCTCGAACGCGCGCGTCCATGGCGGCCTGGTCCCGGACGAACGAGTTCAACCCCGCAAGGTTCATCAGGCTGTCCAGGCCGATCGTTCCGTCCGCCAGCAGATCGCGCCAGTTGGACAACCTCGGGATCTTGCCCTCATCCGCACTCACCGAAACCTGTTCTTCCGACCAGCGGGGGAAGAGATCCGCGCATCCGCGGGCCCTGAATTCCTCCGCGAAGCCCTCGGGCGTCCATCCGCCCGGATCTTTCTGCAGGAAGGCGTCGACCGCCCGTCGTACGTCGTCATTCACGTTCCACAGGGTGTCGAACGTCCGGACGAGGGGATCGCCCGGGTCCGTCCATGTCGGCTCGAACGAATCCGAAGAGCGATCGACGATCGCTTCGGGATCGAGTCCGAGTTCGAGAAACCCCTTCGCCGATTTCGGCGGCATCGTAAGAACGTCCAATCCCGCGAGATCCCGGATCTGCCCGCCGTTGCGCAGGCTGGCCCCGATCAGACGCGACGGCGCGTCGCCGCGTTCCCGGAGGTCGCGAACGACCTTCTGCGTGGCCCACGTCGCCTTCTCGCCCACGTACCGGCCGTCCCCGACCCCGTTCTCCGCGGCGAAACTGTTCAGCCGCCCGAGGAAAACGTTCACGTAGGCCGGCCGGCCGATCCTCGCAATGACGTAGTTCTGGCGGGCGGAGAATCCCAGCGTGTGGTTCACCCGAACCCCCCGGTCGGAGAGACGACGGGTCGCCAGGATCCCCGCGGGCGTCAGAGGGATCTTCACGATGAACCGCTCCGGACAGATCGCATGGTATCGCAGGCCGTAGTGAACCGCCGCATCCACCGAATGGGCGAGGTCGGTATGTTCCTCGACCGATACGTACGCGTCGTAGCGATCGACGAGCCGCAATCCGTGAACGGCGTTGAGGATGAAGGCGATCTCGAGTTTCCACTGGTCCGGCGAGAGCCCCGCCTTCGAGAGCCGTTCCGCGGCCTCGGAGATCAACCCGTCGTACTGTCCCTTCTGCACTTCGCGGTTCAGCAGCGTGTTGTTCGTCGTCAGCGCCTCGAAAGCCGGGTTCCACAGTTCGGCCGATTCCTCGAGGCTGCCGGTGTCCAGCCAGAGCGAGGTGCCGAGCGAACGGAGCTTCGTCCAGGCCGGATCCGCAACGCGCGGTTCCGCGCCGGTTTCCGATCCCTTCGGAACCCTCGAGAGCACGAATTCGTGGATCAGTTTCTGAATCTCCCGGTCGGGCAACAACATGTCATCACCTCTCCTCTGAGATTTCCGCAGGTCGGTTACCGTACCGGTCCCGCCGCCGCATTGCGATTCCCGGATCCCTCCCGGACGGGTCCGCGGCGGCGGCCGGCTCTCCGCCGCGCCCCGCCGCACAGCGGGGGGCGGGATCGGGGCCCCTCCCGCCGGGCGGCTCATCCCGGCCCGGGACGATTCCGCGGAACGGGAAACCGGCGGCGGGTCAATCGAGTTTCCGCACCGGGGCCGGGCCGACGATCAGCACCGCGAGCGCTCCGAAGATTCCGAAGAGAACGGCCCAGACCAGGTCTCCCCACCAGTCCCGGAAACGGTGGCCGCGCCAGAACCTCACCACGCCGAGCACGATGAGCCCCAGGATCATCCCGCCGAGCCCGTACATCCGGTTCACGTCCGGATCCAGCACGTAGTAGGCGAGTTCGCTGCGCGTCGTACGGATCCGGAAGGGGAAAAGCCAGTCGGCCGCCGCCCGCGCCGCGGCGTTCCGGCTCTTGTCGATCGGGGAATCCCAGGTCCGCACGACTCTGTACTCGGGATCGGTCGCCACGCAATGGATCGTGTCTTCGCCGATGTAGATGAACGTCCGGTTCAACGGATCCACCCACATGTAGAACGGCATCGTGTCCGGATCGTATCCCGGCAGGGGCAGTTCGACGAACCGGTAGTCGTCGTAGCTGATCAAGCCGATCCGGTCGTCCCCGGTGATCAACAGTCCGTAGAATTCCCTGCGGCCGTTCTCCTTGATGTCCACGAACTTGATGCCGCTTTCCGGCGCGATGCCCGTGTCCCGGACCATCGGTTCGCCTTCGACCAGTTTCACGTGGAAAAGCCGGTCGGCGGCGTCGACGACGAAGTACCCCTCGTCGAAGGGCTTCCGCGGACTGGTGTTCCCGGCGATCCGGCGGGCGGGAAATCGGAAGCCTTCCGCGGCCAGGGCGGCCGTCAGGCGTTCGGATTTCGCCTCGTCGATCCGGTTCGACGAGGCGTTGACGAATTCCATGCGGCGCGTGATCCGGAACATGTCCGGCGGCAGGGCGAGACGCGAAAAGACGGGCTTGGATTCGAAAAGCGGATAGAGCGGGATCTGCGGCGCGGTGATGTCTTCCGGATGAAGCCGCACGTACTGGAGATTGTCGCGGATCGTCGCCGGGTCGATCTCCCGTCCCGCGATCTCATCGGGGAAGAGTTCCCACTTCACGAGATTCGCGTGGTAGAGGAAGGGAAGGTTCATCTGGAACTCGACGTAGTCGTACTCGTTCCCGTCCTCGTCCCGGTAGATGGTGTTGTCCTGCGCGTCGCTGCCGCGGTAGACGAACCGGTCCAGCACGGCGCTGTACCGGATCAGGCGCGATTCGGGACGCTTTCCGAAGGCCTTCCAGTAGGTGGCCGGCAGATAGACGGCCCCGGCCACGACGAGCGTCAACAGGGTCGCAATGCGTGAGAGCCGCAACATCAGCGTATTCCTCTCTTCACGCGGTACGCGGGAAGGTGTATGGCCAGCAGGAACAACAACAGCAGCAGCGCATAGCGCCAGAGCACCGCGTTGTAGAGTTCGTAGCTCTTTCCCTTCATCAGCAGACTCACGAAGAAGTACGCGGTCGCCCCGTAGGCGATTTTCCGCCACCAGGCCGGTTCGAGGAGGACCAGCGCCGTGCCCACATAGGCGATCAACCCCGCCAGCCACCAGGCCGCCGAGGTCGCCGTCGCGCTCCTCACCACCTCCGCCGGGAAATAGCGATGGATCGTCGCCACCAGGCAGGCGAGATCGATCATCGCCAGCACCGCCGTGCAGAGCAGGCCGATGCCCACCATCATGTAGATCGCCGTCGCCTGCGGCACCGGCAGATGGAAGAGCAACCGCAACCGCCGTTTGGTCGTCTCGGGAATGAACTGGACGGCGGCGATCACCACCCCCGCGATCACCGCGTTGTACTTGATCCCCGCGTAGAGGACCCGGTGATCATGGATCATCGTCATCCAGACCGTCATCGCCGGGCGGAACTCGAAGAGCCTTCTCATGTAGAGAAAGAGGTTGCCGCAACTCAGGAGGCTCAAGACCGCCAGGCCCAGCAGGAACCAGCGCAGCTTGATCCATTCCTTGTAGACAAGAGCTTGAACCATGGCCTAGTACTTTCCCGTTACCCCGATGAACGCGTCTTCGAGCGTCATCTCCGCCTCCGCGAAGTCCCGCGCGGGGATGTTGCGCTCGGCCAGCCACGCCTGCACCTTCGCCGGTTCGGCATAGCTGTAGATCGCCGCATGATGTCCGGTGACGTCGTAGTTCAGGACGGTGTCGTCCCGGGCGAGGACCTTCGGCGCGTCGAGTTCGTTCCCCTCGAAGGTGAACGTGTAGCAGTGAAGGTTCTCCACGAAATCCTTCAGCGAGGACTGCACGATCACCCCCCGGCGATCCAGGATGATGATGTCGTCGACGAGCCGTTCCAGATCCTGGACGATGTGGGAGGTGATCAGCGCCGTGATCCCCATCTCGCGGACGTGATCCTGCAGGTAGTCAAGGAAAAGACGCCGGTATCCGGCGTCGAGCCCCATCGAGTAGTCGTCCAGGATCAGCAGGTCCGGGTCCTGCGCCAGGATCAGCCCCAGGGCGACCTGGGAACGCTGTCCGCAGGACATCCGGAAGATCTTGTGGCCGTGGTCCAGGCCCATCCGGTCGATCAACCCGTAGAAGATCTCGCTCTTCCACTTCGGATAGAAACTCCGGTAGAAACGCTCCACCTGCCGGATGTTCATGAACTCGTACTGCAGGTGCCCCTCGTGGAGCAGGCCGATCCGCCGGCGCGTCTCCGGGCGGATGTCGTGCGACGGCTCCCCGAAGATCCGGCAGTCCCCGCGGGTCGGCTGCAGAAACCCCATCAGGATGTTGATGGTCGTCGTCTTGCCGACGCCGTTCTTGCCGAGCAATCCGAGGATCCGTCCTCCTTCCACGGTGAAGTTCAGACCGCGAAGGACCTCGTTGCGACCGTAGCTGTGGTGCAGGTCGCGGCATTCGATGATCGGTTCGGACATGGCGCTGTCCGCTAGTTGAAGCAGTTCGCGCAGGTCGAGCAGTCGTTGCCGCAACCCTTCTTCTTGGCCGTCGCCGTCAACGCCTTCGCGTAGACCGGATCTCCCTTCAGGAATTTCCACTCGTCCTGCTCGAGCAGCGATCCCCGCAATTCGTCCAGATCCTCCGGCTCCAGGCTTTCGAAGAGCGAAACGAGAATCTCGGCCGATTTCTCGTCGAACCCCGTCTTGGCGAACAGCAGCGCCATGTCCCGCGCCTGGTCCGGCGTCAGCTTCTCCTGCTCCTGCAGGGCCTCGGCGATCTTCTTCGCCGGATCCTCCGCCCCGGTGCGGGCCAGCGCCAGTCCGAGCTGGATCTGGTAGTCGAGGTTCTCCCCGGGATCCTCGATCGACTGGAGAACCTTCAACGCCTCCGCGGCCTTGCCCTTCAACATCAGCGACTGGGCGAGCATCGCGGCGGTCTGGGCGTTCTTGACGTCGTCGAAGACCTTCCGATCCAGCTTCTCCGCCAGGTCGACCCGGTCCCGGTGCAGGTAGAAGAGATGGAGTTTCCACGCCGCCTTGACCTGCTTCTTCGGATCGGACGAATCCGAGGCCTGCGCCTGCAGCTTCGCAAGCTGACGGGCCCGGGCGCGCCAGATCAGCAGAAGGCTGTCGCCGGAATGCGCATCGACCTGTTCCTCGAAATACTTCACGCCCTGTTCGAAATCCCCCCGCGCCAGGATTTCGCGGCCTTTCAACACGATTTCCTTGCGCTGCGCGCTGTCCAGCTCGGCCACCGCCGTCGCGGCCGCCCCGATCATCACGCCCGCCAACACGATCGACAAAAACCTCATCCCTCGTCTCCTTCTCGTCCCGGTCCCACAACCGGAACCCTTCGTACCTCGCCCGCCGCGGAAGGCGGCGGCTTCAGGGTTGCCTCGCCTCAGGATAGTCTTCGGACCGCAGCCGGTAAAAGAACGCCGATTCGCCGGACAGCACGTCCGTCCAGTTCGTCGACGCCCCTTCGGTGATCCATCCGCCGACCGCGTCCCACGGACCCGCCGCCCCCGGCGCCGCCGCCCGTTCCACCGTCACCGTCGCCGCCAGCGTCTGTCTCAGCACGCCGAGATCGATCCGGCCCGCGTCCCCGGCGATCGATCCGATCCTGGGCGCGGGCGTCAACAGCAACGCGTAACTGGTCGTCCCGCGGTTCGAGAAATACGCCTCGACCGCGATCTGACCGTAGTCATTGATCGCCCACGCCTGGCGCGCCCGGGCGACCCCCTTCTCCGGATCCTCCAGCGTGAACAGGTCGTTCAGGTCGCGCATCCCGTGCACACGGTCCCAGATGAACGCGAACCGATCGGAACCCAGCGCGGCGCCGCCGACGACCACGTCGTGATTGTTGACCGCCATCGGGTAGATGTAGCGCTCCAGATACCGGTCGGGCGCAAGATCCTCCATCTCCTCGAATTCGGCGACGTCGTTTCCGTTCCCGTCGATCCAGAGAAAACCGCGCCTCTTCGCCAGGCGGTTCTTCGCCGTCCCGACGACATGCCCCGCATCGTTGATCCCCGAGGCCGACGCGTCGCCGTCCGGCGCGCCCCAGGGAGAACGGATCACGGCGATTTCCGATTCCTGCGCCACGCCGTCCCCGTTGCGGTCGATCCATCGGTATCCCCGGTCGGCGCTCGAAACGGTCCAGCAGGCGTCGCCGTTCTCGTTCATCGCGAAGTTGTTCGCGAACGCCTCCGCCAACACCGTCCGCGGGCCGATCTCCTCCAGCGTCCCCCCCTCGTACCGGAAGGTCGCCCGGCAGAGGAAGGCGTTTCCGCCGATCAGCACCTGCCCCGCGTCGTTCACCGCCTGGGCGCTGCCGCGGGTGTCCCCGTCGTTCAGATCGAGTTCGTACATCTCTCCGTCGCCGCGGATTCCGTCCAGGTCCGCATCGACCCAGACGAAGGGACGGCTGTACGAAAACGTGCCGGAGCCCCCCGCCACCCATCCGAGGTTGTTGATCGCGTACGCCGACACGCTGTCCTGCACCTCGAACCCCTCGTCGCCCTCCAGATCCCCCGTGTTCGTCACCGTCCCCCGGCTCTTGAAATAGAGGAACGGACGGGACGCCCCGACTACCTCGTCGTCGTTCGTCCCCGTCGATGCCGTCCCGACGACGTCGCCCCATTGATTGATGGAGTTCCGCCGGGGATATTTCGCGCGTTCGAAGGCGTTCGTCCCCGCCACCACGGCGCGGCTGATGTCGACGGCGATGTATTCCGCTTCCGCTGCGGCCCCCGCCGCCGCCGCGAACGCCGGAAGAACCGCGCACACCGCGCACAGGCGCCGGCGCATCGAAAGATTCATGGCACCCCCCTTCACGGACCCTCGTCCCACCGCAACCGGTAGAAGGCGCGCTGCAGGCCCGCCGTCGAATCGATCCAGTTCGTCGAGGTCGATGTCGGCACGACGACGTCCACCGGCAGCCAGTCGCCCGAGACGAGATCTTCCGCGCGTTCCACCGTCGGCTCGATCCCGCGGGTCAACCCGGAAATCCCCAGGATCACGGCGTCCTCCCCCTGCGAGATTCCGTCGATCCCCGGCCTCGGAGAGATCAGGACCGCGTATTCGTCGGCCCCCGTTTGCGAGAACCGCCCGTAGACGGCCACCTCGCCGAAGTTGTTGATTCCATGCCCCTGCCTCGCGGAGAAAACGCCCAGCTCGGGATCTTCCAGCGTGAAGAGATCGTTCAGATTCCGGATCCCGTGCTCCTCGTCCCACAGAAAGGCCCAGCGCACTCCTCCGTAGGCGTACCCGCCCGTGACTTCGCCCCGGTCGTTGATCGCCCAGCAGTGCACGTTCACCCCCGGCTGATCCGTGTCGACCAGGACCGTCTCGCCCTCGTCCTGAATGTCGTTCTCGTTCAGGTCCGTCCAGACGAACCCGCGGTCGAAGGTCGTGTTCGGGATCTCCGTGATCCCCAGGACCTGGTGCAGGTTGTTCATCGACCGTCCGAAGGCCTTCTCGGCGCCGTCGAAGGGCGAATAAAGCAGGGCGACCTCCTCCGGATCGACGACGCCGTCCTCGTTGCGGTCGATCCAGCGATGTTCCTGCCCGTCCTCGTTCCAGGAGACGCTGCCGTCCTCCGCCAGCGCGTGCGCGTACCCGCCCTCGGAAATGAGTACGCGGTCGCCGATTTCCTCGAATCCGCCGGCGCCCCACGCCACCTGGATCCGTTCGACGATGTTCCCATCGTAACTCTTCAACAGGATCCGGCCCGCGTCATTGACGTGCGTGGCGACGCCGCTTCCGTCCCCCGTGTCCAGAAGAAGCAGTTCCCCCTCGTCGCGCCGCCCGTTGCCGTCGGCGTCCCGCCAGACGAAGGCGGGCGGGCCGCCGACGACCCATCCCAGGTTGTTGACGTCGTAGCCCAGCGCCATGCTGTCGATGTCGAATCCCTCGTCCTCGGCATCCTCGGGATGCCCGAGATTCGTCACCGTTCCCGCCGAACGATCGAAGAAGAACGGCCGCGGCCTGCCGATCAGCTTCTCCTCGGGGGAAATCTCCTCGATCACGTAACACCGCCCCACGACGTCGCCGAGATCGTTGACCGCCGGGGCTTCCGGCCGGGTGGCGCGCGTCAGCCGGTTCGGACCGACACGGACCGCGGCGGTGATCGAGATCCCCGCACGCTGCGCCGGCGCCGGCGGCGCGGCGAAGAAGACGGACGCGAATCCGAGGGGGATCAGGAGGATCGATCTCTTCACGGGACCCGGGCGGACCACAGCCCCCCGACTCAACGGTTTTGCCACCACTGCGAGGTCACGTGCCCGTCGCCGTAGAGGAAGTTCCTCGCCTTCGTCTTCTTGAAGGCGCCGTACTCGTGCGGAGGCCTCTGGTCCTCGATGATGTATCCGCGCGGCACTTCGCCCTCCGGCGCGCGGAACCCGGTCGTGTAGGGATAAAGCATGTAGTTGTCCCACACCAGGGGACGGATGTTGCACTTCCCCTTGGAGAGATCGAGGAACGAAGGATTCGACGTCGTGTAGAAGGCGTAGGTGTTCCCGCCCTCCTTCATCCACTGGTGAGGCTGCGCGACGCACACCCAGACGGAACCCTGGCCGTTGAGATACCCGGCCTTGTCCAGGAGAGCCGCCAGACCGAACCGTTCGGGCAGAGACCGGGGATCGTTGGGATCCCTCTTCCCGGGAGCCACGCGGAAGGGGAAACCGCCCAGGGCGTAGCCGTTCGGCAGCTTGCCGTCGTAATCGTCCGTGTACGCGAACAGCGCCGTGCCGATCTGGCGCAGGTTGCACGTGCAATGGGCCCGTCGGGCGCTTCCCAGAGAGGATCGCACGCCGGTGAACATCAGCGACGCCAAGATCAGGATGATCGCCATGACCACCAGCAGTTCGATCAGGGTGAATCCCCCGAGGTGACGTTGCCGCCGCTTCGATCGTCTATTCATCGCTCACCTCTACCCTCACCCGGTAGACTGCAACCCCTACCTTTGCCACATCTCCCGTGTAAGTCAAGCTCCCGGCCCCCGAACGGAGGGTCTCGGCGATCGGATCGAACGCGCCGCCGGCTCCCGGGGCCTCTTCGAGCGTGTAGTAGCGATCCGGCGAGGCGCGCCACCGCAGGATGATCGAATCGGGAGGATCCCGCCGGATCTCCTCCATGCGGACGTAGTCCTCCGGATCCGTCGGATCGGTTCCCGAGAAGAACTCCGTCGCGTTGGTCGCGCCGTCGCTGTCGGCGTCGCCCGTCCCGGTTTCCGCGCCCGTACCGTCGAAATGGGCCTCTTCCCACACGTCCGGCAGGCCGTCGTCGTCGCCGTCGGGACCGATGGTGAACGGAATCGACGATTCCGCCACGGCGCCCGACGCCTCATGCACGACGCGGAAATGCCAGTCCAGCCCCGGGGCGATCGTCGCGGGAATCGCGATCGGCTCGATCCCGTCGTTGTCGCTCGGCGGGCTGAACCGGAACCAGTCGACGCCGTCGATCCCGTTCGTCGCCGAGGCGCGCTTCAGTTCGACCTGGATCGGGTCGAAGGGATCGATCGCCGCGGACGCCCAGAGCACGTCCTGCGTCTGACCGGCCCGGTACCACCGGAACGTCACGTCCGGCTCCAGCAGAACCAGCGCCGGTCCCGGCGCGGCGTACCGCAGCACCAGGTCGTCGCCCTGCTGTTCGATCGACCAGTCCCCCAGCGCATCGGGGTTCTCGAAGCCCGAGGCGTCCAGTTCGAAGGCCTCGGCGGAGAATCCCGTGATTCCGCCGGCGGCGGTCGCAACGACCCAGGCGTAGTTCGTTCCCCCGTCGAAATCGGGCGCCGGCCCGGGAAGACCGTCGATGTCGAGAGATCGCAGGCGGATCCGGTACGGATGTCCGGCGTCGGTCTGGATCTGCAGAACCTCCCCGACCTGCAGAAGATCCCAGCCGTACGGATCCCCGGCCGTGCCGGAAGCCGCACGAAGATCCCAGACCATCGATCCGGTCTCTTCCATCAGGAACCCGTTCGAAAACGTCGCCGTACCGGCCCCGTTCATTCCCGGATGCAGCTCGGCCGCGACGACCGCCCCACGGACGGTGCCCGCCACGTGGAGCTCATGCCCGCCAAGATCGATCACGCCCGACGGCGCTCCGGATGCATCGAACGTTCCGTACGAATCGACGAAGACGTCCGTGGCGATCTCCGTCCCCGCGGCGCACGCCGCGGCCCCGGAGGAAACCGTAAGGCCCCCCTCGCTGGAAACCGTCGATCCGAAGATCACCGTGCCGGTGGACGTCTTCTCCAGGGCGCCTTCCCCGGTCACCTCGCCGTTCCAGGTGAGAACCTTTCCGCTGTCGACCCGCAGTTCGCCTCCGGACGCCTCGACCCGGAGTTCCCGCGCGGAAACGAAGGTCTCCCGGATACGCGCCGTTCCGCCCGCAAGCACGAGCCGGTTGGCCGCGTCTCCCATGTGGGCGTCCGTCTTCAACTCCAGCCGTCCCTCGTAAACCGTCGCGGACCGCCCCGGCCCGCCGTACGGCGATTCCCCTTCGATCCGCAGGGTCCCCGCCCCCGTTTTCCACAGCGACCCGGCACCCTCGAGACGTCCCTCCAGGGTCAGGGTCTTTCCCGTCGCCACGCAGACCCCCGCGCCCGGCGCGGCGAGTTCCACGTCGCGCGGAAGCACCAGCGTCTGCAGAGCACAGAGCGTACCGTTCGACAGAACGACCCCGTTGGCGGGGTCCCCGAGCCCCTCGCTCTTGTAGATGCCGAGGGTCCCTTCCCGCACGGTGATCACCTGTCCCGCCCGGCCGAAGGTGTTCGAGGCGCCCGAGGAAACGATGAAGACCCCGGCGCCTTCCTTGACGAAGGTTCCCGTTCCGCTCATGGCGCCGGCCCACGTGGACGTCGATCCCTCCGGCACGCCGATGGTCAGCGTCGCCGACCCCAGCAGCACGAAACCCGAGCCGGACAGCGGCCCGATCGTCTCGTCGAAATCGTTCAGGTCGAAGACGGCGTCGCTCCAGACGTCGACCGCCGACCCGTCGGGAATGACCCCCGAGGCTCCCAGCCGGATCGTGCCTCCCCGGATCTCGGTGATGCCGCTGTAGCTGTTCCGGGTCGAGGCGAGGGTCAACACCGCGTCGCCGTCCAGGATCAGCCCCCCGGGGTTGGCCCCGTTGTCGCCGATGAAATTCGGCAGCGCTTGGTCCGCACCGAGGTTCAGGTAGAGTCCGCCGAGGATGTCGATCCCCGCTCCCAGGAACCCGCCTTCCTCGACGTAGATCGAACCCATCGCCCCGTAGGAACCCATCGCCAGTTCGCCGTCGCCGGTCAACCGCCCCGTGCGCCGCAGATGGACGCCCTCGGTCGAGATCAGCCGCGCGCCCCCGTTCAACTGCAGTTCCGTCGCCGCTCCGGTTCCCCCGTTGCCGATCACCAGCCACGCGACCCGCTCCTCCCCGGAGGGGCCGGCCACCACCGCCCCTTCCTCGCGGTTCAACGTGACGAGCGTGTCCGCGTCCGGCGGCGTGACGCCGTCCGGTTTGCGCACATCCGCATCCCAGCTCCCCGCGGCGCCTCCCCGGTACGAGGCCGAGGCCGTGAAATCCGTGATCGCGTAGGTCTCGCCGTTGTGCGCTGTCCAGAGGGCCTCGTCGGCCGCGTCCACGATCCCGTTCCGGTCGAAATCCCCGTCGAGCCAGGATCCCGGGCCGCCGAGATGCGCCTGCAGAATCGCCAGATCCCCGCCGTCGACGACCCCGTCCAGATTGGCGTCCCCGGGGGTCTTCGTGACGAAACGCAGCAGGACTTCGACATCCCGCTCCGTCACCGCCGGCGCCGCCAGGGTCGCGTTTCCCGTGTCCGGATCGGGGTAGGCGTCGCCGTTGAGATCGGCCTTGATGTAGTCGTAGTAGTCCTGCGTGTCGCTGATCTCGAGGACGTTCGTATCGGTCCACGTGCGCCGGTACTGTTCGAAGAAGAAGGCGGTGTCGTCGGCGTCGACCGCGCCGTCGCGATCGAAGTCGCACGGCCGGAAGACGTTCACGCCCCCGACGCCCTTGAGGTTCACGGACATGAACATCACCTGGTCGATGTCGTACTCGTCGCCGCTGCCCGGCGTCCCGTCCGGATCCCGGGTCACCCTGCGGTTCTGCAGGCGCAGCGACATCGAGGCGCTGCTCGTGTTTCCGTGGTTGACGTGCCACGCCAGGCGCCGCGCCCGGTTGTCCAGGTCGTAGAGCCGGCCCTGCGGGTCGAGCATGTGGATGCTGTACCGGGGCGACTGCTGGTTGAAGAAATAGACGGTGCCGTCCGGACCGCATGTCAGCGCCGTGATCTTCGGCGGCTGCCCGAGGTATTGCTCCAGCCGGGGCGCGGGGATGACGACCCCCACCCGGCCGCTGTCCAGCACGTAACAGAGCCCGCCGCGGTTTTCCATGCTCTCGGAACTGCCGACGAGGATCTGGTCCGCGTCGAGGGTGTATCCGGCGAAATTCCGCAGCGCGGCGGCGACGACCCAGGGTTCGCTGTACAACCCGTTGTTGTCGCCTTCGCCCGTGTAGATCCGGCGGAGTTCGCCGGTCACGAGGTTCTTCTTCCAGATCCCGCCGAAACCGTTGCCCCGGCCGTGATCGACCATGTAGACGGACTGTCCGTCGGTGGACCATGCGGCCTGTCTCCCGTTGCGGGCGCTCTTGAGGATGTTGGTCAACCCGATCGCCTCCGCCATCTCCTGCACGCTGGCCAGGCTGGTGATGACGTCGTTCCAGTTGACGCATCCGTATCCGCACCCGTAGTCGCGGTCGTATTCGACGGGCGGATTCGAGAACATGGCGTTGTCGTAGTCGGGCTGCCGATCCGTCGCGGCCCAGATCTCGCGCAGGTCGTAGGTGAGAAAGGCCTTCGTATAGGCCCATTCGCCGTCGGTCTTGCTCGGCATCGTCGTCATCGCCGCCAGGGCGCTCGGACCGTAGTCGACCCCGTTGTAGGTCAGGTTCGTCGGATTCAGAACCAGCGAGGAGACGTACCAGCCGCCGGCCCAGTCGGCGTTGAAATACCCGTTGGTGATCCAGTCCGAACGGGACATCCGCTCCTGGTCGGATGGATACACGTACTGGTAGGAGACGTCCTCGGAGACGTCGTAGTACCGGATCCCGGCGCCGGATCCGAAGATCCCCGTGTAGAAATCGCCCGTCTCGGGAACGTATCCGTACGCCGCGAACGCCCCGCCGACGGTCCCCATGGAATGCTCGCGCGGAACGAGCAGCTCCAGGTTGTCCGGTTCCTCCGCCGCGATCACCGCCGCCAACGTCGTCGCCCAGGCGATACCCATCGATCTCGACCACCGCATGACGTCACCTCAACCGGGCATCATCCCCGCCGTTTGGTCCCCAGAAGAAAACGCCGTTCCGGCGAAATTCGCCGGAACGGTGTTTTCCACGTTCTCGTCAGTTCGAATCCATCATGCGCGACGACGCAGCCGCGAAACCACTCCGAGCCCGAGCGCCAGGAGGGCCATCGTCCCGGGTTCGGGAACCATGTAGATCCCGCCGGTGCTGCTGATCTTCGTCCAGGTCGCACCCTTGTTGCCCTGTCCGTCGTCGTACCAGCTCAGCTCGCCGACGTTGTCGCTGCCCGCCGGACCGGCCATCAGAGCCGCCTCGGACAGGACCACGGCCAGCGTCCCGGCCGGGTTCGTCGGGTTGAAGGCCAGGATGCTGTCGCTGGCTGATTCATAGAAGTACACCCGGCCGTCGGCAGGCATGTACTTGATCGCGTTGAATCCGGCGGAAGCCTCGCCCGTGACCGCCGTGATGTCGCCGGTGGTCAGCGCCCAGCTCAACGTCCCGAAGATGTCGCGCTTGGCCAGCGAGTCGGACGTGTTGTTGCCCCAGTAGAGATTGCCGCCGCCGTCGAAGGTCAGCCCGCCGGAAACGGTGCTGTTGCCGAACGCGCTTTCCAACTGCGTCTTCGAAACCAGCGTGCCGAGTGATCCGGGACCCGTCGTGCGGAGGATGCTGTCGCTGCGCCCCTCGTAGAAGGTCGTCTGCCCGTCGCTGCCCACCGTCGAGGTGGTGAGGAGCTGCACGGACGTCCCCCCCGTGTACGCCATGATGTCCGCCTTGGACACGTAGGTCGACAGCGCGCCGGTGTTCTTGTCCACGCGCCAGATCGCGTCGCTGCTGGAATCCGTGAACTGAACATAGTTCCCGGCCTGCCCGAACCCGTAGAAGGTCGTCAGCCCCGTCGCGCCCGAGGTCGACAGCCACGTCGCCGTATCGACCAGAACCGTCCGGTTCCAGCCGCTGGGCGTCTTGACGAGCTTGACGATCTCGCGGCCGCCGCCGACGCTCGATCCGCCCCAGAGCTGCGCATAGAGCGTCTCCGAATCCTGGAAGACGTGCGCGTAAATCCGATCGACCGGCAACCCGCCGCCCACCGTGTCGAAATCCAGGATCTCCACATACGCCTGCACCGACACCGCACCGAGCACGACCGCCAGCACCGCCACTCCGAAGACTCTCCAGTTCATTGCCCCTTGTCCTCCTCGTGCGTCTCCCTTGCTCGCCCGCCCGCCTTCCGGAGAAAACGCTGCGGTACCGTTCCGGATACGCCTCCAGAACACTTGAATGTAGCGCATCGCCGCCCCCGAAGGGAAGCCCAATCTTCGAAAAAATCCGAAAAAGACCGTTCAGAGGGCCTGGACCCCGCATCCTGTAGTGCCGGGAAACTCGATACACCGTATCATGGGGTGTCGCCGGCGCCGACACGCCCCTTCCCGTCCCTCGATCCCTGCGCCCGGCGCAGGAGCGACGGAACCAACCGGATCCCGCCTGCGCCCCGGGTTGACAGGAAAGCCGCCGGAAGGGGAAGCTTCGTCCCTGGAGAAGCCTCCATGGCGAAATCCGCACGCACCCTTTCCTATCGCCGCGAACTGCCCGTGCGCCATGACGTCGATGTTCTCGTCGCGGGCGGCGGACCCGCGGGCATCGCGGCGGCCCTGGCCGCGTCGCACGGCGGCGCCCGGGTGCGCCTTATCGAGGCCCACACGTGCCTCGGCGGCATGGGCACGGCCGGCGGCGTGCCCGCCTTCATGCAGTTCACCGACGGCGTTCATTTCCTGGCCGACGGCGTCGGACGCCGCATTCTCGAGAGCCTCCGGGCCGCCGGCGGCACGTGGCCGGCGGACGGGACCGCCATCCGCGCCGAGGTCCTGAAACGGGTGTACGAAACCCTTCTCGACGACGCCGGCGTTCCGTACACCTTCCACACCCGGCTCGTCGACGTCACGGTGCGCGAGGGACGCATCGACGAGGCCGTCTGCGCCGCCAAGTCGGGTCTCTTCGCGATCCGCGCCCGCGCCTTCATCGACGCCACCGGCGACGGCGACCTCGCCGCGTTTGCAGGCGCCCCGTTCGAGAAGGGAGACGCCGACGGGAGAATGATGCCGGGAACCCTCTGCAGCCTGTGGGCCGGCATCGACTGGGACCGCGTCCGCGCCTCGGGTCTGGGGACCGGCGCGGCCCGCCTCGAAGAGGCCTTCCGGGACGGCGTTTTCCGGGTCCGGGATCGCCACCTGCCCGGCATGTGGCGGGTCGGCGAAACGATCGGCGGCGGCAACATCGGCCACACCTTCGGCGTGGACGGCACGGACGAGGAATCCCTCACCGCGGCCCTCCGCCGGGGCCGCGAATCCCTCCCCGAGTACGAACGCTACTACCGGGAATACCTGCAGGGGTTCGAACGGATGGAACTGGTCGCCACCGCGTCGCTCCTGGGAATCCGGGAGACCCGGCGGATCCTCGGGGACTACGTCCTTCGCCTCGACGACTTCCGCAGTTGCGCCTCGTTCGACGACGAGATCGGCCGTTACTCCTACCCGGTCGACATCCATCCGCTCGACCCCGATCCGGAGAACTTCGACCGTTTCATGAAGGAGTTCACCACCCTGCGCCTGCCGAAAGGCGAAAGCTACGGAATCCCCTACCGGATCCTCACCCCGCGCGGCCTGTCCAACGTTCTGGTCGCCGGCCGGTGCGTGAGCGCCGACCGCGCCGTGCAGGCCTCGATCCGGGTCATGCCCGGCTGCTATATCACCGGCCAGGCCGCCGGCGCCGCGGCCGCCCTGATGATCGAAGCGGACGCCGATTCCCGCTCCATCGATGTGCGGACCCTGCAGCAACGGCTCGCCGATCTCGGCGCCTACCTGCCGAATCTCCGGGGATGACCACGGTCCCGGAAGAACCCGCGGCGGTCTCCCGGCGCTTCTGGAAGAACGACGGTCCGGACTCCGCCGACGTTCACGTCATGGGGAACGGCCGGATGCTCGTCTACGCGGTCGGTCCGGATCTCATCGATCTCCTCGGCCCCCCTTACAGCTCTCCCCGGATCTTTTCCCTGGAAACCCGCTTCGACGGATCGCTCACCGACGAGATTCGACGCCGCCCCGGCACCGCAATCTGGGATCACGTCGTGCGCCGCGGCGGTTCCCTCATGATGGAGTTCGCCGAATGCGTCGATCCGGCGAATCCCGTCTACCTCCGAAGGATCTCCTGCCGGCGACCGGGGATCTCCTTCCTCCTGCGGCCGGCCGACGGTGAACCCCTCCGCCCCGACGCGGCCCTTCGGGGAACCTGGATCCGGATCCTTCCGCCCGGGGGAACGATCTTCCGTTACCCGACGAACCTGACGGGCGTTCACCGGATCGTCCCGTTCGGCGCCTGCCGCCTGGAACCCGCCGGGGAAGGCGCCCTGTGGATCCGTTGCGCGCCGGGAACCGGCGGCTTCGCGATCGTCGGCGCCGTCGACGATCGCGCGGGCGCCGTCCTCGCCGAGGAATGCATCAAGACCGGCCCGGATCCACGGATCCGGGAGGCGGAACGTTTCTGGAAAGGGTTCACCGGGAGGCGCCGGACCCGGACGGCGCCCGTCGAATCTCTCGACGGGGAGGAAGAACGCATCCTCGACGGGGTCGCCGTGCTGCTCAAGGTCCAGCAGTCGGCCGAAGGAGCCGAAACGGCCGGGCATTTCTACCCCCTGGCCTACGTCCGCGATCAGTACGGCGTCGCCCGGGGCATGCTCGCCCTCGGGATGCTCGAGGAGGCCCGCGCCGCCCTCGAGTTCCGCCGGCGGAAGTTCGAACGGTTCGGCGACCTTCACAACGCCGAATCCATGGGTACCGACTGCGCGCGGCACATGCACGAAAACGACGAGGTCGAACTGCCCGCATACGTCGTCCTCCAGGCCGCCGATTACCTCGATCGAACGGGCGACGACGGCTTCCTCGAGACGATCGGCCCCATGCTGCAGTGGTGCCGCCGCGTTCAGCGCAAACATCTCGCCGGCGGACTGCTGCCCTTCAACGGCGACGAAACCTACGTCGCCGGCGGATTCTTCCCCCGTTCCGGCCTCCTTCAGGGATCCGCCGAATCCACGCTCCTCTTCCTGGAATCGGAACGCCGGGTTCTGCGCAGTCCGGCGCTTCGAAGGGCGATCGGCGTCGGCGATCCGGCCGGGGCATTGGAGGAAATCGCCGGACTGCGCATGACCTGGCGCCGGCATTTCTTCCGTCGGGACCGGATCCTGGTCAACGCCCCGGCGAGGGAGGACCACATCGTTCCGCCGCGATTCCGCCACGGGGTCTGCGAAGGCGCCTGCGGCGCCTTCGGATGGACGGAGCGCACCGCACACGGCCGGTACCTCTGCCCGGACTGCATCGGCCGGAAGGATCCGCCTCCGGAACGGCCGGACCCGATGGAGATCCACTCGGTCTCGCTGCTTCCCCCGTTCCTGGAAAGCGACCTGCTCTCTCCGCCGGAGACCCGCGCGGTGGTCGAACGCATCCTGTCCCGGGCGGACCCGGGGGGCCATGTCCCCACGGTGCCGGGCGGCGCGGGATGCGTCGGTTACGATCCCGGGTTCCTCCTGTACGCGCTCGCACGGCTGAACCACCCGGCGGCGCCGGCCGCCTGGCATCGACTTCTCCGGATGCTGGACGAAACCGGTGCCTGGGCGGAGTACTACGATGCGGACGACCGCCCCCGCCGCGGGAGCTGTCGCGCCCGCCCCTGGGAAAGCGCCGTCAACTCGGTCGCCCTGTTGAAATCCCGGCAGGCCGGGCCGAGGGGCCCTGCATGACCGTGCGCCGCGGCTCGGGCATGCCCTTCGACGGCGAAGCGGAAAGCACGGCTCAGCCCTCTTCGCTTGCGATCCAGCGCGACACCGCCTCGCGCCGTTGGACGCGGCGGGCCAGATCGCGGGCCTCCGGGTCTCCCCGACCCAGCCGCCACGCCATCCGGCCCCGTCGCCGGATCAGGTCGACGATCCGCACCGGGTAGTACGCCGCTACCCGCGGCGACCGCGGGGGCAGATCGTTCATCCGCGCCAGATCCGCGGGCGCCGGAAAGACGCGCCGGAGCACGATCCCCGCCCTCTTCGCCGCGGAACTTTCGGCGGCGGCCCGCGCCATCGTCGGCGACAGGATGCGGTGGCGGTCGACTTTCTGTACGAAGATCCGTTCCTCCGACCAGTCGAGGTATTCCCGCCGGAAATCGGCGGGCCGGATCTCCTCGAGCCATTCCGCGGGAACCGGCGCGCCAAACAGTTGCCTTGCAAGAGACAGCGTCAAGAAGAGACATTTCGTGCAGCGCCAGCGCCGCGCCCGTTCGATCAACGTTTCCGCGCGAAGCTCGGCGGCGTAGCGGACCAGCAGACCCCGGACATCGAAGAGAGACCGCAGGCCCGCGGCGAAATGATCCTGCCACGCGGCGCGCAGGCACAGGTACAGGAGAAGATCTTCCGGAGAAAGGACGCGGATCCGGATCCCGCGGATGTCCTCGGAAACCGCCCGGTCCACCAGTCCCTCCGGATCCACGCGAAAGGGGCCTTCCCGCGTCTCGATCGTCCAGTGGACCTCCACCGGCGCGACCCCCTGCGGATGCCGGAAGGGAACGAGATGCCGGTGCTCGGCGCATTGTTCCTCGATCGACGGACGTTCGCGGGGGCCGTAGCCGGCGTCGAACATTCGTTCCTGGACACGCGCAAGATCCTTCCGGCGGACCAGCACGTCGATGTCCCACAGCTCCCGGATCCCCAGGTCGCCGTGAATCGTCTCGTTCAGATGCAGTCCCTTGATCAACACCAGGGGCGGATCGCCGCCCCCGAAAAGATCCGCGAGACCGGCCACCTGCCGGCGGATCCCCCGGTTGTGTTCGAGCGTTTCCTCATGACGCCGCGCCAGGCGTTCCGCCGCCTCGGCCGGAACGACGCCCGCCTCCTCGAGGGCGCCCAGGCGCACGTGGACGAGCGGCAGAAGCCGATGATCGTTCCAGCGGTCCAGAAGCTCCCGCCAGTCCTCCGGGGTCAGCCCCGAAAACGCCTTCCGCCGATCCTCCGGGTCCTCCCGCAGCCCCAGGAGAAGCAGGCGCCGAATCCGTTCGGAATCGCTCACGGCCCCCGTCCCCCCGGCAGATTCCGCACCGCCGCGACGAGCCGCTCGACGTCCCATCCCAGATGCATCCGGTGCAGCCGGGCACGTTCCAGCAGCCGGCGCAGGATCGCTTCATTGTGCCGCAGCCTCGAGGGTTCGTCCCAGTAGACCGTGTTCCCGGCCAGGACCCCCGAGGCTTCCCCCGTGGAAATCGGTTCGACCGACGTTTCCTGCCCGTCGGTCCGCCGCACGCAAAGCACGTCGACCGACTCGATCTCCATCGTCGTCTCGCGGATGCGCAATCGATCCACGGCCCGGAGGTCCACGATCGTCTTCTCATGTTCGCGCACCGGGATCCGTTCGCCGGTCAACTCGGGAAAGCGCGCCAGGACGTCGTCGCGCAACCGCACCTCGCCGATCGGGTATCCCCCCGCCGTCAACCGGTCTCCGTCCAGGCGAAGGAGCACCATGCCGTCGGCCAGGAAATCGAACCCCGCCTCGGCCAGGCGCAGTGCCGTCGTGGATTTCCCCGCGTTGTGCGGGGCCACCAGGATCACCAGCCGCCCCCGGACCGAATCCACCACGCACGAGGCGTGCAGCATCGCCCATTCGGTGAAAAGGAAATTCGTGATGTAGTGATCGATGAAGTACCGGCTGACGATTCCAGGATCGGCGACGACCGGGTCGGCCAGGAAAACGCACGCCTCGCGCGCGCCCAGGTCGCCGAACGCGCATCCCAGGTTCCCGGCCGAGATCATGATCCGGTCGTCCACACCGGAATAGACCAGCCGGTCGGGAAGATCCCGGGGAAGGCGCTCTCCCTCCTGCGCCGGCAGACGCACCATGCGCAGCCGCATCGGCGCGGATCCGGCGGATCGGCCGCGACTGAACCGTCTCTTCGAGAGCCGTGCGGCTTCCAGGAAACGCGGATCGTTCGCGGTGATCCACACCGGGACGCCGAAGGCCTCGAAGGTGACGGCGTGGTTCTGGCGGTTTTCCCGGCGCGACCAGAAATCTTTGGAGGGAACCAGGGCCGGCGGTCTGTTCGAGGAATCGTTGTTCACGGCGGAAATCCTCCGGGAGAAGGCCGCGATGCGTCAATGCGCGCCGTTTTCCCCCGCGCCGGGTTCGACGCCCAGGTAGACGTCGTCGAAACAGGCCGTCCCTTTCCCCTTGCCGACCATGAGGTTCACCGAGATCCGCCGGGCGCCCTCGGGGGCCGTCCCCTCCAGACGAAGACGGCGCCATTTCCCGGTCGAACCCCGCACCCGTTCCGTCGGACCCACCCGTTCGACCACCTCACCGCTGTCCCGCGTGAAGTCCATCGAGAGGGCCGCGCCTTCTCCCGACAGGGAATCGGCCCGGCACCAGACCGAGGCCGCGTACCGCGCGCCGACCTTCGCCGTCCCGTAGTGCGTGATCTGACGGACGACCACCTCCCGGTCTCCGGCCCGGATCAGTTGCCCGCGGAGGCCCGAGAAGGCCGCCCCCGGCACGACCTCGTATTCCCCCGTCGCCGTCGGTTCGAACCGCAGGCCGATCCCCTGCCGCCCGCCGCCGCCGACGCCCTCTTCGAAGCCCGGATTGCCGAGAAGGTTCGGCCAGGGCGGTTCGCAGCGGGGCGCGATGGCCAGCCTGATCTCTCTCTCCCCGCGTCCCGGGACCACGATCCCGGGAACGCGCAGGGTGCGGTAGCCCGGCCTGGAAAGTTCGATCGTGTACGCCACCGGCTGAAGGCGGACCCCGCGGAACCGTCCCCGCGGATCCGTCACGATTTCTCCTTCCACCGGGGGATCGAACCGGACCGATACCCCGAACACCCCCTGTCCGCCCAGTGCGTCGCGGACCACTCCGTGCAAGGTCCCCAACGCAAGGGCCCGCATCGGCATTTCCACCACGGCGTTGCGCCCCGCTTCGATCCGGACCTCCGTTCGGCCGCCGGCAAGCCCGTCCCCGCTGAACGTGATGACGCATCGACCGGGCTGCAAACCGCCCAGGTAGAACGCGCCGAGGGCGTCCGTCATGTTGATGTCGTAGGAAACAACCGGACCCTGGATGCCGCCCCGGACCCAGACATTCTCCACGGGAACCCCCAGCGGATCGAGGATCACCCTGCCGCTGACGGCCCCGGTCGAATCGGTCGGTTTCGCCAGGGCCGCCACCGCCGTGTACTGCCGATGCGGGCGGGTCGGGAACCCGTCCTGGTCGGTTCCGCTGTCCGGGTACACCCATTCGAAGCGTTCCCAGTTCTCTCCCATGAATACGAACGGCAGCACCGCGACGATCTCGTCCCATTGCGACCAGAAGTCGCGGAACGCCCGCGCGATGTAGTCCGCGCGGTTCGCCTCGTCGATGATCGGGTGTCCCTCCCCGCGGAACACGTCGTTGCCGAGATCGTACCCGGTCTCGGTGATCATCACCGGGACGTCGGCCCGTCCGTGTTTCTCGAGAACCTCCAGTTCCAGCAGGTAGGAATCGATCGTGTGTTCCGGAGAATCCCCGGCCGTGCCGTCGTGGATGTTCACCTCCGGCGGATGGTTCATCGGGTAGGGATGCGACGCCCACACGTCGAAGGAATCCACGAACGCGGGCTCTGCCCTGCAGAGCTCCTCGGTGAACCCGGCGCTGGTCGCCAGGGCCCCGTTGAGGATCACGATCCTCGGGTCACCAATCTCCCGAAGAGCCGCGGCCGCCTGGACGAAGAAGGCCGCGTACTCCGCAGCGTTCGGTTCGCCGCTCCATTCGACGGACAGATTCGGTTCGTTCCAGATCTCCACGTACAGGGGGAAACCGTCCCGCCGCGGCAGCCCCTCGACCACCCGCTTCACGGCCGCCGCCATCGAATGATAGTCGCCGGGCGCGTCCGCCTCGGGCTTCACCCAGCCCCCCTCCCGATAAACCCCCGCCAGCCGCACCACCGGGATCAGTTCCTCGTCGTAGCAGCGGTTCAGAAACGCGACCCAACCCGGGCGCGGTCCGTCGGTGTCGGCCGTAACGTTCATGAAAAGGGTTTTTACATGTCCTCTGCGGCCCACCAGCTTTTTCACCCAGAGGAGCTGGGCCTCTCCCGACCCCTCCAACGAATCCACCAGCAGATGGGCCCCGTAGATGTTCTTCGGCACCGACCCCGCCGCGGAATCCCGCCCCTGCGGCCCGGGAGCGGGAAAAGCCCTGCCCCCCAGGAACACGGACAGCAGGAGAACCGGGATCGACAGGAAACATCGTCCGGTACGAAGACCGGCGAATCGGCGGCGTTTCGACATCGGCACGATCCCTCCCGTTCGCCCCCGAAGGGGACATCTCATGGGGCCGGACACGCGCGCGAAGCGTACGGGCCGGAATCCCCCCGCGCAAGATGTCCCGCGGGCATCCGGCGATCGTCTCCGTCCCTGCACACCGCTTCCCTCGACCCGCGTCGGATTTCGATCGGACCGTCCCTCCCGGTTGTGCCTTGATGAATTTCATCGAGCGGAGGGGAAAACCGAAGTACGACTGAGAGAACGCATCCAGGACCTGCTGCGGTCGCCCGGGCTCGCGTGGGACCTTCTTGCGCGCAGCTGTCGACCGGCGCCCTGGCCTCGAGGTTTTTCACCTACACGACCGCTCCCGAGAGCGGGCTGGAGATCTTCGGCACGGCCGGGCGGCTCCGGCTGTCATGCTACCGGTTCGACGGATTCCAGTTCTTCCCCCGCTCCGTCTGCCCGGGCGATGTCAAGGATCGCCTGAAGAAGACGATTGAGGCCGTCGCCGAACTTCCGGGGGGCGATTCCCGCGCTGCGCCGGGGTGGCGATTTCGCTGCCACCTTCGTGGGGTTGTGGCGCCATTTCCTGGATTGCATCGCGGGGGACCGCGCTCCCGAATGCACTCTCAAGGACGGCAAGCGCGCCCTGCGCATCGCCCTGGCCAGCCTGGAAGCGTCCGCCACGGGAAAAACGGTCGAGCTTCGAGCGGATTGATGCGGGAGGCCCGGACGTCGCGCGGCGGCTCGTGCGGGGTTCACCTGCGCGGCCGGCCGCCGAGGCAGGCGAAGACGAGGTCCGTGGCCTCCCCCAGATCCTTCGACAACGAGCGGATCTCCCCGGCGAAGGGCGAGGCCACCGTTCGTTCCAGCCGGTTCGCCATCGCATCGAGTTCCTCACGCGACACAAGGGGCTCCACGCCTTGCGGGCTCGGACGGATTCCGCCGGCGCCGCCTTCCCGCCGCGCGGCCGGCGGCCCCGACGGGGGTTGTCGGCCCGCGAGGAAGAACACCAGGGCGAAGGCCCCCGCGATGGCGGCCGCCCCGATCGGGATGATTCGCAGCGTTCGTATCCCCCGCCGACGCCTTTCCTCCGCATGGAGCGCCGCCAGGATCCGCCCGTGCAGCTCCGGAGGAGGGTCGCCGGAGGCCGTCGAACGCAGCGAGTCCACGATCCCCCGCTGCTCCTGCCGGAAGGAACGGCATCGTGCGCAGGCCTCGAGATGCCGTCGCGTGCCCGGATCCAGCGGTCGACCCCCGTCGAGCGCTTCCGACATGCGTCGTCTATGAAAGCGGCACCACATCGTTCACCCCTTTCCCTTCCAGACCCGGCATCCGGTCGATCGTTTCCCGGGCCTCCGCGAAGGACGACGACGGGCCCCGGCCGGCCGCCCTCATCGCATTACGCAACCGCTCCGCCAGACGCCCCCGTCCGCGGTGCAACAGCACCCTCACATGGGCCGGTGTCCGTCCGAGCACCCGCGCGATCTCCGCCACCGACCGGTCTTCTCCATATCGCAACCACAGGACGGCGAATTGATTCTCGGAGAGATTCTCCCGGGCCCATCGCCAGATCCGCGCCCCCTCTTCCTCGGTCCGCATCCGCTCGGCGGCGGGCATCTCGCCCCCGGAACCGGGGACGACGGCGTTTCTCTCCCGATCTTCGCGGCGCCGGGCGGACCGGTAATGACTGACGGCCGCGCGCCGGGCGATGGCGAAGAGCCACGCGGCGAACGGCCGGGAAACGCGATACCGGTGCAGTTTCCTGTAGGCGGTCACGAAGACGGTCTGCGCCAGGTCCTCGGCATCGTGGACCGAACCGGTTCGGGCGCGAAGAAACCCGTAGATGCGCCGTTCGTATCGGCTCACGAGTTCCTCGAACGCCGCGAGATCCCCCGCCCGGGCGTCCCGGGCGAGGCCCTCGTCGGTCCGATCTTCCCGCCGGTCGGACATGTGGTTCTCCGCGCCTACAGCGGCTGTTCTTCCTTACCCTTGCGCTCGATTTCCTCGCGGAGCAACCGGATCAGGTCGTCCACGGGATGACGGACGACCACTTCCACCGTCTTCTCGTCGCGGGAAACCCGGGTCCGGTCCGCAAGCCGCGCCAGGTCCGGTTCTTCGACGTCGTTCAACCGAGCGAACGCCAGCATGCCTTCCAGGACCTTCTGGACCTGCCGGGCCGATTCCAGGGTGCGCGTCGTCAGCCGCAGCGTTCCTTCGAGATCGTCTCCGGTTTCCCCGACGGCGATCCGCGCCGCCGCGGCCTTCTTCAGGATCGCCGCATCGGGATCCAGGGAATCGAGATCGGCGAGATCGGCCGCCGCCAGGAAAAAGACCGGCGATCCGTCGCCGATCAGGCGCGCGAACGGATCCTCCGCGCTCAATCCGGGTTTCTTCCCGTCCAGTACGTCGAGGGCCGTTTTCAACGTCTCGCGTCCCTGGCTGAGCAGCAACGCTCCCGAAGGATGAAAACATCCGAACAGCCGTTCGGACCCGGGTTTCTCATCGATCCAGCTGTGAACGACGTGCGATCCGTATCGATACTTCTCGTAGGTCTCGTTCGCCTGGACCAGGGTCGCGAGGTGATCCTCGTCGAACGTCCCCCGGATGAGCGCCACGCCCTGCTCGGGACTCGCGCCGGAACCGTAGACGAGGATCGAAGAAAGATCCTTGCGGGGATCGAACCGGAAGACGGCCTCCACGGCCGCCAGCTGGGCCGCGGGTTTCTCCCGGTTCAGTTCGTCGAGGAGCATCCTCCCCAACCGCGTCTCCTTCAGACGTTCCACGTCGACGCGCGCCGCCCACTTCGCGTCCTGCGGAATCGTGTCCAGGCGGAACGGGGCCGCCGAAAGCGCCGCCGTTCCCAGAAAAATCATCAGCACCGCCATCGCCGTCGTCTTCATCCTCGGATCTCCCCTCCCGCGCGTCGCGTTCCGGACGCGCACGCTGCGGATTCAAAGGTTCACCCGGGGATACGCCGCCGGCGGTCCAAACGTTACACCCCGTTTCTCCGCGGGGCGAACGGGTCGGGGGGCCCGGCGATCCCCGACCCCGGATCCTTCCCGGCGGCGGAACCGGGCGGGCTATCTTTCCCGGGGGATTCGAAGCGCCCGGAAGAACGAAATCAGCCACCAGGCCGTGAAGACGAAGAACGCGCCCAGCGCCGCCAGGAACACGGGCGTGTTCAGCCGCGGGGGATCGAGAAGGTTCGCCCGGAACACGAGCCAACCCGTCACCAGCAGGAACGCGAACAGTCCCGCGCCGAACCCGGCCATGGACCGGTCGAGGCGCTCCGCCAGCCGGGCCCGGTTCTCCTCCGCAAGCCAGTAGTCCCGGTTCGGAAGGCTGATCCACCCGGGAGGAAGACGAAGCAGCCATCGGGACGAGAACCGGAACAGGCAGAAGAGCCCGACCTGGAACGCCGCCATGGCGAGCGCGTTCGCCGGGTTCGACGCCCATCCGTTGGCGGCGCCGCCGGCCCCGAAATGGATCGCCACCCGCGACGGCAGCATCGTCGCCGACATCGCCGCCAACACGAGGTTGGCGGCGAACAACACGACAAGCAATTTCCTCATCGTCCCTCCCACCTTTCCCGCGACACCCTGTCCGATCTCATCTCGGCCGATCCATCCCCTCGTTGTTGCGCACCGTGAAGGTCTTCGTATCGCAACCGGGGCCGAGCCGCAGACTTTCTTCGCATCCGTCCGCCTGTTCCTCTTTTCGCACCCGGTTCCCCTCCAGCACGACGTTGCGGGAACTCATGATGTAGATCGCCGCCGCAGACTCGGGACGGCCCGGCGCCGCGCACATGCCGCGGACCACGTTCCCGCGCAGGGTGATCCCGTCGGCCCCCGCCACGAAGATCCCGGCGCCCCTCCCTCCCTCGACCGTCGTGTTCTCGATCACGATATTCCGGAAAAGCCCCGGTTCCGGGGGAAAGGCGAAATCCTTCAGGTACGCGTAGACCATCAGCACCCCCTCCTGGTACGGGGGGGCGTAACCGCAATCGCGGATGACGCAGTTGCGGATGACCACGTCGCGCGGGGCGATGCTCTCGAAGAAATGCACGATCTCCGTCATCACGAAAATCCCCGCGGTCGTGCATCGTTCGAACCGGCAGTCTTCCACCACCACGTCCCGAGTCTGCAGCAGGAAACCGCGGGCGCGGTTGTCGCGCACCGTCACGTTCGAGATCCGCACCCTCGGGGTTCGCGAGGCGTTGCCGACGACGTCCCCCGGTTCCAGACCCTCCGGCAGGGGTTCCGTGAACCGCACCCGATGGACTTTCCCTTCCAACTCCGCCGTTTCGACCGTGCGCGTCGCGAAGGGCAGCAGCGTGGAGGCCCTGCGGAACTCCATCTCGTCCCCCGGATCGGGCAGATCGACCAGGCCCAGATTGTGAACCCCTGCGATCGTCCGTTCGTCGATCCGCTTCCGAAAGGTGATGTACAGGCCGGACTTGATGTTCACCGCGTCGTCGCCCATCCGCTCGAACTCGCAGTCGCGCAGTCGGATCGTTCCCCTGCACCCGGCGAAATGGGTGCCGTCGGCCGTGGTGGTCATCAACCGGTCGGATCCCGGCGGCAGGAGCACCCGGAAGCGTTCGACCGTGATGTCGCGCGTCCGTTTCGCCACCATCCCCATGCCGGGAACCGTGTGAACCGTGACGTCGTACACGCGGACGTCCCGGCATCTCAGGAAGAAGAGCGCGTTGTATCCGTAGACCCGATGCCGCAGCAGCAGGCGGGCTCCGACCGGAACCGTCACGGGATTCTTCAGGTGGATCCGCAGGAGCTGCGGCCGGATCAACTCCGTGCGCTCGGTCTGCCAGTACATCTCCGTGCCGCCGGCCTTCGGCAGCCTCGTTGCGGGATCGAACTCCTGGAACGATTCCACCGGCATCGCCGCTTCGACCGGGTAGCCGTCGTCGATCTCCACATCCAGACGGTTCTCTCCCCGTCCGACGACCACGCCGGGCGAGAAGGAGGGACGATCCCAGTCGATGCGGAAGTTCCGGATCTCGACGTTCCGGCAATCGACGAAGACGAAGGGCGAGGTGTACCCGCTGAAGACGAACTCCGCGCCGCCGCCGTCGACGACGAGATCGTTCAGGTTGCGGAAGACGAACTGCCGCCGACCGCTCTTCGGGTCCGGATCTCCCGCGAACCGGTAGCGGCCCGCCGGAAACCGCAGAACGGGACGGTCCCGTCCCGCCAACGCCTCGATCGCCTTGCGAACGCCTTCGGTGTCGTCCCCGGCATCGTCCGGCAAGACCCCGAACTCCGTCACATCCGCCACGACGACCTCCTCGGAAGTTGAAACCATCCTCGTCTCGTACGCTCGCGCGCGGGGGATCCCGACGGCCCCGGCGACGACGGGAACGGTCAGAAAAAAGAGGATCGCCGCCGGAAAACGAACGGGTTTTCCCCGGCACGCGTGTTTCCCGTACCGCATGATCCTCCTCCCCCGGGCCCTGCACGGCCTCGCCGGTCCCCGGAAAGATCCCGGCGGACGCATTGCACCAGCTTCCGCGGGATCGCGCAAGCGGCGGGATTTCGCTTCTGGACCTTCGGACACCCACGGCGTTACACAGGCGGCATGTTGCTGTTGTTCAAGATCGTCGCCGTCCTCGCGCTGTCGGCCGGATCCGGATTGCTTTGCGACGCCCTCGGAATCGACTCCCCGGTCGTCCCCGGCATGGTTTTCTTCGGCGCCGTCAGTTTTTTCCTCGGCCCCTACGCGACCGGGTCGGGCTTCTACGCCCGGGGCGCGATCTACGTGGATCGGGAGACCCCCGAGGTCGTCTGGAGATTCTTCGGCGTGGTCCTCTGGATCGCTGCGGTCGTCACCATGGGGGCGATGTGGCACGCAAAAGGCTCCTGAACCCGGAATCCGGTTCCAGGCCCTTCGATCCCGGGGAGATTCCCGCGTCATGAAACTCGATCTGACCGATGAAGAACGTTCGCTCGCGCTGGACTACGCCCGCCGCCTGGAACGCAACGCCCGTTTCTGGCGGATCTGGCGATGGTTCGGCATCGCGGCCCTCCTGCTGAGCCTCGTCCTGACGGCGGTCGCCGTGCGGATGGATCGAAAGATCCAGACGGTCACGGATCTCCCGATGGAGATCCTGAATCCCGGCGTCGCCCCGACGCCGGAACTCAACGCCTCGATGATCGAGCTCGTCGTAACCTACGTCCGACTCAGGGCCGTTGCGCTGCGCACCGAACTCCTTTTTCTCCTGAAGATCCTCGTGGCGCAGGTGCTGGCCGTGGCGGTCTTCCTCTCATGCCTGGTGAACTGGCGACGGGGCGACCACGACCGGCTCGCCGCAAAGATCCTCCGGCAACTCGTCGCTCCCCCGGGCGCCGATTCCGAAACCGATCCGCGCTGAAGGATTCAGGACGGATCGTCTTCCCGGCCGGGAGACGCTTCGAACGGCTCGAGGTGGACGATCGCATCGATCACGTCGGGACCCTCGGCCAGAAGACGTTCCTTGACCGTCATCGAAATGTCGTGTCCTTCGCGCACCGTCAGATCCTCCGGCACCTGCACGTGCAGATCGACCAGGACCCCCGGACCGATGTTCCTTGTGCGGACCGCGTGCACGGAGAGCACGCCGTCGACGCCGCGGGCCACCGCCTCGATCTTCTCGCCCACCTCCGCCGGCGCGCCCCGATCGGTGAGTTCGTGAAAGGCCGGCGTGGCGATCCGCCAGGCCGCCTGCAGGATGAAGACCCCCACGATCACCGCCCCGATCCGATCGACGAACGACCATGCCGGGTGAATCATCGCCACGAGCACGGTCACCGCCACGGGGATCGAACTCAGCGCATCGCTGCGATGATGCCAGGCGTTGGCCATCAACGCCGAGGAACGTTCCCGGTGACCGACCCGCCACGTCCACCGGTAGAGGAGTTCCTTGCCGAAGATCGACACGACGGCGCCGGCGAAGGCGATCCATCCCGGCGCCGCGATGTCCGCCTCGCGCACCTCGATCAGCGCCCGGTAGACGATTCCGACCGCCACCGCCCCCAGCACGGCCCCGATCCCCAGCGTCACGATCGTCTCGATCCGGCCGTGGCCGTACGGATGCTCCCGGTCCGGCGGCGCCGACCAGTAGCGCGATCCGAAGAGGATCGCCGCGTCCGTCGTCAGGTCGGAGAGGCTGTGCACCGCGTCCGCGACCACGGCTTCGCTCGATCCGACCACCCCCACGACGAACTTCAGGGCGGCCAGCAGGATGTTGCCGAGCATGCCGATCCAGGTGACCCGGCGGACCACCCGGATCGAATCGCTTGGATCGTTCCTGGCAACGTGCGGCGTCATCTTCCACGGGAACGCCGATTCCGAACCCTCCCCCGGATGTGGCGGGGGACATTGTGACAGAGAACCGCCGGGGGCGCACGCCGGCGCGCGCGGTTCCGCGCGGGTTGCCATGCGGCCGAACCTGGACGAGGCTCTCTTCCGGAGAATCGCGGAACCGGGAGAACCCCATGCACCCCCTCCAACACCGAAAACATCTTCTCATGATGCTCCCGCTCGTCTTCGGCGGATTCGCCTGCGGCCTTTCGAACCCGGGAGGCGAAGGTGCGGAACCGCAGAGGCCAACCGAAAATTCGAAACGGGGCCTGCCGTCTCCCCGGCGGGATCTGCCCGGTCCTCCCGGGGAGGGCGGGAGACGTTCGGCCGTCTTCGCCGGCGGTTGCTTCTGGTGCGTCGAGGCGGTCTTCGAACAGATCGACGGCGTCGAAGAGGTCGTCAGCGGCTACGCGGGCGGATCCGGCGAAGACGCCGACTACGAAAAGGTCTCTTCGGGAAAGACCGGCCATGCCGAAGCGGTCCGGATCGTCTACGACCCCGCCAGGATCAGCTACGGCCGGTTGCTCCAGGTCTTCTTCTCGACCCACGATCCGACGACCCCCGACCGCCAGGGACCGGACCGCGGTCGTCAGTATCGTTCCGCCGTCTTCTACGCCTCGCCGGAAGAACGGGAAATCGCGCGGGCCTACATCGAACAGCTCGAAACCGCGCGGGTCTTCGACCGGCCGATCGTCACGACCCTGGAACCGTTGACCGGTTTCTATCCCGCCGAGAAATACCACCAGGACTACGTCTGCCGGAATCCGGAGCAGCCCTACGTGCGGACGTATGCGCTGCCCAAGATCGACAAGGTCCGTTCGAAATTCCCGGACCTCCTGAAGAAGCCGCCCCGCTGAGCCAGGAACCGCCGGAGGCGCGCTCCCGGCCGCCCCGCCGCGCGGATCAGCCCTTTCCCGACGCCGCCCGTTCCCAGGCGGCGCGGACTTCGGCGGGGAAGGCACGACGACGCAGCGTTGCGGGATCGACGCAGACATGGATGGTCCGGCCGACGGCGGCCGGGTCCCCGGACGTCTCCGTCACGAGCCGGTAGTCGAACCGGACCTGGGTTTCTTCCACGCGAAGGGCGAGGATCTCCACCCGGAACGCCTCTCCCAACCGGATCGGGCGGCGATAGTCCGCTTCCGCGCGGCGGATCGGCATCCACCAGTCCCCGGCGAGAATCCGGTCCGACAGGGGGAAGCCCAGCTCGCCCAGGAACGCCGCCAGCGCGTCATGGAAATACTCGAGGATCCGCGAGAAAAAGACCACGCGCGCCCCGTCCACGTCCTGGAAACGAACCTCCGATTCGTAGCGGAACACGGGCATCGAATCCCCTTGGGACGACAACGGTTCCATCGGCGGTGCGCACCCCCTTTCCCGGCCGATGATCCACCCGGCGGCCCGGAACGTCGAGCCCGCGGGGCCGGGCGCATGCATCCGCGGGAACCACGCGGATCTGGACGATGAACTCGCCCCGAGGATACTCTCGCCGCCGGGCGCAGGAATCCATGACATCGCGGGAAAGACTCCTGACCGTTCTCCGGGGCGAGGTCCCCGATTTCGTGCCGGTCGCCCCGGATTTCTCCAACATGATTCCCGCCCGCCTGACCGGGAAACCCTTCTGGGACCTCTACCTCTATAACGATCCCCCGATCTGGGAGGCCTACATCGACTGCGCGAAACGCTTCGACATCGACGCGCTCATGGACGGCTATTTCCCCCTGACCTTCCCGGAGGATCGGGACCCGAACGCACCCGAGTGGGAACGGTTCATCGTCTCCCGCAACGACGAACGCATCGTCGTCCAGGCCTCCCGCCGGGAAAACGGCCGGCGGATCTGGCGGGATCGGGTCGACGTCTACTACGTCGCCGATCCCCCCACGCCCGGGGTCCGGCCGGAGGCGATCGGACTGCCCGCGGTTCCCGACCGATTCGAGCCGGTCGAGGGCGTCCGACCCGTCGATCTCGGTCCCTGCGGCCTGCAACGGGTTCTCGACCGGATGGGCGACCAGGGACTCGTCGGCGTCTGGCTCGTCTCCTCCTGTCCGCTCGGGAACGAAGAGGCCGTCTACCATTACTACGACCATCCGGAACTCCACGAACGCTGGGCCCGCGAACGCGTCGAACAGGTGGAACGACGATTCGAACGGATCCTGGCCATGGATCCCCGGCCCGATTTCCTCTGCGTCGGCGCCTCCGGCACCCTGGTTTTCCAGTCGCTGGAGATCTTCCGTCAACTATCCTTTCCCGCCGTGAAACGGGCCGTCGAACTCGCCGCCGCCGCGGGGTTTCCCACGCACCTGCACTCGTGCGGCCCGGAGCGGGAACTCGTCAAGATCATGGCCGAGGAAACGGACTTGACCGTGATCGATCCCCTCGAGATCCCGCCGATGGGCGACTGCGACCTCGCCGAGTTGAAACGGCTCTACGGCGACAGGATCGTTCTGAAGGGGAACCTCCACACCACGGAAGTCATGCTCCGGGGGACCGTCGACGACGTGGCGCGCGCCTCGAAACAGGCCATCGACGACGCCGCGGCCGGCGGCCGGTTCATCCTCTCGACCGGCGACCAGTGCGGAAG